>JABWCM010000175.1 GCA_013360285.1 Myxococcales bacterium
GAAGCGTAGGGCCCAAGCGGAAGACACAGCCAAGCCAAAGCGGGGGCCAGCATGACACCCACGGTACCTGTGGCGTTAACCAATCGGGATTTTGCGACATCCGAATGTATTGTGGCAGTCCAAATAACAGAACTGGGCTCCACCGGAGCAGATGGCGATGTGTCGACTCGTGTTTCATCGAACTTTTGGGCAAATACACTCACAGCGGCGGCAAAGAAAACGGCGTCATAAGGATTCATATGTTTTTCCGTTGTATCCAAACAATTGTGGCCGCAACGATGAAAAACAGTGTTCCGCCAAAGTGCACCGGACGAGGAACTGGCAGCAGATTGACAAGGGTACTGAGCAAAACTCCAACCACGGCGGCCATAGGATGTGCACCAAGGCCACTGAGCAGGTGACCTGCAGCGGCAGCGGCAGCAAACGGAAACCCCGGCACCGCGACCGCCGCCGCCCAGCCGACCGCCACCCAGCGCAGGGGAACTTTCCCGGCAACCACGCCGCCAAAAATCAGCGATCCGGCCCATGCCAAAGTAGCGGATGGGGGAGCGTCCCAGACTACTGGAACACAACCAACAACGAACGCAGGTGCAAAAACGTCCCACTTCACTTTTTTTGGAGTCTTTTCCAATAAGTTAACCTTTCATTGATGGCGTCGTTCACCGCCTGAGAAGAAACAGTGGCCCCGCTGACGACATCCACGCTCACGGGTGGCGTCGCGGGAAGTCCTTGAAAAGACCTCGCGAAGTCGTTGGACACAAAGGCGGTTCCATCGTGCCCCTCGCGAGCTTGAAAAATGACTACATCGGTGATCAGGTCACGATCAACGATCACCACACCCCGGATCAGACCCTGATATCGGGCGGTTTCGAAAAACAATGCCGCCGATTCACCACTCCGAATTGTCGTGGGAGCGCGGGACAGGACCTCGCCATCCCCAATTGTGGACTGGGCCACAGCTCGCTCCAGTTCCACCTTGGGCACAACAACAGATAAAACGGCCGAAACTGCGACAAAAAGCGCTGTAACAAGGTTGACTCGAAGTAAGGATAGATATTTCACCCTATTTTTGCCTTTGCTTGTCGGAGTAGGCGTACGAGTGGCCGTTCTGCTGGGCACACATATTGGCACATCCCGCATTCGGTGCAGTCACGTAACGATGGATTGGGTCTGAGCACGAGGTGACGGGCGCTAAGTCCCGCAGGGCACGCCACAAGACAATCGCCGCAGCGGATACACGGCATATCGACAGGGCGATGGATTTCGCCCGGCACCAGTGCCAGCACACCGCCTGCCCACGCCTCCACTGTCGTTTCCAATTGGGCTTCCCGACCCATCATCGGTCCCCCCAACACCACCGCGGCAATCTTCGAAACGTCCGTTGCACATTCTTTTAGCACATGACCGACTTCAGTACCCAACGGGACAAGGTAGTTGCCGGGGCAACCCACCGCCCCCCCCGCCACCGTGACCACACGGTCCAGTAACGGCCGACCGAGGCACACGGCCTGATGTAAGGCCCTCGCGGTTTGGACATTGATAACAATCACTCCTACATGATGGGGTCGCTGTCCAGTTGGTACCAAGTGGCCACAATATTCCGAAACCAGCGTTTTCTCGTAACCACCTGGGTAACCATGATGCGCATTGGCAATCAAGGTTCTCGACGCACCCACCGCCCTGGCTGCCAACTGCAGGCCGCAGTCAACCTCTGCGCGATATTCCACGAGCACCCGTGCGTCGCAAGTAAGATAAGGCTCGCTTTCACATCCGTTGACAATCACCGTGTCGACCGGCAAACCGGTCGTTAATTTAAGATGGGTTGGATAAGCTCCGCCACCCATCCCCACAATTCCGGCTACTTTTGCCCGTTCTACAATATATTCGGGTGCTAAGCTCAGTGGCGCTACATGAGATCCGGTCGCAACAACTACGTCGGGCTCCCCATGAACAACCACATCCGGCTGAATTTGCACGACGGAGCCGTTATAAGGGCTGCATACATGTTTAGCAAACCGATCTTCGCGTGGTGAAACGGCCAGCAGTTGCCCAGCACGAACGGAGTCACCCGCGGCTACCACCAAACACAGTCCTTTGGCACCAAATCGTACCGAAGGAGATGGTGCAAGGCGTTTGATCGGGTCGGAAGCGGTATGTTTGTGTTCCTTTATCTTCACTTCGCGCCATCCCGTTCGGTCGGCAACTTCCTCCGAGGGACATCATTCCACTGTTCATCGGGTCGGTGGCACGCGGCACACTGACGTTGAAATTGTTTGGTGTGGCACGTGTTGCATGTGTTTTTCCTTTCGTTTGCAACAGCGGCGTGTTCGCTGCGCTCTAAATTACCAGATCCAGGGGTTACAAAAGCCTCAGTATGCCATTGCGGCCGTGTTTCTGCATGGCAATCATCGCACACGGCGTCTTCATGACACCCTGTACAGTCGGCAACGTGGTCCAACACCGCCGCCCCGTGATCGAACTCAACAAAACTCCGGGTATGTGTTGCCGGAACCAACCCAGCATGACATCGTGCGCAATCGCTTTTCTTGGCGCACTCCGAAACGGTAGGACGATCCGGCACCAATACACCAAACATCGTTCCGGCCAACACGAGACATCCCCCGATCACAATGGCCACATTTCCTACACTCACAGACCATATGCTCCGAGGTCAATCCAGCGAATAAACGTTGAAATTTCCCGCTGGGACAACGCCTTGGGCGA
The DNA here is from genome assembly GCA_013360285.1 of Myxococcales bacterium. Lineage (GTDB taxonomy): Bacteria > Myxococcota_A > UBA9042 > JABWCM01 > JABWCM01 > JABWCM01. The sequence continues at coordinate 2,725 of JABWCM010000175.1, forward strand.
GGGATGTGGACCCGCCGTGGGCAAGACGGCTGGAGCATACAGTTCCCGCCCCACCAGTCTCTCTATCAAATGACTACGAGTCGCCCGCCGATCATCTTTATCAACTAACTTTAGCAGTTTTTCGTATGCCGTCGGACCCGTAAGCGACAAACCCGCTTTCGGTTCCACATCGGAATGACATGAAACACAATGTTTTTCCAACAATGGCCTGATGTCTTTTTCAAAACCGATAAATTCAGCAGGATTTGGACTACCGGATTCGAAATTCGGCACCGTGCGCCGGCGGTGGTTTTTTGCATCCCAAATGGCAAGCGTACGGGAGGCACCGGTGACCGCATCCACTAACCCCACCGACTGTTCGGAAACCCCCGACAACGATCCGTGGCACCCGGCACACGTCTGGGTGTACAACGAACGGGGAATAGACAACGTGTGTTTCTCACCGGGGTGGGCATACAGCCACCGGTGTGGTGATGACACGGTCATACCCATGCCGTTGACTGCCTCAATGTCAAACGGCACACCGGAGGGAATCACAGCCTGAACCGACCCATCTGCCATAATGGGAAGTTCGGCGAGCACCGCTTTTTTCAACTCGTTCGTGTCGTGGTCAACCAGTTGGCCGACTACGCGTAAAAACTGAATCTGGTCTACATCAGCCGATGTTTTACCGCACGCTCCACAGGTGCCATGTGCGATATGCCGCTCGCCGATAGGGGTTGTTTGCTCAAAAAATGCTGCAAGAAGCGGCAAATCATAGATTTGCAACAACGCCGGCGTCGTTTGCGGATACCGCGTGCCCGCCCCAATAACGGACGGAGGCCCCAGAATATCCCGCTCGGTCTTGAGCATGGGGCCGGGACGTTCTTTGAGGCGAACCACCACTGGGCGGGGCCACAGTTCTGCCAGTGGAGACGCCAAAACCACCTCGCGGCGAAAGGATCCCGGGCCAAACTCACCACGAAATTCCGGATCGGGGACAAGTCTTACCAGATCAAAATCGGGCGCTGCCTCCAAATCATCCAAATCAACCGGACCGGAGGCATAAGAAACCAAGAGGGATCCGTCCGGTAGGGGATACGCGTCCTGATAGACTCCACCCGGGGAGATTCCGTGGTCCAATACGTCGGGATCAACAGACACAAACGTTGGAAAAAAACGCGGCAATGCGGTTTTTAGTGGTCCGTTAAGATAAGGATGATCCAGGTTATCCAGAGGGTTATCCGGCTCAATGCTTGGTCCGAACTGATGATCGGACACAATCAGACTGCCACCCCACCATGAATCTGCGTCTCGACCAATCCGCACCTCGCGCCCATCAGGCATTTCCCGATTGTTGGCAAAAATCGCGACCGCCGAACGATTGCCCGAATGGGTATGGAAATTGGACCCATCGGCGTGCGTTCGAAAAATAGCACCATTAAAAAACGGTCTTCCTGCCTGCCAACCGGTACGGAGAAAAGTCGCCATCACCTCGCCGCTGGAACGCACTGATGGCGCCCGCGCTTGATCGGGTGAATACGTCATTCGATGCAGTTCGGAACGAAATAGTTCCTTTTCAGTACCCAATCCCGCCAGAGGAAGCCGATACAGGTCCATTTTCGGTGCAAATCGTTGTTCAGCATCAATGATATAATGCGTCGTGGAATCAATCGGCCTAGAAAAAGGCGGGGTGACCGTTAATTTACCTGGTTCAGAATGAACAATCGTGCGGCTTTCTGAAGCATTGGTCCCACGAAGGACGCGCACGGTTCGGCCGACAAATTTCCCCACTTTTTCGGTGCGTTGAAAATCCTCAATCGTATCCAGTCCTCCCCTCTCCGCTTCGCCGAGCAACACGTCAGGGCTAACAGGAGCAGTTTGTTTCGAAAGATTCGACAACATCACCACGTCCGCCCGCGACAAATCACTCCCGTCGAGATCGGCGACGCTAGGCGCATAAATCGGATCGATGAAAAACACTTCCGGATCGACTGAGAAGGTCAGTTGACGTGGTTCTTGGGTCAACAAATCCAATTCCCAAACATTGAAAGGCTCGGATGCATCGCGCCGCATTGCGAAAATAACTCTTTTGCCATCATAACTTACATCTGCAGCGCGAATATCGGCAGGTCCGTCGGGATGAAGACCCGCGGTAAGATTGATTTCTTGAGTTCCACGCCGCCAGAACAAATCGCCGCCGGGAAGAAAACGAATCGGCTCAAAGTACCTTTCAGGGCTTGAACGCGGCCGCCGTAAAAACACCCAGCCGTCCACGACACCAAGCTGAGCTCCCACACGACGCTCCGCTTCTCGTTTTTCCGCTTGGAGCCATTTGACAAACACCTGATAGTCGGGATCTCCCTTTTTCAAAAACTGGTTGCCACCTTTGTGTACAATCCCGCCCTGATCTACGAGAATCGACTTTTTAATTTGCCGGGATTGCTCCACATCGCCGGAAAGATGGGTCAATCGGGTTGTTTCGCCAAGCATAGTGCGGCGATTTTTCTCCTGAATCCCTGACGTGAACCGTTCCGGCAACAACGGCACCCCACCATCGAGCTTCAAATCGTTAAAGGCGTGTTTTCCATGGCAATTGGATCCAAAACACCCCTTTCTGGCTAAAACGGGAACCACTTCGTTGGCGAATATCAACTCCGCTTCTGACTTCAGATGCGTAGAAAGTTCAGGGTGATGGCTTATTTCGGCAGCAACCCATGCCGTTAACGCCACCAAATCGGGGTCATCAGCCGACGAAAAAATGACCGGGTGTGGAACGCCTCCAAGCCGCTCGCCCAAAGGGGACCGTACGACGGCGCTTGCCAACGGCGAAGTCGCGAAATCAATTGGGACAAAACTTTTTTCGCCTACGTAAACAGGCTCAGTAAACCGCAAAAATGCGAGCCGAGCGTGTTGTTCTGTCGAAATCCGCAAGCCGCCATCTGTAATCCAGCGCAACAAAAGACGATTTTGGGGCTCCGCAGACAAAGTTTCATATTCCTCTTCAGAAACACCATGGCAACCGCTGCACCGACTTTCGAGCACAGGCACGACAGCACTACGAAACCGATCGAAGGAATCGACCGGTACTGTACCCACGACTTCGGCATCTTGGTGACACGCCGGCGTCCCACTAATGACTCCAACAACGGTCAAAATAGCCCAAAAACGTTCTTTTATTGTCCTGGACTTACTCATGGCACCATCTCCAGGTGACTGTTGATGAGACGTAGACCTTTTGACACCACAACCTGTCCGTTGTCCCTCACGATCACCGCGCGAACACCCGGTATCGATTCCACTAACCCAAGGCCGGCTTCAGTACCCACCACACAAACGGCTGTCGCAAGCACGTCCGCTAAGATAGCAGTCGAAGCGAAAACGGTGGCACCCGCAATTCCTTCTGCGGGCCATCCCGTCCGAGGGTCGATAATGTGCGAGTAACGTCTGCCGTCAATTTCGAAAAACCGCTCATAATCTCCGGAAGTGGAAACTCCACCGACCCACGAGTCCGCATGAACTACCCACGGTGTTTTTTTTCGGGGATGGCGTATGGCCAAAACCCAAGGAAACTCTCCCCGCTTTCCATGTATCGCAATGTCCCCGGAGCCATCGACTAAGTGATCAGCAAATCCGCGACCCGACAACCACGCAGAAACCCTGTCCGCCGCCCAACCATGGCCAATTCCACCGGTGCCCAACCGCATTCCCGGCAACGTAAGCCGTGCGTATTCCCCTTTGACTTCAAGATGTTGAAATCCAGCCGTCGCTAAGGCCGCTTCGATTTGGCTTGAGTGCGGAACGGTTTTATCTTTACGAGCCTGCTCCCAAAGTTCAAAAGTCCGACCAGCGGTAGGATCAAAAGCCCCGTTGGTTTCTTGTGCCCAGTGACGCATCTGAGTCACCAGTTCGGCGACATCTTTGCCAACCCAAATAAACTCACCTCCGGCATTTTCGTTGAGGCGACTGATTTGACTGTCGATTCTCCATTCGCTGATTTGCGTTTCAAGCTGCGCCACGAAATCGAGCGCCGCTTCCGCCGCATCTTGTGCTTCGGCTTGTCGGGACGCGGGAACCCAAATCGAAACGGCGAAGTCGCTACCCATCAATGGACGTGACGCACGAACCACCAAACCTCCCGAATGATCGAGTGGCATAACAAAGGCCGGCGTCAGCCTTGCCCAAACGCCGGCAGCGCCCAGTAGAACAAGCCCGGTTACAGCCAACGCTACTCGATGGATCGTAAGTACCTGATCAGACATTCGATCTCCCAAACCGAAAGATGCGACGTAACGCCATGGGTATCGGGAAGACCCTCGAATTCATTACGTCCCTGCTCCCGTTGTCCAGTTGGCAACCACCGTAGCGCCGGATGTCCAGGTGTACAAACGACTTCCCGCAACGATTGAGCGTGTCCGTGGTGCAACAGTCTGGGCGGCCGAGCCCACAAACCTCTCAATGACGGCGCAACAAAAAACCCTTCGTGTTCCTCCACCCTTCCGAAGTCGATGGGGTCCCATGATCGTGTATACCCATTCAAAAGATCCATTCGGTCAGCACTGATGAGCATATGCACGTTATCTCGGGGTGCCCCTGTTACCAAAGGCGGAAATGACTTGTTTCCATTGTAAACCATTGTTTTGTCGGTAAATGCCGGGGGTGGATGACAGCCCGAACAACCGACTGTTGGATCCTCAAAAACCGCTTTTCCGGCCACCACCATCGGTTCGTCAGGATCTTCGGGATTCGCGAGCAGTCGCGGCTCCAAACCCTGGTAATCACCGACGAATTTTTGACAGTCCCTGAGCGTGTATGACTTTCCCCAATATTTCTCAGTCAACCGCGCGAAATGGATGTCCCGGCGCTTGATCAGATCTGCTAACTTAACGTCTTGATTTTCCCATTTGTTGGTCGCAACAACGACCGTATCGGCTGACTTTGTGTTCACGGACTCACCCGCAATCGCAAAAATCTCGCTGAAGTCACCAACGGGTGTGACTCCCTGGAAACTTACAAGTGGATTCTGTTCCATGATCATCGTCAGCGGCTCATCCATGGAGAGTGTGCCTTCAACAAAGAACGGCACATCATGAAACAGCCCCCGCATGTCTGGAACCTCTCGGCTACCACCGGCACGTTCTTGACCGTCCCTGCTTTGCCCCATGACCTGGCTGACGGACCACTTTTTGCCATCTGAAGTGTCCCGGTAGTGGCAATGAACGCAGCTTTGGTCCTGGTCGACTGAAAATACACTCGTCTGTACAAAAAACTCGCCCCGCTCAAAATCGGTTGATGGAAACGGCTCCGGCTGTCGGGACAACGAGAGCATGCTTGATTCGCCCGTTTTTAAGTTAACAAATGACACACTTTCCTGAAGGTGGTTGGCAACAACGAGGATGTGTTGAGCAACCGCAATACCTGACGGCTTAAACCCGGTATCAAAAACACGCCCCGGACGAAGGCCACGCCCGTCTTGCCGCCATTCCTGGACCTGAAACGTACCCGACATGGTAACATAAAGATGCTCCCCAACCGTTTCCATCTGTTCGGGAAATGCACCCACAACCCGCATCAAATGTTCGGGAACGTCCCCTCTTTTGTCGCCGGGCAGCGCTTCAAACGTATCTGAGGTGTACCGAATAAACAGATCGTTGTCAGCAATGGACCCCACATCGGAGGCACTAGGATCCAACACCACGATATCATTTGAAATATCACGAAATTTCTCTTGTGCGGTCCCATCGACGTCGTCGTAGGGCCCAAGAGGTTCCTGGAGATCAAGAGGCAATGGTTTACCGGTTGTCAGGTCCCGCTTTAGCGTAAACTCGGTCTCCAAACCCATGGGATCGGTCGATTCGCGAGCGGGATTACGCTGCTTCGGGTGGCCGGAACCTACCCCCAGCGTAGCAAAAACCAAACGATCGCCCAACCATACAAGGTCGTTAACCGGAGATCGAACGAAAATCCGTCTAATTTCACGCTGAATCACCAAATCCACCACGGATACGTCCAATGAGCCGGTGTTGGCTACATAGAGGAAACGTCCATCGGTCGAAACAGCCATGTCCCTTGGTTTGTCGCCAACCGAAATACCCGGCCCCTCGGCGCCGCCGGCGATCCAATTACGGAGATGCCGGTAATCAGGATCCTCATCCGGATTTTCGAATACAATCCCGCCTACGTGGTGCCGTCCGTCAATGCTGTCGGCCATTCCCCCGTGCTGAACCGACGTTGCGATGCGAAGGAGCGGGCTTTCGTCAGGCCGTCCAGGGAACACGTGAGCCACAGCACTGGCAAATGCTTTTTGCGCGTCCGGACCAGCCACAAATCCCCCGGATTCGTAGAGGTGGCAGGAAGCTGTGCCGCATCGCGCACGCAACACCCCGTATACCTCACTATTACGCGCAACGGTTTCTGTGCGTTGGTGTAAAACGGGTTTCGGTTTGCCGCATCGCGAACACCGGTCGGAGTCTTGTCCACCCCATCCACATGCCTCGCAGGTGTAGGTTTTTTTTGTTATGTTAGCGTGAGTCACAAAAGGCTCTGCACCAAAACCAATCTGACGCAACGTTCCAACTAACCGACCGTCATCCCAAGAAAGGTCAACCACAAGAATCTGGTTTTTCCAAAAGTTGGCAAGATAAGCCACCCTTCCGTCCGCGGAAAATTCGATCTCTTCGCAATAGGGAATCACCGGAATTACCGACGTAACCGAGTCTGTGTGAACATCGATTACGGTCAAATAGTTGGAGTATCGATTGGCAACCACCATATACCGGCCAGAAGGGTGTAGTTTTATCGCATAGGGATAAGATCCAACCTTAATTCGGGACAATTCGAGTTGATTCGCCACATCGATAACAGCGACATGACTTCCAGGTGTCGATTCCTTACCGGACAACGTTACATAGGCTTTACGGCCATCGGACGTTGCAGCAACTCGATAGGGACGGTTTCGTGTAGGCTGGGGAACGGCGTGCGGGTCGGGGTTGGGAACGGGTGATAGGGAGTAGGACTTCCACGTCATTACTGAAGTTACTGGCGTTTCACGAACCTCGCTGGTCTCCGGCGAAAACCTTCCGATGGACACGACCACCCCTGCCACGATGAGACACATCGCAAAGACGGCAATAACTCTGTCCACTTCCACGGAAATCCTCCGTTTTCCTCACAAAATTGCCTCCGGTGGCCCGGATTTCTTGCGAGCGGCCCCGACAGCAAGAGAGCTGCTGTGAATCTGTGAAAAAATAGCTGAACGAACTTGGACGGATGCTTTTGGCCCCACCGCCCCCCACAAAACCTGCGCCATATTCCCGATATGACTCGGTTTTTTCCGGGCATCGTGGCCAAAATCCCCTCGTCCAAGCCCGTCCCCATATTTTTTCACAAACTCTGCGGGTGACGATGCCGCAAACATGACTTCAGTATCCACATAGAAACTATTTCACCGCAAAAGACTGCTGTCAAGCCAACGTTATCTTACTTTACTTTACCCTCACCAGCATCCGGGCCGGCGCGGATTTATCACGAACGTGCGGGGCGAGCGCACCGAAGCGCCGGCAGATTCGGGGATGGTGGACGGTATTTGCCCGGAAGCATAACAATGCCATGTGGAAGACAAAATGGGCCTACCCGGCCCGAAGATGTGCGCCCCGATCGACGCACGTACTGTCAGGTTCGTGAGAAACCCGCGTCAGCGAAACGCCGTTGTGCCATGGCACGCAGCCGTTTACGTTCGGTTTCAGTCAATTCGTGAGACCTCGTTCGCAGCCGTTTTCGCCATTGGTCAAGGGCATTTTTGGTCTTCATGTCGGCCAACTCGCGTTTTAGCTCATCGTAAGTCTCACCAAACCTCCCACTCCATTCGAGTACGGCGGGGTAAGACATTCTGTGGACCGCGCACGGCCCAAACTTTCTCAGCGCGTCCTGGTGGTCAGGGGTGGGATAGCCCTTATGTAAGTTAAAACCGTACATTGGATACTCGGCATGCAGTTGCATCATAAGGGCGTCTCGATGCACTTTTGCCAAAATGGAAGCCGCAGCAATTGCGGGTTCAATTGCGTCACCGCCGACAATTTTGGTCTGGGGGATAACCAACTCGGGAACGGTACGACCATCTACCAATGCATGCTGGGCAGCGACCGATAACCCGGAAACAGCTCTCCGCATGGCCAACATCGTTGCGTGGTAAATGTTGATTGCATCGATTTCCTGCTCTGACGCAGCGGCGATACAAAACGAAATCGCATACTCGCGGACCAAAACCGCCGCAGCGTTACGTGCTTTTTCAGTCATCTTTTTGGAATCGTTGATCGAGCGGGCATCAAATTCGCGAGGCAGAATCACCGCCGCAGCAACAACCGGACCAGCGAGCGGTCCAACGCCGACTTCGTCCACGCCCGCAACGAATTCAATTCCAGATTTCCACAACCACGATTCACGAACACGGGTGAGGTCCATATTTGATTTCGGTCGCCACTTCTTCAGACCGACCGTGCGTCGGCCGCCTTCTAGCCAGCTATCGATAAACTTAACGAAACGATTTCGTCATTTAGAGACATATTTACCAGCATAAAGCAGAACCAACTGAATCACAATGCTTGTCAGCGAATGGTTGGTTTATTATAAGTGGGCTCGCTCGACCAACCCGACCACCTTGGCACCCTGGCGGTACGTTGCTCGACATTCTGACCGTTTTCGGAGTGACTCAGCCCTGCTTATCAACGGCGCCACGTCATCCGCAACACACCCATCATCTTGAGGTCATGCCGTGACACCCAAACGCTTTCATCGGAATACGTTCTCCATCGCCGTTGCCGTGTCGGTTTTGATGGTCATAGGAGCAGCCTGCAAGAAAGAGGCTCCGCCAGCCCCCAAACCTGCAGCACCCCCGTCCGCTGCTACAAAACCCGCGGAACCACCCAAACCCCAGAGTCCACTTCCGGCCGCAGCGGAAACATTGGCAAAGCTGGAACTCAATGACGCCACATTTGGCGCGCTTAAGTCAGTGCGGGATTACATAAAGGCGAACCCCAAAGCCGACGACGTCGTCGCGGCGGCGAGCGCGGTCATGGTAGCGGAAGTCCGAATCGCTGTTTTGTCGCTGTTGACGAACGACACCGCGGCAGCCACCAAAGCAGCAAATACTGCGGGGCTTAAGCCCAATGAGGCAGACGGTTTTGGTGCACTGCTGCAGGATGTTCAGGCTTTGTTCGCCGAATTTGGTGGCAGCGACAGTGCACAAAATGCAGGACAAATCGCCGCAGCCATGACAGCGGTCCAAAACGGTATGAAAGCCCCAGATGCATCCGTCCTGGTACGCTCAGCACTCGAAAACACGCCACTATCTACCACAGCACGTGGATTTCTTTTACATGTACTAAAAAAACCAGTCATGGATCTTCAACGTGGCCGTTTAGACCAGATTTCTACGAAAATCGAACCAGCGGTAGCCTCGCTTTTGTGTCCCACCTGCCCCGAGATCATTGCCGACTCTCAGGGCGACGTCACCGCGGCGCTTTCGCGAGGGGAAACCGGGCTCGTTTGTGACGCGGCCAAAGAAAAGATTGTGGGGAAAACAGGGCAAGAAGCGCTTACAATCTTGGCCACCGAATGTGAACCGGGATTTTTTGGTTTGGCAGATAAAGAAAATATCCGATCACTGGCCGCCGGCAACTATCTACCGGCTAGGTTGATCACACTGGCCTCGTCGCTGGTGAACGCTCCCAAAGTCGACGGCGATCCACTTGCCGAGGTGACCACGAACGCCGCAACCGCTTTGTTGGGTGAAACCGGAGCAATACGTCTTTCGTTGTGGGCACCGGTGTTTCCGCAGACTGACCAGGCACCAGGAGTACAGGCCATGGCCGCCATGGGACCACCGGTCGCGTCTGCACCACTTGAAGTCTTGTCTGTCAACACTGCCGACATCCGATTGGCGTCAAGACCGGTTATCGAATTGGTGGATCGAACCGTGTCGTTTGCCGATCAAAAAGCCGACCTGGTGTTTCCAGGCGCTCCAGTTCTGACCATAGACGAGCTTTTCGCCCCACCGCAACCGGTGGTAGAGGGACAACAGCCGGCTCCGTTGCCCACTGAAGTGTTGTCGACTGCGTTGGCCAAGCACCGCGAAACTGTTGCCGGCATTGAAGCGGCAATCGGTGCAGATGATGCCGATGCGTTGATGGCCGGATACAATATGAAGCGTAACAAAGGAAGTTGGGCTCTACTGGTAGCTGCGGAGGCCAAAACACCAGCCAAGACGCTCTTGAAAGTAGCCCAGGCAGGACAAACAGCAGGTTATGGGTCGGTTCATTTTCTATCCGGGCCCGTGCCGACAGCCACTGTACCGGCTATGCTGCAATCGGCGGCGAATGCAGGCGCGACCGCAGATCAGCGGTTTGATCGTCCGGTTCTTGTGGCTATCCGCGACGGCGGAGTCGACATTTTCCCACCAACGGGCAAAAAAGCCGACGCCAAATCCGATCCATCGGGACCAGTGCCAGGTGTATGGCCTGCCGGCGCCCAACCTTGGTATCTTTACGAAACCTTGTTCAAAGTAACTATACCGACCAACGCCGATGTGCACGTCGAAGCAGCATCCGTAGCCGCAGCAGCACAGAAAATGGAGGGCGACAATGGCGGTGGCAATGTCCTTTTTGTGGAAGCGTCTGAAGAAGTCCCGGCAAGTCGTTTGATCGCGGTTGTCGACGCGTTGAACAGAGTCACTGGACCGCCAGGCAACGTCGGCGCAGCGTATCCTGGATTTGAATGCGAACCCGCAACGGAGAATCGATGCCCCACACATATCGTGGTGTTGTTTGCCGGGAGTGCCATCCCGAATTCTGGTAAATTAACAACCGAACCTCAGAAAAAACCAGAAAAGGAGGTTCCGGAACCAGAACCGCCAAAAGAGGAGGCATCGGCTGAATTCTGCAACCAGGGGGATATTCAGCGTGTCATGGCGGGAAGAGCAGGTGCATTTAAGTTCTGCTACGAACGAGAACTTCAACTGGAACCGGAGTTGGAAGGCCGCGTCGTGTTACGCTTCAATATTCCCGACAGTGGAAAACCCGGTGCGATCGGGATCGCGTCTTCAACCATTAAAAAACAAAGTTTACATGATTGCCTTATCAAAAACGTCCAAAAACTCACGTTTGAACCGCCCAAGGGCGGCGTTTGCGCGGTGCGATGGCCACTCACGTTCAACCCCAACTAGTCAACATTGAACTCGTTCTGGCGACCGCAAATGCTGGGAAAGTGAGGGAAGTCCGTAAACTTACCAATGACTTTCCCGTAATGTGGCGGTCCCTCGCCGACTTAGATTCGTTTATCCCGCCGGATGAAACCGGGGCAACTTTTGTCGAGAATGCCTTGATAAAGGCAGTCGCCGCCTGGAACCAGTCCGGACTTCCATCGGTGGCTGACGACTCCGGGCTGGTTGTCGATGCTCTAAATGGTGCGCCGGGAGTTCACTCCGCTCGGTTTGCCGGATTGCATGGAGACGATAGCGCTAACATAAAGTTACTACTTGAAAAGTTAAATAACGTCGACTCGACGGAGCGAACCGCCCATTTTGTATGTGCAATGGTCTTGGTTGGATCTCAAGCCGATCCGCTTATACGGCCGATTTCCACATTGGACAGCGGGAAGACACCCGCTGACTCGGTCGACCATCCAAACAAACTCCGAGAAAATGAGCCGCCGAAATCCCAGTCATGGCGCTGCCTTACCGCGCACCCACTGCTCCCGCCCGACACTTTCGCCATAATAGCAGAGGGACGGGTTGAAGGAAGGATTCTACCGCAACCGTGCGGTTCTGGCGGATTCGGTTACGATCCTATTTTCTTTTACCCGCCATTGAGAAAGACGTTCGCTGAGTTATCCACGGACGAAAAGAACCAATTTAGCCATCGGGCAGCGGCACTGACTGGTTTGCTGGACTGGCTAACCCCAATGCCAGTGACTTAAGCCTTTCCGGAGTCATTTTGGCTCCTTACGTTTATATCCTGTCATCTTGATTTTCACCTCCCTTGGATACGCCCGCTCC
>JABWCM010000409.1 GCA_013360285.1 Myxococcales bacterium
CCCTAAATGTCTCCCAATCGGCCCATTTGGGCACCAGCAGGCTGTTCGCCATCAGCACACGAGGAGCGTCAGTATGGGTTTTGAGAATGCCCACAGCTTTTCCAGACTGGATTAACAGCGTCTCGTCCGAATTTAGATTACGAAGCGCTGCGATAATTTTGTCGAATGCATCCCAGTTGCGCGCCGCCTTTCCGGTACCGCCATAAACAACCAACTCTTCAGGCTTTTCAGCCACTTCCGGATCGAGGTTGTTAAGCAGCATCCGCAGCGCGGCCTCCTGCACCCAGCCTTTGCAGGATAACTCGGTACCACGCGGTGCACGATAAACACGTCGAGTGTTGTTCACAGGAATACCTCCATTACAAAGACGACCTCTTGGGAAGAAATACCGCGAATAGGCAAGCACATACAAGCGCACCCACGGTGTCTGCAACCCAATCCCATACATCCGCTGTACGCCCTGGTACAAACGCCTGATGAATTTCGTCGGTGATTCCATAAAAACTCACCCACAAAACCGGTAAGCCGAATGACCGACGATATGTATGAAACCGGAATGTTTGACCCTTTGGGCACCACCCACCCCCCCACGCACTGGACAGCAGCCAACAGAAACCGCCATAAACCACTGCGTGTACTACCTTGTCCGCATGAGGAAACGGTGCAACAAAGTCGCTGGAGACACGTTGATGCGACAAACAAAAGATGACCACTGCAACGCACCCGACACATAACCATAACACGATGGAGAGTCTGTTGTTCGCTGGCACCGGAGGCGACGGGTTTTCAGTGTGAAATGCTTGGTTGGCCATGTTGGCGTGTTACCACGGATGGCGAAAAAAACTTAGTGTGGCGGCGGAAAAGCCGATCCAACATCAAGCTGATCCGATGGTGAACTAGAAGTGAATCCCATTACATATAATCACATCTTGTATTTACCAAATTGCTCATCCGGCAGATTTTCCAGCCATACTCGAAGGTCGTCCCGTTGTCCGTCCTGGCCGGATGGGCGCAGCATGGTGTTTCCAGACGGAGACTCGATATCTCCGTTGGCGTATTTAAGAATTGATTCCCGCACCAGAATGGGTGCTCCACATCGAACCGCCAGCGCGATTGCGTCCGACGGCCTCGCGTCAATTACGAAGAGTTTGCTTCCCTGCTCAACGTTTAAGGCCGAAACGAACGTGTCCTCCCTGAAATCGTTGATTTCGACTCGTAGAAGACGAGCGTTCAGTGAATCAATTACGTGTTGTAACAGATCGTGAGTTGTCGGGCGACGAAGTTCCATTCTCTCCAGCAACACGATAATCGACAATGCCTCTAATGGGGCCAGTGCCATGGTCAGTGTACGCTCGCCATCCAACTCCTTTAACACCAAAAGCGGCGCCTGCGATTGCTCATCGATCCGTAATTCGTGAATTTTTATTTCAACCGATGCCACGAGACACCTCCTTTTGGTACCGGAAACATTCGTTTAGGTTTCCATCAATTCACCATAAAACGAGTTTTGCATTGCCTTTGTTATTTTTACATCAAGAAGCTGACCGACTAGACCACTCGATCCGCCGGCGGCGAAGTTGACCACGAAGTTGGTTCGAGTTCGCCCCGTCAGTTGCAATCCATTCCACGATCCGTCCGGTGAAAACGCGTGTTTGCTTGGCCCTTCCACCAACACCTGGACCACTTTTCCTTTGTACGGCGCCATCGCCTCTGCTGTTATCTTAGCTTGAAGCGCCTGAACTCGCTGAAGTCGCTCGGCTTTCACTACTGGAGCAATGTCATCTGTCAACCGAGACGCGGCGGTGTTAGGCCGTTCCGAATATGCGAACGAAAAGATTCGATCAAATCGGACCGTTTCCAGTAAGTTAATTGTTTCTTCAAACTGAGATTCAGTTTCCCCCGGAAAACCAACAATAATATCCGTGGACATTGAAATCTCGGGACAAGCACCCCGCAACTTTTCAACCTGATGCAGGTAACTTTCCAATGTGTACCCACGTCGCATTTTTTTTAACATCGTGTCCGAGCCCGACTGTACAGGCAAATGAAAATATTCGCATAACTTACCGAGTCGCCCATCAAACGCACGGATCAAGTCATCGGTACAATCCCACGGATGAGATGTGGTAAACCGGATACGCTCCAGACCAGGGACGTCGTTGACCATGGCCAATAGTTCCGGAAATTTTGGTTCACCACGCCGATCCCGACCGTAGGAATTAACGTTCTGGCCAAGCAGCATTACTTCCTTTACACCACTTTCGACCAAGGTTTTCGTTTCCTGGACCACCAAAGAAGACGGCTTTGACACCTCACGCCCGCGTGTAAATGGGACAATACAAAAGCTGCAAAACTTGTTGCAGCCTTTCATCACGGTCAGCATAGCAGAAACCTGACCAGAACTTTGATGTTCCAGTGGTATCCACTCATATTCGTCCCGCTTCAGAAATTCAGTGATGGCTACACGTTCGTTTTTCTGTCGCGCCGCGAACACCAAGTCCGGCAATTGTGCAATATTGTCTGGGCCGAATACCAGATCCAGGTAGGGTGCTTTTCGTAACAACCTTTCGCCTTCTTGCGATGCAACACACCCACCAACACCCAGCAGTAGCTCATCGTTGTACTCTTTTAGCCGCGCATACCGCCCCAAGGCACTCATCATCTTGTGTTCCGCTTTGTCTCGTACGGAACACGTATTGAGCAGCACAAGATCGGCCATGGATGGGTCGTCTGTGGGTAAGTATCCTATTGGTTTCA
>JABWCM010000008.1 GCA_013360285.1 Myxococcales bacterium
GCCGGGGTCGGATCGGTTCTGCCCATGACCGGGGGTGTCGCTGCGCTCGACCCCCGGCTAATGGCTGTCATCCCTTCGGGATGAAAAACGACGACCCGGCGAGTTTCCCCGAAAATGGGAGCGAAACTGCGCGTCGGGCTCGGTCCTTCAAGGAATGCCTCCAACTGTCGGTCGACCTGGGAAACGGTACCCAGGGGGGCTATTCCGGCAACTTAGCGGGTAGTTGTATTTTTCACAAACTCTCTGTGAGGTGAAACAAAGACATATGACCAATCGTTGAAAAGGGAGGGGTTATCTACTCTGACTAAGCCGTGACCGGATCATCTCGATCGACATACCCATATTGTATGACCCGATGTAGTCGGCCCGGCTATGTACCGCAACGACCTTGAGCGCCCGATCAAACACCGGGCCACCGCTGAAACCACCAATTGTGGGGGTCCGATAACACAACCAACCCTGCGGCTTGACGTCCAACAATACGTTGTCGTCAAACGACACCTTCAGTTCCGGGTCACCGACGTATCCCATGATATACAACTTTGTTTTGAGACCGGGTCTCACTGAAGAGTCAGACGCAACCAACGTTTTGGATGCCGACACCGGTCGGGTGACTTCCAATATGGTCACATCCAAATCATTTGCATCCGACGTAAAAAGTGGATTGGGCGCCACTTCGAGCGTTTCCGACAATGTTTTGTTTTCGGGATCGGAAAACAACAGCCAATACCCGGCTTGCTCAACGGAAATCGCATTCGGCCGGGCACTGGGTGGTTTGGGTTCGCAGCCATACACCACGTGATTACAGGTCACAAGCAACGTTTTACCCTTCCACGGCTCCCAGACCGACTCTCCGGACACCAAAAAACCGGTGCCAAGCCAATGTTCCAGTGCCTTGTCGCGGATTCTGACCACCCCGTTTGACAGATCCAAAAACCGTTTCCACCACTCCAGGCCAACAAACCGATCTGGTCCAAACATCGCCTCGAGCCCGACCGATGCCTGCAATTGAACGCCCACCGGTCCTCCCAATTCAAACGAACGATTGTGAAGTGACGGTAGAATCTGATATCCGGGAGGGGTGTTTTCGTGTAATCCCCACAACTGCTGTAACTGGCGCGCCGCCGAAGCCGGTGCAAACCGATCGGCGCACAGAGATGCAAAGCCGTGATAATCGTTGGCGGCATCTTCATAACGTCCAAGCGCTACATGGAGTTCGCCCCGGGTTGCAAGAGCCCAGAACTCTACACTTTTTCCTTCGTCCCGCTGGTCATCGATCTGTTGATTTACGACCCCAAATAGTTGCTCCGCCAACTCCTTGTCGGTTTTGGAAAGAAGTTCCGTATTGCCCAAAATTCGGTTTCGATAGGCAGCAACCGCCACCAAGTTGACACCATGCCAATAGTGCTTGTTTGGGTCGAGGTCGTAACCTTGTCGATAATAATCGATTGAACGCTGCAAATCATCAAGCCGCGGCTCGATCGCATTGGGTCTGGCCCAAATCGCCAAATCCTTATAAGCCCGCCCCAGATGCCCCAATACTTCCGGAAGCATCTTGGTTTCCAGCGGCGTCTTATCTGGTTTGGCCATCAGTTCATTTCGAATGGGCATCAACAATTCAATCGCCGCCGTAAACCGACCGAGATAAATCAACGCTTGGGACCAATCGACCACCAGGCGAAGCGCCCAGCCCCCTTTTTTGTGAACTGCTTGGGCCAATAGGTCGAGAGAATGAAAAAACCGGCCGCTTCGCAGCAACCGAACAGAGCGGACATAAAAATCCACATCGCCGGAAGGAACCTGGTTTGCCTGATGTAGGAGGGCCAACTTGTCGTTGAGCCAATCACGGATCGATTCTTCGTTTTCGTCGGCTTCAATCGTTTCTTGAAGCCATTTTAACTCTTCGTCTCGGGTCATAAGCTACCTCCTTCCCCCCAAAAGTGGTTGTGGATCAAGTGGTTGGCCGTGGTTTGGAAACCGTTACATCGCGGTCAAAACGTGAAGAATTGTATGCCATTCCCGGCGGCACCAACGATTCGAATTCGGGTGGGTCCACAAGATCTTTGGGGTACATCCGAAACGCCAAACCCGGTTTGTTCACCTTGACATAACCGGAGCTGGGCGGCGTTCCCGACCCAAACAGTCGCACTTCGATTTTGGCTTTGGCCCACCAGGACACAATCGCCGAACCCAAATGAGGGTAGTCGGGAAGAGACGCGCCGTGGAAAAACCGAAGATCCGGTGCCGGCTCGTGATTGATTTCCATATCCTCGTCCCAATACACGACATCGATTTCCGACTGGGAATCCCTTAAAACAAGGGCCTGAGGGTTATTGCCCTCGTCGTTACAAAACACCACCACGGTGGACCGCCCCTGCGAATCAACCGAACGAAAGTGGGTTGTCAGAAGCGGAAGAACGAGATCTTCGGCATCTTCTTCGGACGACGGCACCTCGAAGTCGTGGGCGACAAAAACCTCGGTGGGTTCAAACGTTAAAACAACGTCATATTGAGTCGAATTGATGACTTCAATCGCGACCGAAATCGCACAATCATCGGGATCCATACAGTGATCTTCATCACATAAGTAACCGACATAGTTTTTCGACATAACAATTTTCCTTACTCAACTCGTTTTTTGTAGTGTGTGGTTCCCAAACGAATCGAGCGTTACGGATACAACGCCGCGGTACCCGCCCCTCGGGTAGCGCATCTAAAACCCAGGTTTGCCCTGCGGTTATCTAAATCGAGTACGTCCCAGGCACTTAGCAACACCTGTTCGGGGTTGGAAGTCGTCACGTTGGACGGTTCCATGTACCGAAGTGGAGACTCGCGGTCCACAATCATCGGATCTTTTAAATTTACAAGCTGTGTCCACGCCGCAATACGTCCGGAATCCGCTCGCCACTCCGAAACATTTCCGATGAGGTGATAAACCCCATAAACAGACCGCGAAGATTCCATCTTATCCACTGGAGATAACTCGGGAACCGTGTCCCGCGGTTTGGGTGCTTCGGCAGACCGCACTCGGACTGCATACAACGGCTGCCCATCCTCGGCGAACAACGAATCTCCGGATGGATACCGTCTCGCAGCAATTGGATTTTGTTCTTTGCGGGAACCATCTCCGTCGAGCCAAATTCCGCCACGACCCGCTTTTTCCGCCTGCGCGGCGGTGGGCAACGTTTTGCCCATCCATTCGCAAAACGCCAACGCTTCGGGCCACGAAATCTGTACTTTGGGATGTTTTAGCCAATCTGGATGTCCGGAACTGTCGTGGTAACCAAATGGGCCCACAAGATCGCCTGCGGAGTCTACAAACCGCAAAAACCACTCGTTCGATACCTCACATTGGTCGATAGTGAAGTCGCCAAGATAGATTTCGCGCCGAGGAAACGCCGCATCATGGGTATTTTCGCCGGAAAGATAGTTTCCTTCGGGAATGCGCACCATAGACGCCATGGTCAAAGAACAGGACGGAATCACAAGTTGGCGGTATGCTTGGGCACTATCCCGAAGGGTGACGCCGGGAAGGTCGGCACGCCGTACAATCGATGGGGGGCATGGGATCTGCCGTGAGCGATGACGCCCCGAAACGACAATGTCAGCAGGGCCACCGACCCCTTCGATCCAAAATCGCCCAGCGACGTCGGGATCACGTTGGACGTCCATCTTTTCCGCATCAAACGCGGCGCCCCAGCCAAACCAAAAACGTGGTGCCGGTTGGAACACCGCCACGTTCAGGTCAACAAAATCGGTTATCGGGCTTTTGGTTACCTTCCCGGAATCATCGATATCCAAAAGTGAAATATCCAGCGGAAAACGACCGATATTGGCCAGGCGCAAAAGCTCTTTGGTTTGGCTGTGGTAAAACCAGCCGGCGGCCAACGCTGCCACCATCACCACCGCCGCGATCCCCAACCCCACCCGCAGGCGGATCTGCCGTATCGACTTACGCAGCAACTGAGCTGCGCCGCCGCTGGGCAACCCAAGGCGGTTACGTTCTTGGTCCAAAGAAACCACCGCGTCGAGCGCATTTTTGACTTCGAGGATTTCGACCCTGCTCAACACACTCCGTACACCGTTGTCGAGACGATGTAGGTGGTACTTGAGTATTTCTTTGGCACGTCGCCGACCCAGGTCGTGGGTGCCGACCCAACGTTGAAGTATGTCAAGCAGGCTGTCGTGGGTGATTTCAACACAATGTTGGCCATCGGATGCAATGACCGGCATCAAAATCCGATATCGGACCAACGTTTCCACAACCTCAGACACTTGAAAGGAATCGCCGGTGTCATCAAGCGCAACTTTCAGCTCATCAATTGACCGCGTTCGTCGGCGTTCAAAATCGACAGTCAACTCGGCAAACAAAGCGGCACACAGTCCTATCCGCTGTTTGTCAAATTCACGGTTGAGAACCGATTCCACATGGTCGTCCAGCAACGCTTGTAAAGGAAACGAACCGCGGTGCGGCCACAGATCACCTAGGCGATTTCGCGCTAACCGATCCATCAACGCCGAGACCACAATCTGCAAATGAGGTGGATAGATCCCCACATTGTGTGTCCAACGACGTTTGTGCGCCAGTTCGGCACCGTCCTTCATCAGTGCGTCGACGACAACGGCCCGCATTGCGCTATCGATGGGTTGCCCATGCTCCAAAAGCGTGTCATCAATGACTCGGACCGCCGCTTCGTCAGACAGCAGACCAATTTGGAACAACTCGTATTCATTACGGATTCGTTCGTGATGGGCAAGCAGTACCCCCAAAGCGTCATCACGGATTCCAATCACCACCGACAGACCCAGGTCCGGACGTTTACACAACGTCGTCAACTCACTTAAGACCCCCTCATCTTCCGTGAGCACCGACTCGACCTGATCCAAAATGAGTACCAAACCACGCTGGCGATGGTGCAACAGGGTAGTGATGGCAGCTTCGAGGTCGCCGGATGCTTCGCGGGGCTCCGGCGACACTCCGAATTGTAATGCGGGGTCCCGTTGCAACCGACGAACCAATGTTGTTCGCATGGGGGTACGACAGGAGATATAAACAACGTCTTTACCAAGACCTTTGAGGTTTGGCGCAACCGACGCGCGTAATAAAGACGACTTTCCCATCCCCGAAGGAGCACTCAACACAACCAGGTCGTGATAGAGAATCCGCTCCGTCAACTGCGCCGCATCGTTGTCCCGTCCAAAAAACCGAAACCGATCCTTTTCCGCATAGGCCGAAAGCAGCCTTGACGTATGTTTGGGTGCGGAATCTGAATCGATTTCCACAACCCCGGTCGTCAACGCAGAAAGGCATTGGTCGGCACTCGCAAACCGCTGTTCCGGATTGTCCGCCAGACATTTTTTCAGAAAACTGGCCCACCAATCTTCTTTGTCGAACAACTGATCGATGGGGGGAGGCTCCGAAAACCCGTCCGGACGTTGCCATCCGGTCAACATTTCCAAAATAACCATCCCCGCCTGAAACACATCCGTTCGTTCGTCGACCGCTGCCGCGTTTGTAAACTGCTCCGGGGCCATATACGCCGGTGTTCCCGCGCCATCCCAAAACAGGTCGTCGGTGCGTTTGTTGCCTTCGAAAACAGCGATACCGAAGTCAAACAACACCACACGCAGTGGCCCTCCCCTGTCCAGATCACAAAGCATGATGTTTTCGGGTTTGACGTCGCGATGGACAACGCCGTTGGCCGCAATGGCCGACAATCCGGAAAAAAGTCCTTGCGCGATTTGCTGAACCTGTTCTGAAGTCAGCCGGTGTTCCGCTCGGATACGGTCACGCAACGTTTGCCCATTTAGCCTTTCCATCACATAAAAGAACCGGCCGCCAACCGTGATATCTCGGTGGTGAATTCGCACTACATTGGGGCTATTCAACTGGGCGATGGCGGCAATTTCTTGCGAAAACATCTCGACCGCTGTTTTGTGGTCATCCCAGCGACGATTCAACACTTTGACGGCAACAGGACGAGAACCCAACTCCAACTGGCGCCCGAAGTACACCTTCGCGAAGCCGCCCGCGCCAAGGATTCCGTCAATATGAATCCGACCCGGCAAAAGATGGCCGGTGAGATCGTCGGGTTCAAACAACGCGGGCCGATTGGGGCGCTGCAGAGACGTTGCTCCTCCTGCGGACGGGGGTGCATCCAATCCCGATGGCGGTACGTTCCAAACGAAATCCGTCGTTCCTCCCACAAGACACGACGTGTTGACGACGTTTTGGGCCGACACATCGCAGATCATTTGGACAGTCACTCCGGTACTTCGTGCTGCCCCCACGTCACCAGCCAACACCCCGGCGAGGTTAGTCAATAACGTCGGCTCCCCTTCTTTCGGCCAGTCGCTGGCGACCACAAAGCTCGAAGAGTCCTCTTCAGGTGCAAAAAGTCTTAACAGCGCATCTTGGGTTATCGTGGAAGGGCGTTTGACCAACAACACAACCCCGTAGGCTTCTGAGCGACACTCCTTGACCCGCTGGCCGATCCTGGACAACGGCAAAGTCGTCTGATGCGGATGGTCTTGCCACTGGGGATCGGCCAGCAGCGCCGGTTCTCCTTCCCAGTCGACGACTTCGCCGGTAATCAACAGAAACAACCGGCGTGTGGCCTTGTTGCTGAAACGATCAACGTCACGCAGGATGTTGAGCACGGAATCGGCACGTACGCCGTCGGCTGCGGAAGTATACCGGTGAACATCCCACCGTGATGAACTGGCCAACAACGTACGCCCGATGGCCGACATCGGTTCGGTTATTTTACGCTGATCGATGTGAGGCCGATAACCAACAACCAACAGCGCCGTGTTGTCGGGAACACCCGCACCGCGTCCCAATTGTGTCTGTTTCAAGGCCGACTCCCTATCGTGTACCGATTACGTGATGAATGAACCAACGTTTATTGATCTTGATCGGCTCGTTTGCCAATCACACGATAGATCTGCCGGCGTGCGCCTTCCCACGTCTTGTTAAGATAAGGTGCAGACAACTCGGCGAATTTTTTAATGCTGCCGCCGGCTTCGGAATCGATAGCCTCCTGAAGTAAAACCGGGTCGCTGTATTTTTGTTGATAAGAAACAATCCGCTCCGGGTCGAGGTCCGGTTGATCCGCATCGGCGCGGACACAACGATACGAAGTCACCGCACGCGACAAACAGATTTCGGGTGCCGGTACAAGCGGCATCGCCCCACGTTCGAGGGATTCATCGATCGCGATGGCCGTTTTTTCGGCCTCGTTGCCCAACTCACGAACGTTTCCCGGCCAATTGTAGCAACACAATTTCTCAAGGAGATCAGAGATATACCAAACCGATCCCCAGTCTCGGTCCAGAATTGTTCGCCATCCACCCGGGATTTTTTTTGACAAAAAGTGTTCAAACAGTTGGGGAATGTCCACCCGGCGTTCCCTTAAAGACGGCGCGTCAAGATGGGCGTTGTTTAGGCGATAATAAACATCCGACTGAAATTCATTGTTGTCGATTAACGTCAACAAATCACGGTTGGCGGCGGCCACAACCCGAACATTCACCGGGAAATCGCTGGTCGCACCTACGGGTTGTACAACCCGGTTTTGTAATACACGCAACAACACACGTTGAAATCGAACGCTGGATTTATCGATTTCGTCCAGAAACAACGTTCCGCCATCGGCACGACGAAAATACCCGGAATGCCCTTTGGAAGACGCTCCAGAAAACGCGTGGGCAGCATATCCGAACAACTCGGATTCAATCAGGTTTTCATTAATGGAAACGCAGTTGATCGCGACATAAGGTCCCCCTTTACGTTCCGACTGATCATGCATTGCCTGGGCAATCAGTTCTTTCCCTGAGCCGGTCTCCCCAAAGATGAGTGCGTTGTTATCGTTTTTTGCAATACGTCGGACCTGGTGCCGGATATCGGCTATAGCCAGTGACACGCCCACCATACCCATGTTGTCTTCGTTGACATCCCG
This sequence comes from Myxococcales bacterium, assembly GCA_013360285.1. Taxonomy (GTDB): domain Bacteria; phylum Myxococcota_A; class UBA9042; order JABWCM01; family JABWCM01; genus JABWCM01. Next base: position 7,962 of record JABWCM010000008.1, read on the forward strand.
TTCACCAACAAAATCGAACACACACAATGTTGCACCGATTCTCAACACATCGCCGCGTATCAGCTTGTCTTTGACACAGCGGCGTCCGTTGACAAAAACCCCGTTGGTGCTCTTCAAATCGGTCACCAACCATCGTTGTGCCCCAGCGGAGTCGTGAATACACTCCAAGAGTACGTGACGTGACGAAAGAAAGTCGTCGGCGATGGGCACTTTGACGACGTCCTTGGTCCTTCCGATTTCCAGGCTGTGGCCCGGTTGCAGATAGAAAGTGCGGCCCATCATCGAACGATCAGGTGACCAGACGACGTGCAGTCCGGTGCGGCGACCGAGCATCAACGCCCGCGATGGTGACGGAGGCAGCCGGGTCTCCTTGATGGCCGATCCTGGTGGCTGAGAATCCATAATGAGTACCTCCCGCGCAAATCGGGTTAACATACCGGATGTTTGTAGGTCCATAACACCATCACACAAAGCTGGCAAGTGCTTCTATTTGCTGTTTTTACGCGCACCGAGTTGATTTTCCGACGCACCGGTCGTTGTTTTACAAAGCAAATTAGGGGCCAACTTTGGCTTCAACGTGGGCTGTCGGTAAAACCCGTGGAGTTTTGGGCGCCGGCACCCATCAAGCGGAGAGAGAAAACACAATCATTACAACTTAATAGACTACTTCGCGCGCTATCTCCACAGCAGGTCGTAATTGGGTGTCACACGAATTGTGGCCCCGTGCACAATGAGTGGGCACGATGATTCTTGTGGAATGCCCATGGGCAACAGGTGGGCAACCTTGGGCACAAAAGGTTACCCAATCTTCAACCCAACTATATGGAAATCGTGGCACGGGGCCTAACTCTCTGTTTATACAGATGAAAACGAACCATATCTCAATCAACTCTGTTCTTGGCACCGTTTGTGCAAAGTTACCGACACGCTGCGTTTGTCCGGACCCCCAGGGGGGCACGGTATTTTCGGAGTCGGCTGACATCCACCGAAGCCTCCTCAACTCCGAGCCGCGCCGAGACGGGGGTCCGGATGAGCCGCTGTCCACCAACCCCAATCCTATTCATCGCAGGAATCGTTTGTGGTACCCGATGGTTGCACCGCACGGACCGGAGATAAGCCGGCCGGTAACCGTTCCCTGGGTCCGTTGTGAAAAAATCCGCGAATACGCCGGAACGGCCCCCTCCGCTGTAGACCATTGAACCGTTCACGGGTAACATGCCGCCCTTACGTACTTCGGCAGTGACCTCGAAAGCTAAAGTACGAAAAAATCATGGACGGCATCCGCAATGATACGTCCTTGTGAGAACACATGAGAGCAATGGCGAAATATATTGAACTACTTTTAAGGTCCCCCCGACGGTTGCCGGAACGGTTGGTGGCGGTTTGGATCTACGTGGTCATCTTGACGATGAGCGGCTACGCGTGTGGGCCTAGACAGGCTACGACAGGTGTGCCGGCGGCAACGGTGGACGTACGCAACGTGTGTCCAGAACGAATGGAAGTGTTTGCAAACGGACAACTATTAGGTCGAATTGACTCAGGGACTTATCAGCGGTTCGGCGGTTTGTTGTCCGGGGCCATTCGACTTGACGCTTACGCGATGCACGGAGACCGTGTGCTGACCGTCCAGCCGGAACTGACAGCCGGCGGCACATTTGTGTGGGAGCTCGTCCCCGCCGATGCATCTGTTGCCGTTGCTGCGCCCCGTGGTTTGGGGCGAATCGAAGTGGAAAATAGGTTGCCACACGATCTGGACATCTCGATTGACAACGAACCTCGGGCTCGGGTATTGGCGGGTGAAACACGGGTGCTGGACTCGATTCCGGAAGGCGACCGCAACATTTTGGCGCATTCAAAACTCCGCCATCTGTCGTTTCAACATCGGGGTGTCGTTCCAACAAACGACGTGCTTCGGTGGATTGTGGACGACGATCACTCGGAATTGACGATTGTGAACAAAAGTTCGGAACCCATGATATTGACTGTGGATCTTGGGAAGTCGGAACGGCTGGAGCCGGGTAAACAGACCACGGTTGGACATCTGTTGGGAACATCGCACACCATCGAGGCGATGGGATTACAAAGTGGACGCAAATACAAAAAAACCGTTGAAATTGCCGCGGACGAAAAACGGACGGTAGAGTTGGCGGGTTCGGACAGCAGCATTCGTGTGGTGAACGAAACCAATGACAACTTAGTCATTCGGCTGGACGAACTGGACATCGGGCGGGTCGAGCCGATGTCCTCTTCGAACTTCACCCAGATATCACAAGGTAACCGTATATTAACCGCGACGGCGGTTCGCAGCGGGCAGCAATTTCAAACTCCGGCCCAGCTTTTTTCCGAGCAGACGTTCGTCTGGTATGTCAGCGCCAATGCTGCGGCGTTGTGGGTTGCAAACCTGACCGATGAAAATGTTGCCATCTATATGGATGAAGCCCAACTAACCACGCTGGAACCGGGCGAGTCCCGGTACATATCCCAACTCAACCCAGGTAACCATTTGGTTGAAGCCATTGGCGAACAGAGCCGGATCATTCAGTCCAAAGAACTAAAGTTGGCGCCGGAGCGAGCCGCGCAATGGACAATTTCCAGCTTGTTGGCGTCGATCGAGTTGCGCAACAATCGTAAAGAAACATTGCGGGTATTTGTGGATGCCGACTACCTCGCAGAAATCCCCCCCGGCACAACATTGACAATCGACGGCCTGATTCCGGGTGACCGGCTTTTTGAAGCATGGGGAAAGACATCGTTCCGCACGACGCGGACTCGGATGTCGCTGACTGAAAACCAACGCGCTGCCTGGGAAATCGTCGAAGGATCCGCGACGGTTAAAGTAACTAATTTAACACAGGAAATGTTGGAAATAGACCGCTTTCTGGCCAATGCAGGAGATACCTTAGGGCCAGGAGAAACCGCGCAGTACACCATTGCCACCGGCGATTGGCGTATCACCCTTTTGGGGATGAAATCCCAACACTCGTTTGTGCGAAGAGTCACCGCCAATGATGGAGACACAGTGGAGTGGAAAGTGGAACCGTTGATGGGTGATCTCATTGTACACAACCGTCGTTTGGAACCGGTCCGAGTCCACATTGACGATATTGACGTCGGGATTTTGGCGGGTGACTCGTCACAGACATTTCACGGGTTGAATCAGGGGCCTCACGAAGTAAGTGCAACGTCTGAATCCGGCTTTGTGAGTCGTGGTAAGCTCAATATCAACGCCGACAAGCCAACCAATTGGGAAGTACATCACGAAACCGCAGGACTACAGGTGGTCAACACCACTTACGAGGAGTTGGCGTTGTTTGTAGACGGTCGCCCTTATGGTGTGATTGTTCCAGGAGAGAGCCGACTATTTGGGCGAATTCCTGCCGGCACCCACACGGTGTCGTCCTTTGGCAAACGCACAGGTAGACATTATGAAGTCGCAATGACCTTTCACGAAGATGAGGTCGCCCGCTGGACGGTTGAAGCCCAACGAACCGTAGCGCGAATCCACAACCGTCGTACTGAAGCCGCAAGAGTGTTCGTTGACGGGAAACACATGATCGACGTACTGCCTGGGACAGTAGGCGAAGTGCTTGTGGAAGCTGGGCCAAGACACATCGATATTCATGGCGTGGTTTCTTTGGATTCAAAACCGTATGTGCTTACGGTTGCCTCGGATCAATCGTATGACTTTGATTTCACTGAATTGACATCCAAAGTAGTAGTGGAAAATCAAGCCGGAATTCCGCTGCGAATCCATTTAGATGGTCATCCCGTCGGACATCTTCCACCGAACGAAAAGTTGGAACTGGCTAAGATTTCCGCCGGACGGGTGTTGTTGGAAGCTACAGCCGAAGGGTTGGACAACCAACGGTGGCAACGCAGGTTGACCCTTCGAAACGGCCACGACGAAGTGTGGACCGTTACGGGTTCCAGAAACGAATGAATCGAAATGTGTGACAGTCAGCCGTAACAGTTACACTTTATGTAACACCCCAACCACACACACTTGTCCGGCAATTTCTACCTCTTACGGTCTCAACCAAGTGGAATGTCACAATGGATGCCACACATCGGTTATGAAACGAGTGTCTCATTTCACAGAACGCCGACGCCGCATTTGAACCATTCGATCCCGCATAATTCGTAACCGCCAGCAAATACACGTAAAATCCTCAGGTTCCTACATCGCACTAGCCGAAAAACTCAACCGTGTTGGCAACCGTGTTGCTGCGGCACGAATTTTGCTTAGCGTGACAGTGAAAGGCGGCGCATTGGCGCTTAAGTGAGCTGAATGAGAACAAATATGAGGTAAATATTATGAAAACTTACAATCACACACCAACAGATAACAACAGAACCCGCCTGGCATGGGTATATGCTCTTGCAGCAATATTCTTATCGCTACCAACAGCCGCGATCGCGGAAACTCCGCCGGTTTATTTCGACAAAGGAGGCGTAGTGTTAGATGCCCAGGCTCGGGTTACGCTTGATCGAATTGCCGACACGCTCAAACAAGCTCCTGAAATCGCGGTGATTCTGATCGCAGGTCACAGCGACGCAACAGGAAGTTACAAAGCCAAATTGCGTACGAGTGAGCGGCGCGCTTACGCGGTTCGTTCCTATCTGATGTCGAAAGGTGTATCCAGCGACCGAATGTTGGCGATGGGTTTTGGCGACAACAACCCCATTGGCGATGACTCCACGGCTCAGGGCAGAGCGCAAAACCGACGGACGGAGTTTGTGGTGTTGACCGCTGCCAACCCCCAAATGAGGCTCGCGTCGAAAGCGAACCTAGTGGATGTCACAACCGTGTTTGAATCACCGGCACCAACCGAGCCAAGTATTCCGGGTGGTCCCGCACTTACCGAGCCGCCGGCCCGATGATGCCCATTACATGTTAAGTTACCGTATTGAGCCCGCGATCGATTGCAAACACGGACAAACTGAAATAACTTAGGCGTATCAATGGCGAACCCCGAGAGATTATCGGGATTCCGTTTCGGCCACAGCGCCCAAGTCAGGGAAATCCATGTCCAACTCTTCTGTCGAAACCCTCGCCGCGTTGTACGGACTCACCACAAGTTATACGGACGCCGCGAACAAACCCCAAACCTGCTCCGAAGAAGCCATCATCGCCGTGCTGCGTATTCTTGGCGTCGACGTCCTGACCTCAGACGACGTCGAACGTCAACTGGAAACTCGCCGTGCCGAACTGTGGCGGCCCGGATTGGCTGACGTAACCACATTGTGGGCCGATGAGCGTAACGTTTGCTTTCTTCAAGGTCCTGCAAGTAGGTTCAAGGGTGTAATCACCGCTCACGCTGGATTTGAAAATGGCGAAACAAAGTCTTTTCCTATACGCATCGACGACTGCCGGGTAGTGGCCACTATAGGTACAGGCAAATCCAAACAGGTGCGTTTGGAAGTTCCGTTGTTTTCCGAGTTTCCGATCGGCTACCACACCTTGCACATGGAAGTCGGCAGTTCCATGTACACTTCGTTTGTCATCTCCGCACCGGCGAAAGGGATTTCCCCACAAACCAGATGGCCAAACGGCCCTCCAGTTGGCGCTTTTCTGCCGCTCTATTCACTTTTTTCGTCCAGAGGAATCGGGTTGGGTACCCTGGCTGATCTGGAAAAAATTGTCCGCTGGGCGGGTGAGTTGGACCTTGGCTTTTTTGCGACTCTTCCGTTGTTGTCAACTTTTCTCACCGAACCGTTTGAACCGTCTCCCTATGCTCCCGCATCCCGCTTGTTTTGGAATGAACTCTATGCCGACGTCCGTAACGAAGAGTTGTTCCAGCCACTATCGGGTGTTTCCGCCTCCGACATCGATGCGGCAACGGCCGATGCGTACTGCACCCCCTTTGTGGATTACCCAAAGCAACACAAACTGCAATTTTCGGCGTTGAAATCCGCTTCGAAGACGTTTTTCGTAGGCAATGAGCCCAATTCCGATGCATTTCAGGCTTTTCTTGCTTCCTATCCAGACGTGTACGACTATGCGACATTTCGTGCCCGCACCGACATAACGGGCCGCCCATGGCCGTCCTGGTCAACGGACGCGGACTTCGACGTGTCCGACGCGAAGAGCCCGTCAACAGAACTGGAAAACGCGTACGTGTTGGGTCAGTACCTATGCCATCGCCAACTGACTCGTATCGGCAACATCAAGAAAACCGGACTATACCTTGACCTTCCAGTCGGCGTGCACCCCGATAGTTACGACATCTGGAAACATCGCGATTTGTTTGCCGTCGGAGCAGCAGCGGGTGCTCCCCCAGACCCGTTGTTTTCCAAGGGGCAAAACTGGGGATTTCCCCCGATGCATCCAACTAACTTAAAGAAAGACAACTATGGTTATTTTCGCGCAATGGTCCAACGACCAATGAAGTATGCAGCGATGGTCCGTTTGGACCACGTGATGTCGTTGCATCGTATGTACTGGGTACCAGAAGGCTTCAAAGCCACCGACGGTGTCTACGTACAGTACCCAGCTCAGCACTTGGCGGCGATTCTCTGTATCGAATCGGCACGAACAGGCTGTGTGGTCGCCGGCGAGGACTTGGGAACAGTTCCTGAACTTGTTCGCGACATCATGAGCGCCCGTGGTATTTTAAGGCTATATGTTGGTCAGTTTAGCGTGTCTCCTGATCCGAATATCGGACTTGTTCCGCCGTCGCCTCAGACCATTGCGTGTTTGAATACCCATGATATGCCGACTTTTGCATCGTTTTGGCGTGAAACGGACCTGGATGATCAAGTAGATCTGGGACTATTGGACGAAACCGAAGAACGACACGAACGATTACGCCGAAAAACAATACGGAAATCATTGTTGTTACATCTACAAAAACGGGGCGTATTACCCGACGAACCGGTGCTTGAAGACGTGTTGTCCGGCCTTCTGACTCGGCTGTCGGAATCACCTGCAGCATGTGCGGTCATCAATCTTGAGGATTTGTGGTTGGAACTGCTCCCCCAAAACACACCCGGCACATGGAAAGAACGTCCGAACTGGCGGCGGAGGGCGCGTTACAGTTTGGAAAACATCCTCGGCAATAGCCGGATAACCCAACTGCTGAAGCAATTGGCATCCAACCGCCCCAAAAATTGGAATCCAAACACACCTTGATGGCATTGCAATCAGGTACGCGGTTCACTTATTGTTGCTCTACAGGGGAAAATAACCGACCAACGCACTCAATTCACCGAGTGGGTGTATACGACAAAGAAAAACCCAAGTTGGATGGGTTCACGTTGTACCGAAATCGTCCCCCAACATATCGTTGAGTACCATGAGAGACGAACTTGACCCCAAAGCCATCCCCAGCGACCAAACCAAAACACTCCACTTAGGTTCCCGAGGTTTGGGGGTGAGCTGGATTCGCAGACCCCCACAACAGGAACGCAGCGCCGACACCTTACACCGGCTCCTGTGTGCCTCGGAAGACCTACTGCAAACCCGCAGGTTTGAAGATATCACAATCATGGATATCGTCGAACGAGCCCAATCATCGGTAGGCGCGTTTTATGCGCGGTTTCGTTCAAAAGAGAATCTTTTATTTGAACTACAACGCCGACTCTACCTGGACCTGGTTGCATCACTGGAATCGGCAGTAAATTCGGAACCTTGGGTCAGCGCAAATCTTGATGAACAAATCGAAGCTACAATTCGTTTCGGTGTTTCTTCCTATCGAGAACGCCGGGGATTGTTTCGGGCCATTATCGTCGGTACCTACCATGTACCGGAAATTCGCGACCGAGCCGTCGAATACAACAAATGTGTTATGGATATTGTGGCAAACGCCTGGCTCAAAAGCGCGTCGATTCGTCACCCAGAACCGGAACAGGCTGCCAGGATCTGTGTGTTGATTGCGGTATCTATGTTGAGAGAATGGATCATTTTTGGTGAGGTCTGGTCTGACACAATGACGATTTCCGATGAACAATTCGGCTGCGAAGTGGTACGCGCATGCAGACGTTACCTTGGTGGATGATTTCTTCGAACGTTTTCACAATGTCCCTCCTTGTGGAATATCCCCGATGTTCCTCAGCGGGACCGCTACCGTTCTGTTAAAAGTCGCTGCTTGCAAACGATCTCTCATTGATGGAACACCCTCTCAAAAGGGGACAACTTACGCTTGATTGAAACCCCGTTATCGGCCCGCTGTACATAGCGGTGACAATGATTTCACCAATCACTATAGTTGTTACGCCGCTGCCTCTTCTTGGCGTATCAGCGGAGTTTGTTCCGCCGTTACCTCCGGCGTGAGTTCCACTGATTGGACATGGCTGCCATGCAGCATAACTCGTAACGCAGCTTGCACCCGATCCTGAAACGGTCGGTGGGTTCCGAACGTCGGTAAAGTTAATTCACTTAACGCGTCTGCGTATCGGGACAGGATGTTCATCGGAATATCGGACGAAACCACTGATTTTTCAAACAACATTTCCAGCGCTTTCATCTGCTTACCCTGGCCCAATTCCAGCATCTCTCGAGGGTCAACTCCCAGGACCAACAAATCCCTGGAAAGGCCGTAGTTGCTCCATATTTCGTATGTGATTAATCTAAACTGAAACCCCCACAAACTTAGTCGCTGCGAAACCGACATCTGCGACAGCATCGCCGGTAAATACTGAACTCCGAGCGCAACATGTCTCGCCTCATCCCGCTCGTAATACGGAAGCAGATGAGATAACACGGGCTCCACATCCAGTTTTTTGACGACGTGGAACAGGGTTAACGCGATGGGCTCGATCATCAACTGCATTCCCAGCAGTTTTTTTGCAAGGTGATCGGCATTCATCACCGCCTCCAACAAAGCTTGGGCTCCACGGTCCATTTTTTTTGGTAGGGCATCCAATGCTTCCAGATAATCATGCATGACATAGAAGTGGCGAGCTTCGTCAAATGCCTGGCTTGTGGCCGCCATTTTCGCCTCAAGCGGCTCCAACTCGTCTGCCAATTCGGCGCTGATACGCCACGCAGCCAATTCTCCCCACATGATGATCGAAAAAACCCTACCCAACGCCTCCTTTTCCCGTGGCGCAAGCGTCGGTTTGCCGTGCTGTTCAATAAGTGACTGCAGCACTTCTTTGCCATCCCAAGCCAATTGATGGCCCTTGTGGTAGATGCGCTCAAGAACTCGCGCGTTTTTGGCTGCTAGACCGTAATCTTCCAGCCGGAACATTCCGTAGGGCACGGTTCGGTATCCACGGGTTCTAAATGGCAGCATGATTGTCCCTCACATCGTCTTTGTTGGAAGTCTGGGCAACAAACGTATGAAACAGCAGTGTCTCAAAGTCGGAAAACGTCTCCCGCACAATTTTTCGCGCCTCGTCTCCGGTTGCAATCGATAACTCAGCTATCACTCCGTGAAACAGCAAACGTAACAGGCGCGCAAGCCGATCCGGAGAAACTTGAAGTTGGCCAACCGCCGGTCCCAACACAGCGTTGATTCCGATCACGACCAACTCGTCCACATCGTGATGGAACGTATGGATTCGTTCTGCCAGCGACGGATTTGAGCGCATTACGTGCCGCAAATCCAACAACACACCCAAAGACTCACTTTCTCGTTCCAAAAACTGCAATACTTCGTCCAACGCCAATCGCAATTGGTCCCATGACCCTTGCGCACCGGCCGACAGACGCCGCACCTGATCCAACAACTGCCGCACGAGCATCAGTTGTACATCCAACAACAAATGTTCTTTGGACGCAAAATGGTAATGCAACAACGATTTGCTGACCCGAGCCTCCGATGCGATGTCCTGCATCGATGTACCAAAAAAGCCCGATCGGCCAAAACATGTAGCCGCGGCGGTCAGAATGCGGGTGACCGTTTGTGACGGACCTGTATTCAATACGTCCGATGACTGGGCCGTGTCGTGGAGCACAACGAACCTACCTTTTTAATGGGCAACGTTACGAAGCAAAAAAAAGTTGGACTGACCGGTCAGTCCAACAGCACACTGCACCAACCTATCGCGATTGTAAAGACAAAAAACAACTCGTTGTGTATATCAATTGGGAGGTAAGGCGACGATGTCGGTCCCCACAACACGCGAGAGACGAGAAATGGCCATATTCAAATCGTGGATGGTTTGAACATGCGCCAGTTTGCGAGCATAAAACTGAAGCAGCGCATCGGCCACCTCATCGAATGCTGCAAATCCAGTGTCGTAGAGATCGCTTTTTGCAACAAGCCAACTTCTTGCTGCTTTCAGTGAACTTGTATTGCTCGCGAGACGCTGTTGCTGCCTTTCCACCTCGGAGACGGCCACCAGAACATCCCCGCGGCTTGTCCGAAGAAATTCGTCACGTTTCTCCATACCGCCCCGCAGAACGGCGAGCGCCTCTTGTCGATCCGCCCATTGCTTGAACAACGCCACCTTCCACTGCATCGCCAACGCTGCACCGCCACCATTCTTGTGGTAGGGGTCGGCATTAAACGACCCGCGTTGGTCATCGGCGACCGGCGATGACGCAAAATTGTACTCACCGACCACAGCAATTCCGGGAAAAAACTGCCACAGTCGTAAGTTTGCAATCGCTGCTGCCGCAGCAACGGCACTGTTTGCCAGTCTCAGTTCTGGTCGACGACTTTCGGCCAGATTTAGATAAAATTCGGAATTCTGAAGCGTTACCTCGATCGGCGTCAGTTGAAGCGGCTCAACCTGGATTGGGGTCCCCGCCGGCAGGTTCAACAACGCTGTAAGTCCTGACAAAGCTTGCGTCTTTCCTTTGGCGACTACCAGCCGCTGAGCATGAACATCCGCTTCGTACACTCGGAGCCGCAGCAGTTCGACCTGATCATACGTCGGATCATCCGATTCCTCCATGGCCAGAAGTCGCTTCTTCGCTTTGCTAAGATAAGACATCCCTTCATCAAGAATAGCACCGAGATCATTGGCTAAGAGCAATCCAAACCACGCTTCTCGTAGCAGAAATTGCAGCTCTGCCGCAACAATATCACGAGTGAATTCAGCAACATCCACACCGTTCTCAGCGGCGGCGCGAAGCGCTTCGAGCTGTCCAAACGCATAAATCGGAAATCCACCCCGTACTCCTAACTTAAAGAAGGCCCCGTGTTCGTCCTCATTGATGTATCCATTAAAGGCAGTCCCGCGTTGGCCTTGAATGGTCGTCAGACTCGCAGTAACTGTCGCCTGAGGGATATACACGAATTGTGCCTGAGACAGTTTTGCGGCTGCCTCATCAATACCGGCTTGGGCAGCAAACATAGCCGGAGATGCCTCAAGTACTCTCTGTGTAGCTGCTTCGAGCGTCCACGGTACATCGTGTGACTTCGCCAAAGCGCCCGGCGCAGCGACACACCAAAACGCTGCCGCCGCCTTAACCAGGACCGCCACCATCGAACCGGAAACGCCACAGGTGCGCTGCCATTTCCACCGACACATCTTCATTTGGCTCAATTTGTATTCCCACTCGGGTCGAAAGCACGCCCAAACGTCCGGATAAAAATAAGGTCGCTTTTTGTGATCATTCCTGACACGATCCCCAGCACGAAATAAGATACACAATAGCCGGACATCCCTGCCAACACCTTGATGCCGCTTGGCCAATCCTGAATCACGATAGGCCACAACACAACAGACGCCGCCGACGCAACGAGCAAAGTCTTTGCAAGTGGCCACCAAGGAAAAATATGAACAATTCTTTTTTGCAGGCGGTGCGCCGCGTTGTGGGTCAACAGCACAATTGCTATCAATTGACCAACAATGGTAGCAAGGGCTGGCCCGACCCAACCAAGCCAGTAATATAACGGAATATTGAGAAGCAGATTGGTCGCAATAGACAACCCGGAGGTCGTCAGCACCCGAATCGTATCACCCATTGCCCGAAGTACCCCGCCGTACAAACAAAGTCGAAATGGAATTAGGCACAAATATACCCGAAAAACGTTGGTCCCTTCAACATACGCGTCCGTGTACAAGATCGTAATGATGTCCGGTGCCATAACGAAAAAAAAGACGAACACCGGATACATCAACAACGCGACTTTGCGCATCAATACACGCCACAAAGTAAGAAACCCTTCTTTGTCGTCAAAAAAGCGGCGGGACATCTCGGGTATCAGTCCGGTGGTCGCGCCATAAGGTACGATAGACACAAATGGAAGCTCTCGAGATGCGACGTTATAAACCGCCAACGCCTCCATCGGCATCAATACACCGACCATATATTTATCAGCATAGGCGTTTAACTTACCCAGTCCGCTGGCGACCGCAAGCGGACCTCCATACGAAAACTGCTGGGTTATCCACTTCTTACGAAGTCCGATTGGATATTGCCTGTCCAACCACAGAACGGTTGTCACAAATATCAGGAACGGCACGATCCCCGACAAAGCCAACCACAGCATGATGGTTTCAATGTGCATTCCAAGCGTTGCAGGAATCAATACGGCAAAAAACCGTACGAATTGGATAAGGAACCCAAACGCCGCCGACCCTCGTGGACGGGATGTCGCCAACAGGTAGTTGGGAATCACTTGAGCCGGAAAAGCCAACACGACATAGAGTGCCATCCATCGTAACATTTCAGTGACCACCGGATTTCCGTCGTCCAGCGCAGCGGCCATGACGGGTGCAAAAATCACGACAATCAACGCGACCACAGCAGCAATCACACTCAGAATCAAAGCTGACGTAACCGCGATCGACCGGGCCGCCGATCGAGGTTCGGTAGGAATCAAAAACAGCAAACTCGCGGGGATTCCGGAAAGGGCAAACATTTCCAATGTTTCATATAACATCAGAACCAACCCCAGTCGGCCAAAGTCCCCCTTGTCCAAAATCCGGGTTAGCAGCAGCACCAGCGCGATGCTCATCGCGGCTCCGAAAGCACGACCTACAACGACCCAACCGGCGGTTCTCGCGGGCGAAGGCCCAGATGGGCCGGCCTCAATCCCCGCCGATACACCCGGTTTGGGCGCGATGTCGTCAAACACTGGTGTTTCAGATGCCATGGATTCAGTCCGGCCGGTCCGATGGTGGTTCGTTGTCAACACATGGAAACGTAACCACAAAAGCCGCGCCTTGGTCGCCATTCGCGGTAACCTCTACACGGCCGCCGTGAAATCGGGCGATATCACGCACAACCGTCAGCCCCAGCCCCGTTCCGCGTGTCTGTCCAGTTTGTTGTGTGCCGCGAAAAAACGGCTCAAAAACAATTTCCCGTTCTTCCGGCACAATTCCTGGTCCCCGATCTGTCACTTTTAGCTTTACCATCCCGCCGCTTTTTTCGACGCTGAGCCGAACGTCTTTTCCTTCGCCGTAATGAACCGCGTTATCAAGCAGGTTTCGTATCAATCGCCGCAGCAGTCGAGACTGGCCTCTTATCTTACATTCTCTACCGAACACCGGTACTCCAAAGTGGGCGCCTTCATCTTGGGCAATGCTAAACAAATCAACGTATTCTGTCGGTAATTCCTCAACTTTCGACTCCAGACGTGAGATAAGAAGAATGTCTCCAACCATATTATCAATTTCTTCTGTATCCTGCGAGATACTTTGAAAATGACGCGTAAGAGTTGGATCGTTCGCGCGATCCTCGAGAAGTTGCAGTGCCATTCGGATACGAGACAGCGGCGTTCGAAACTCGTGGGACGTTTTCGCCAGAAGCAATCGCTGCGCTCCAACCAGTCGTTCAATTCGGTCTGCTGCACGGTTAAAACTAACGGATAGTTGTGCCACCTCATCGTGCCCCTGTGGCGTCGCGCGAACGGACAAATCCCCCTCACCCCACGTGTCGACTGCTTGCTGAAGGCGCTCCAAGCGACGGGTGAGCCGCCGCGCCAGTGGAAAACATCCGATTGCTACCAAAATGAGAAACAACGCCATCCAAACCCCAAAGCGCCCGATCCAAGGCGGCTCGGGGCGTTCGGGGCGCCAAGCGATCACTGTGTTTCCGTTTCTGAGGGGACTTGCAACCCCCATGTCACCATTTGTGCGTATCCAACCGAACTCATTAGCAAATACAGTCTCCGGACCACGTTGTTTGTCTGACCAAGCCTTTTTTTTTCCGTCGGCTCCATACACCGTTAGATCTGAGCGTAATTTGTGTGAAAGTTCAGCGAGTGTCTCCGAAAGTTCCGCATCAGGAAGGGCCAACATTGGCTCAACAAGCAACGAGAGACCGGCGGCCAGTGGCGGCGGAGGTTTCATCGGACGATCTCCGAACACCTTGGCCAAAAAAAAGGCCACAATAAGACAAAACAAGGCAATGCCCAAAAACCCAAGATAGATTTGCCGATAAAGTTTCCCCCCAATATTGAAGGTCATAGCGTACTCTCCGTCTGGTGCGGAGCAACAAACATATACCCGGAACCACGTAAAGTGAGTATCCATCGCGGATTTCTCGGGTCGTCTTCGATCGCTTGTCGAATGCGCGAAATGTGAACATCAATACTTCGGTCGTAAGCATCGAGAGGATGATCCCGAACGATTTCCATCAGTTGATCCCGTGACAACACACGACCAGCACGTTCCGCCAGCGCTAAAAGTAAGTCGAATTGATGACTCGTCAGACGAATCACCTCGCCATTTCTGCGTACTTCGCGCGCGGCTCGATCCAGCTCCAAACCGCCGATTCGTAATATATCCGAGTTAGGCGTCGCGTGTTTACGCCGCAACACCGCTCGGATTCTCGCAAGCAATTCCCTTGGATTAAACGGCTTGGGGAGATAATCGTCCGCTCCCAGCTCCAACCCCACTATTCTGTCGGTATCATCTCCACGAGCCGTTAACATAACGATTGGAACGTTGGAAGTTCCTCGAATGTCTCGACACACGTCGAGCCCATCGCCATCCGGCAGCATCAAGTCGAGTACAATTAGGTCAAACTGCGATATTTTGCCAAGTCGTTTGCCCTCTCTAGCAGTGGAAACGTGGGTCACATAAAAGCCATTCGATGTAAGATACTCCTGCACCATCTGCCCAAGACGTAAATCATCTTCAACCAACAGGATCCGTTCCATCAATGACTCCGACAATCCGTTTGATTCAACATGAGCCCAAAATCGCGGCAAAAACGATTTCGGGCTCCTAGATGTGTGATGTTTTTAGATGAAATTTTTGTCCTGGCCGCCTTTGGCCGCCTCGCCCGTAAAATCCCTGCGCCATATTCCCGATATGACTCAGGATTTTTTCGGACGATCCGGCGCAAATTCGGCGGGCCAAATATTCCCCTAAAAAACACCACACACCTCGTCAACGCACCCGCTATTTGCCGCGACCCGGACCGGGCCCGAAGCCGTTCGCGAACCGCTCTGCAACCTTCTTCCGTTGCTCGGGCGTCAATGTTTCCGCCACAGTAGCGAGTTCATCTACCATTGCGTTCGTGACTTCGTCGACCAATTTCACCAAGTCCGCTCGAACCAGGTTCAACTCGTCGCGATTGACGCTTTCGCCCGTCAGTGCCGCTACCGCACGAGCGCGTAGTGTTTGACCACGTTCCCGCGCATCCCATAATGTAGGAGCGACCCCGTCGGCCACCGCACGAATGACGGTGGCCTGGTCCTGACTGGCGTCCACTTTGGACAGAAACCGATCCACCATTTTGTCCAGCCGACCCCGCGCTTCCTCCGCAGTTTGCGGCGGCCCATGATGAAAAAACTTGCCGCCACGTGAATGAGGACCGTCGGCCAACGCCTGCGGAAGCACGTACGCCCCTAACAGTAAACCAAGAACAAGCCCAGCCAACACTCCACCAACACTAGTCCGTCTGCCACATCTACGCTCACCCTTGTCTGTAACACGGGTGGTGTCCTGTAAATCGTCACCTTGATGATTGGATGTCATCTTCTTCTCCGGATTTGTTGTCATTCGGGCGGCTGACCCTGTGCCAGTCACCCTTGTACCTAACATAGGTACTCCGTGTTGCCCACGCCTGTCTGAATTGTAAAGTTATGTAAAGTTGGAATCCCACCGTTGCGCATTGTAGCAAACCGCCGCATACATACTTTGGAATTGGAGGTGTAATGATGATTCGCACAAACATCCGAATTACTTTGTTACTTGTTGCTCTCGTAAGCGGCATGGCGGTCACCATGGCCGTAAAACAACCCGCTTGCAAAAAAATCGAACCAACGGATCCGATTTGTGTTAACGCGGCACAGGATTGCGGACCAACACCGCAGGGGGTTTGCCCGGGTAGTTGGACTTGTTCTCAACTCGCCGAATGCGAATGGAAGTGTGACGAAGCACCTCAATGCATTACGCCGTCGTCGGTCTGCGGAGGAGGACCGCTGGTGTCACCCGTCCCCATTTTCATTCCGCAGTGTCCTGATGGCGAGGTGTGCCAATGTGTCCCAAGCTGTCCGCTATGTAAAGATTGCGGAAAAACGGTGTGTGTAGCTCCAGAAGCCGGACCGATTTACCAATGTGGACCCGGTGGAATCTGCAAAGCTCCCGACGAAAAATGTGCATGTGTTCCCAGTTGCCCCGAGTGCGATGATTGTGCTGCGTCCGTTTGTGTAAAATGTACCACACCGAACCCGTCCTGCCCTGTGTTTGCACCGCCTGCGCCCGGGTTCTGCCAAAATGGGGTCATCGTACCCCAGACGAGCAAAGACGGATGTGTGTTACCACCCAAATGTATCACGGAGTGCGCCGAAATTCAGAATGAGTATTCGACGCTTCTGACCAACGCAACAAGCTGTAAAAGCAACGCAGATTGTTCCGCATCTATGCTTGTGGGTCTGACCTGTCAATGCCCTGCGACCGTTAATTTAGATAATACGAATGGTGAGTTAATGACCGCTCTGAGCCTATACTGGTCTTCGTATTGTATCCCACCAGGCGGTGGCTGTGGTGCTGGTTGCGCAAATATTCAGTTGAATCTGTGTACAAATGGGGTCTGTGGACCCTAGTCGACGTGTTTATCGTATCTGATCGTCCCCCAAATTACAGCCAAACCACCGCGTGCTGTTCCCCCAAACCATCCTCATGGCAGTTCTTCTGCAACTATTGGCATCACCCGCTCCGTGTGTCCGAACTGTGGTCCAAACAAATAGCTCACCATGGCAGCTATGCAGATTTTTCATAGGGCTGAAACCAAGTGTCATGGTTGACCGACAAAACTTTCTTATTTTCTGAGCCTGCACGGGTATTTTACGTTGGCCTGACTATTGCATGTCAGTTTTGTACAGAGTGGATCGTAGATCCCCAATAGAAGTCCAACACAATCACACAACAATTGGGGAAAAGCGGGGTGAACGATGTTAGCGCAAGATCGACGACAACATAAACGAAACAGACGTTTGGTTACGGCAACGTTGCGATTCGGCAATTCGCGGTGCGAAGCCGTTAGTCTCGACGTCAGTGCGGGTGGGGGGTACTTCTACAGCAACATTGCTCCTCCTACCGGGGTCGATGTCGTTCTGGAAGTCAAAGAAAGTCCCTCGTCAAACGAGGTGATCGAAGTATGTTCCCACGTCGTCCGTGGTGATTCGGGAACTACCGGAACTGGACGCAGCCACGGATTTGGCGTTCAGTGGCGACACATTACAAGCAGTCTCGGAGAAGCCCAGGTACGCAAAGCCCTCGAAAAGGTCTTTGGAATCGAAAGAATCGAAGCCTCGTTTCGAAACCCGCACTTCACCACCGTAAACACTACCGCCAATCCGAACAATACAAGCCAACATACGTACAGTCGATCGGCGACCACCACAACCTCTACCGACTCACGTAACCGAACAGAATCCCCGTTTTCGGTGCGGCGTCACCTGACCGACGGCACAGCCAGTCCCTCTTCGTCATCTCCGTCGGAAAAAATGCAGTCGTCCTATTCTGTCTCGGGAGCGACACAGACAAAGGAAACCAAGTCAGGTGCTGCCGAACCAAAACGACCTTTGGTGACACCACGTTCCCTTCCGCCGGACCAATTTGCAGCACCAACAACGCCTTCATCGTCAATCAAACAGGAGTCCCGAGTTCTAACCGTGCCAACCAATCCGGGCCACAAACACGAATCGAGGATTTTTGCGGCGCCGTCCACTTCGACATCTACGGTTCATTTGACATTGACTGAGTCGGAAGAATTCGGCTTTGGTAGTCATAACGGCACGAATGTGACCACGCCGCTTCCCTATGTTTCCTGGAACAGCGACGTGTTCCGAATCGGGGCTCCAGTCCGTATTGTCAGCGGTGCACAAGTGGCAATCGGCCGTGTTGATTCCTCGGATTCACCCGAACGAATTCACGTCGTGCTCGAAGGAAAACCCCTTCGCGCCGGTTCAGAATTGTCGATCGCCGCACCAGCGAAAGTCCGCGGCAGGATTTGTGCTCACGAAGTACGGGCACAGGTAATGGAAAGCACCATTGGCGAATCTCCCAGCGTAACCCTCGCATGCCTTGCCGCGTAATTTTTTGGTTTTGACTGTCCGAGCCCGAAAATTTTGACAAATCCATTCAACGGTTACAGATCTTCCGGTACGTTGGCTTGCCGGTGAAAACCCTCAAATCTAGGAAAATTCTTGTGATCGCCAATCGGCATCATCTGGCGATAAAACGAGGATGCACCATCCACACGCATGGTTTCACCGGTAATATAAGACGCTGCAGGTGAACTTAAGAAAACCACCGCCGCGCTCACCTCACTTTCGGTTCCCAACCGTTTTGTCGGAAGTTCTTTCACCATCTCCTTCAGGGCTTGCTGCACCATCGGCGGATATTTTGTCAAACCACTCGAACGAATGATCCCCGGGGCAACGGAATTGACCCGAACGCCCTGCTCCACCCAGGCCAATGCGAGGCTTTGCGTCAAATTCACCACACCGGCACGCGCAGCGCCCGTATGGGCCATCAGCGGCATACCGTTCCAGAAGTCCGCAACAATATTTACAATTGTCCCGCCATGGTCCTTCATCCAATTTTTGTACGCCGCCCGACACATCAGAAATGTTCCGGTCAAATTGGTTTCCAAAACAGCGTCCCACCCTTTCAGACTAATCGACTCCGGGCGACTCATAAACTGTCCTCCCGCATTGTTCACAACGTGGTCGATACGTTGAGTCAGCCGCAGCGTTTCTTCAAACAGCCGTTGTACGTCGGATTCATCACGAATGTTGCATACAACCGAATAAGCGCGACCTCCATCTTCGGTGATTTCATTTTGGACAGATGTTAATTTAAGGGGGTCGCGCGAAGCCAAAATGACCGTCGCGCCCAACGCCGCAAACTCGTGGGCAATACACCGGCCAATTCCGCTCCCCCCGCCGGTCACAATCACAGACTGCCCTCCAAACAAATCTGGACGGAATATCGATTGATATTTCATAGGTTACTCGCGGCAAATCGCAAACTTAAGGTTCGGGCTGTTCGGGCGCCAAAAAATCAACATAAACAGGGAAGTGATCTGAATACTCATCCCCCCAGTCATCAAATTTGTTCGGCAAAACACCGGCAATCGTTGGAGTCACCGTTTCATAGAGTTCCATCAAGTCGCCCTGTACAATGGCGTGATCGATAAACTGCCCCTTCACATAATCTCCGTCCACGTAATGATACCATCCGATACTCGTTACGGTTTTGGGAGGAAAAACATCGGTGACAAAATAGTAGTGCGGCTCCATCCCCAAAAATGTCCCCAAAAACACGTTGTCTTTGGGGACATCATGCGGGTCATCGTTAAAATCACCCATCAGAATATGATGCGAATCCGGTTGAACATCCAACCACGCATAAAGTTTTTCACACGCTTCTTTTCGCCTGTCCGCGCTGTCGTCATACGCCTTCAAATGAATCACGACCACTTGAAAATCAATACTTGCACCGTCACGAACCGCCGTCAGGTTTGCAACCAAAGGCGGACGCGGAAACGCCCAAGAATCGCTCGGAAAGATGGTCTTTTTTGATACCAAGCTAACCACGTCGGTGCGATACATAATACCAACGCTGGTATCAAACGGATCCCAAGCCACATGAGTACCGTCGTACTCCGGCAACTGGCTCAGCAACACATCGAACGCCTGATCACCGGTACCATCCGTACCTTCTTGGCTTCGCAACTCCTGCAGGGCGATCACATCCGGCGACAACTCCTTAATTTTTGCCGCAATCGCCCCAATCCGATAATCGTTGGGCCCGTAATCGGAAAAATTACGCAGATTCCAGGTTGCAACTCGCAGGTCGGGCACCGGTCCTTGTTCAATGACTTCGACGACATCCGGACCGGAGTCGGCCACAACAATGGCGTCAGCTACCGTGTCGGGACCAGTGGAAACGACATCCGGCAACCCATCCGCAGTATCAAGAGCACCACTATCCGTCGCTCGTCCGCCTACGTCCCACGGCGAATTGGGTACATCCGGCACACTTGGACCGGAATCAGCCACATCGGCTGTCGCGGACACCACGTCGGGGTTTTGGGACACATATTCGCCGTCGCCATACTGCAGTGGGGTATCGTCCGAGCGGCACCCCCACACCACAAACAATACCGTGATAATCCCGATTGTGCGTCCACCCAATCTCATTCGGCCTCCTTCGCTCCACATACTAGGCCGCAGAGCACGTCATTGCAAACGAACGACCCAATCTATCTAACCAACAAAGATGTTTATCCTATTAACCTGGCAGCAAGATTTCCGGGTAGGATCGGCGACAATGTACCCCAAGCCATCACCCACAACTGGTGCGCCGCCCTCGTGAACCCAACGTGCATCAGATTCCTGCTGACGTCGGAATCGGGATACGTATCCGCATCGCAATACAACATGATCACATAGTCGAACTCCAACCCTTTGGTTTGTGCCACGTCGGTAACTTCAATCCCAGGACCAAAAGTGAAGTCGAGTTTGGCTACCCTCCGTAAACTTTGTAATTCGGCCCGGTGTAGCGCCCGAAAGACTTCGTCAGCCTGATGAGGATATCGTGTGAGCACCGCCACACCTGCCAGCGGCTCTCGCTCCATCAATTCATACAACGCATCCCCAAGAAACGTCATCGCCTCCCCCAATCCACCCGCCCGCAACAATTCAACCGGCGCACCGCTTCGTGGAGCCGATATCGGCTCTACCGGAGCCTGCGGTCCCAACACCGCCTGTGCCGCCTCCATGATTTCCCGCGTCGATCGGTAACTGATTTTGAGCGGCGACACCTTGATATGGTCCTGTCCAACCGCGTGCAGCACCTCTTCCCAACTGCTGAAATCGTTGTTTTCCGTGATTTTCTGCGCCACGTCTCCCGCCAATGTGACGCTCCCCTCCTTGACCGTATCCAACAACACCCGCAACTCAATGGGGCTAAAATCCTGCGCTTCGTCGATCAACAAATGGTCATAACTTAGCGGTCGTTTACTCTGATGTTGTAACGGGCCCTTCATCAATTGATATAGCCGCAACAAAATCGCATCATCTTCGGCATCATACGCCGGCAAATCATCTTCATTGGGTCCACTCCCATCCACCCGCCAAAAATGAAGGTCTGTACACCACCGATGAATCGTATCCAGTTCACCAGGACGAAACGCGCCCGGAGCGTACCGTTCAGCCATTTGCCCAAGCCAAGTCCGGTCCGTAAACAATTCATCAAACAGATGTTCCGGTTTCATTTTTTTTGCCGTCATCGCGGCTTCCTGAAGCGCGGGGATCAAAAGCCGATGGGTTTTGTAACGAACAACCGCGGCCGGAGTATTCTGCGCTATCTGGCGCACCAGCCCCGGAAAATGAAGCTGCCGTACCGTAGCAGCCCACCATGGCAACGTTTTCACCGGAACTCCCCGCACACCCAATGCCGGCAGAACCTGCGAAATATAACGCGCCAAGGCGGTGCTAAATACCAAAACCAACATCCGGTCCGGTCGAAACCGCTGCGAGTTTTGGAAATTCAGAAACGCAAGTCGATGTAATGCCACCGTCGTTTTACCCGATCCGGCACCACCCGATATCGCCACAAGACCGCTATTGGGTCTGCTGATAAGCCGAAACTGTTCCGGGTCCAGCAACGCAGCGATCTCCGGTAGGTGTTTATCCCCACGAAGAACATCGGGATTCCCTAGGCCGCCAAGCAATGGTTTGGCGGTATCCGGGCGTGCCGACGTCTGCGCACCACCACACAACTCCGAATGATCACCGCTGATGTCAACCCAACCACTTTGAGTCCGCAGCCAACACTGATGCGGCCCCGCAACACGCATCAGTTGGCCACCCGCAACCGTCACGGTACGTCGAGCAAGCATGAGCCCCGAAACTTCGCGCCCAGCGATAGTCTCATCGAAACTCTCCCCCTCTCGAGTACGGTAAAAGACTTGCGAAATGGGTGCATTACGCCAATCCACAATCCTCACCCCGTCCGCAATAAACGCCTGTTTACCAAGCAAAATATCTCGCCGTTTCCCGTCGTCGTCCTCGATCCGCATATGTGCAAAATACGGACTATGCCGATTGACCACACCTTCCACGTGCCGCGCCCGCGTTGCCGCCAGCGCAGCAATCCGGTCCATCTGCTCAACCAACGCTGCGCGGTCATCCACTAACTTTTCTTCCGCCAGTGCGTCCCGTAATTCGACGAGGTCGTGATCATAATCACCAGCGGCAACCCGGCGAAACGATCTGTCCAGCGCCGAATGGACCACTTTGAGCAGCCGCTCTTCTTCATCAATCATTGTTGGGTGTTTGGGCATCATTCGACTTTCACAAACTCCTCACCCTATTGGCACAATCTCGATTAAAACACTTCTAATCCTGCGTTACCTTGGTGCGCAATGCCTCACGAATCCATAACATCTCCCGCGGGCCGATACCGGCGATTCGAATCAACTCCGCTGCATCCGCACTCTTTACCTGGGCAACGGTCACATACCCGGCTTGTACCAACGCTCCTTCCACCGCCGGCGGCAAGGCCAGCTTATGTAATCCCGATAGGTTCAATCGCCCCGCGGCAAAAGGTTTCCATTTTGCGACAAACGGCGTTTCCGGATCCGGCATAGCGATGATCTGCCCTACCCCGTCATTCGTTTCAAACAAAGTCAAGGTCGACGCCGTACGCCTCGCCGAATCGGTGGCCTCCGTCAGCGTTGCCTGCGCCGCCTGATGATCAGGTTGTAAGATAGTCGCCACAAGTAAACACTGCTGCGCCAAATAAACCGTCCCCTGCTTCAGCAATCGTTTGCCTACCGTCACATAACCCGACGGCTCGCATGGCCGATTCACCAGCGCCCGGACACGCTCGTCACCCAAAGTCGCCAAATGCCGCACCAATCTTAACGCACTCAACGACCAAGCGTCATCGTCTCGCGGATCCGCAACGATCCGTCCCATTGAGTGCGAAAGTGCGACAATCGCTGTTCGCAGCGGCAACGGAAACATCCTCGCGGTCGCTTTTTTTGTGCGGTCGGCGAATCGTTCTTCAGCGCCTTCCAAACCCAATAACTTCTCCACACGCCATCGACCGGTCTCCGCAACGAGCGGTACTGCCGCGACAATCGGCCACGGTATCGGCAATGGATCGCCGTCCGGCAAATCACCGACCCAAGACCGTTCATCTGCACCGGATTCTTGAAGAAAAATCGGCAACATCGCCGCAGCCGACAGGTTCCATAAGGCCAAGGGATCCTGGTTCAACAGTTGTTCAGCCCTTACCGCCGCCCGCATCGTAATAGCGGACACCCCCGGATCTTTGTTTTCACCATCCCCAGATGCTCGAAAGGTCTCCAACGTTTCTTTGACACGTTCCGTGTCAAACAACATCCGGGGCCGCAATACACGTGTCATCCCATTTCGTAAACCGAGCCACCGTTCTTGTTCAACTTCCGGTAACTTACCAATGGTCTCCACAAAAAGTTCTTTCGGCACGCGCAACGACTCAAACATCGGCTCCTCGCGGATCAACCGACTTAATTCGTCATCTTCTGCGGTGGCACTTCGGCCTTCCATTTGGACCGGCAACGCACGTGGCCGCCGGATAGTTGTTTCTATCGGCTCTGGTTCGATTAATTGTTGTTGGTTTACGTGAATCCGTGACCGTTTGGATGCGGGAACCCGTAACAAACGTGACGACTCTTTGGCTTCTTCGTCGGTGTCCCCAGGCGACTGGGTACTCTTAACAGGGTCAGCGACACTTAAGCGGTGTGTTGTACGCACTGCGATAGACAGTTTTCCCCGTTGATCCCACCTGTTGGTGGTTCGTCGTCTACCGGGTTCCGGCGAGTCATGCCGGAAACGTTTTTCATTTAACTGCCCAGTCGTTTCCGAGCCCCGGTCGGTCGCGTGACCACTCCGGTCAGTCAAAAACAGTCGCCCTGCCCCATCAATACGCCCATCTCCGTCCGACGAATCGTCCCACCGGCCTCGAGACGGTGTTCTTTTCGTTCCCCCACCTCGTTGTCGCCCGGCCCCGAAACCCCGTTTAAACCCGGGTCCTCCGGAACGCGGTGGTCGAGTTTCCAACCGCTGTTGAACATCATCGGCCGACACCCCGTAATCCCGCAGACGGGGAATTTGTGAAGTCGCCTCCGAACCTCGACGCACAAACCCAGTAGAACCCGGTGCCGCTGCGTTCGACGTTGGTAACTTAAAACCGGGACTCGTACGTTTGGTAAAAGGTCGATCTCCCGCATCCGGCCGCCTATGTGGCGTGTCCCAACGTTCGCCGCCTCGCCGTTCAGAACGGTCCAACTCCCGTTGTGGCCGCGGTGGGTCTCGCCTTTCGAAGCGGGTTTCCAGCTCATTCTTTCTGGTGAAATCGCTGGGCTCATTTCCAAAACGTCGAGATACCGGTTCATTATGACCGGAATACGGCTTCCGTGGTTGGGAGGTCCGTTCGGTGCTGCCTCGGTTGTCATTTTGCACAAACCCACCCGGGCGCGACGGCCGCCGAGGTCGTTCGTCTGAAAACCTGTCCTTGTACGGGCGACCCTCGGTGGCACCGGAATAACGTCGTTCTTCATTTCTTCCCGGCTTGGTTGAACGTTCGTTTTCCCCGTGAAACTTTGGCCGTCGGTCAGCAAAAGAAAAGTCCGGGCGTTTTGTAGCCGCTCGGTTGTCTCCTTCCAAATTGGTCCCAAACCCACGTCGATCCGGTTTTTGCCGTTCAAAATCCGTTGGGCGTGGGGTCCAATCTCCGGAATTTTGTGGCTTTTTTTCCCCCAACCATCGTTGAGAATCCGCGGCCGGAAATCGGCGCCCTGATAAGTTACCAGGCAAACCGTCAGTGGTTTTTTTCGAAAAATCATGGTGAACGGGTCGCGGATCGGGCCGCAAACGTGGTTCCCTACCCGGTTGTTTGCGGGTAAAACCTCGGTTTTTTTCATCAGGTCCTAATGGTCCCGATTTGCGGTCGATTGAAGCAGAATAGTCGGTTCTAGCGCCCTGATCCGTCAAAGTCCCACGCCGTTCTCCGTAGGTTGGCTTCGATTTTTCTGAATTGTAATCCGTTGGTCTTTTGCCGCCAATGATTTTGTCGCGTGCCCGCGCCCATGGATCGATACCCCGATGTGTCGGCGGGTTGGCCCCGGGCGCCGCCTCGTTCGGTCCTCCTCGCCGCTCCGCATCGTACGGCGCGGGCATTGGCTCCCCGGTTGGTTTCTGACCCAACGTGCCTGCCAACTGGGCCAGGCGCCGTCGTTCGGCGCGATTTGGTTTACGGGATGAGTGGGACTGTTCGGGGGTTTGATCGTTATCAGGAGTGTCGTTGTCGTTGGTCACTTTAGCCTCCCATCGTGGCGGCAAGAGTTTTACGATCCGTAGCGGACCGTATCCGGGGAAGCGAAGCTAACCGGTTTGCGAAAATGGAGCAACCGGAAGTTCACGTTGAGAAGGTGGAACTCGGAAGATTATTTCAAATCATGTAAAAAGAATCAATCAGAATAAAATCAATTTATTTTTAATAAAATAGTTATTAATTCATGTTCGGATAAACAATTTTATGTATAAAAAATCTATAACAACATGGTATTATAAAAATCATAAAAATATATTTTGTTTTTCCATCATTGATTTAATTGTTTGATTAAAATTCTTAATACACATTATTGATTAAAACATATATTCAAAATAGATTCGATCTCATTTTTGATTTTGATTAAATATCACAATAATAGTTCCAATCAACTTATTTATAATAAAAAACAAATACGACATCGAATATAGATTCGATTTATTATTAATACGAATCTCGAATTAATAATTTTTAATTGAAACACTCAATCCAAACAAAACAACAAAACAACCAACCATTACAATAACGCAGCACACCGTTGATGTTCCGGACGAACCAAGGGCCCGGTCAAAATTGACCGCACCAAATTCGTACCCGACGCATCTCCAGCCGAAAGCCAGAAAAAACCGCCGGAGCCAAGCTTCATTCTTGCGGCAATTTCGTTGAACGGTAACCCCTTCTGGTGTAAATCCTTCGCCTCTTCCGACAGTTGGATGAGCCAGTCACGTTTTTGTGTAATGGCGTATTTTCCTCGGTTCAGCCGCGGCCTATGACCACACCACAACGCGTCGAAATCCAACGTCAAAAACGTTTCCATGGTTTTCAGTGTATCCCAAAAATCTTCATCGCGACGAAACAAGCGGACTTGTTCGTGTAAAAACGCATCGCCTGAAAACAACCAACCTTCGTCTGGAACATAAAATGCAACCTGATCGGGACAATGCCCCCGCGCCGAAATGACGATCCCCCGTCTGTTCCCGATACTAACCTCGGTAGTTGTAGGCTCCAGAGGGGATACCAATGCCGGGTGACTCCTGCCCCATACCAGGTGTTCATAAAATGGGATCGGATAATCATAACTCAGAATATGTGCAGTCTTTTGCGAAGCCATCACACGGATACCGGCCCGCCTTAGCGCTGCTGCATTACCGGAATGGTCTTCATGGTGATGGGTAATCCATGCCTGACGAACACCACAGCGGAGTACATAATCGAGCAATTGTTCACTTAAGCAGGACAATCCGGTATCGATCAACGTATCGCCGACCCGATAACAGTGTACTTGCATCAATGCTCGCCCCCAATACGTACGCGCCATGGTTATCTGGTCAACATTTCCGTGGGATTTGACTATCAACTTGGGTGCGTATGGAAACGGCACACGTTGCCATATCGGATCCAACCAATGATGGACCATCCGAGATGTTTGGGGGCTTTGGCGATACTGTTGGACGTCGTCAATGTAGCCCGTTGGTGTATGTTTGTGCAATGACAACTCCGTGGTTGAGAATTCGTCGCCAAAATAACGAGTTCGGGTATCAAACAACAAGTGGTTTCAGTCAACTGTCACATAAACAACATCCAACCCTGCAAAAAAGTGGACGACCGTCCAAGATTGCCGCAAGATCCCGCGACTTCGTCTGCATGGTCGGGTAAGACGATGGTTCCAATCTTGAGGAGGTGGTGATGGCCGCCGAAGAATCAGCACAGACGACAAAATCCGGTTCGTTACAGATCACCCCGGGACAGGAAGTGCGCCCTGAGTTTTTGGCCGCAATCGGAACAACCCCTGTGGCGGTGGTTCCAGGAGTCGGTGTCCTCGATATCTGGACAACCTTTGCGACAATCGAGCCGGACAAACCTATCCGGGGACGCCTTTGTAAAAAACGGGTTGCCCGTGACGAAGCACGCCGAATCTTGGAGCTTGGCCGCGAATTGGGAGGACGTTGGGTCAGGGGCCAGGCGCTAAAAGAAGACGTGGAGCGGTTGGAAGAAATCGCCTGTGCGCCCAATGCGGACGTGTTGGCCACCGCCGAAGCGATCGCCGAGATTCCTGCTCGCGCCCGCGCGGTATTGTTCCACAGATGTGAACAGGCATTACGACAAACATCGCAACCCGTTGATTTAGCCATTGCTCAAACATTGGCCCAACAAATTGAAAACAGCGATTTGAAGGCACCTGATTTTGTTTTGTTTACGCTGATTTGGCTGCTCACGTTGTCAGACGATCGGCCAAACGATGACAGCGTCTTACATTGGGTGCTTCGGCATGAAGAGAATCGGGATGGTCTTACCGGCATCATTAGTAACCTGGATGACCTATTTAGCGATGTGACAGGGAGGAAAACGTCGTCGACGATTCAAAGTCGATTGGATCGTGCAGGTGCACTACGATTTAGGGTGTC
Organism: Myxococcales bacterium; assembly: GCA_013360285.1. GTDB lineage: Bacteria > Myxococcota_A > UBA9042 > JABWCM01 > JABWCM01 > JABWCM01. The sequence goes on from JABWCM010000008.1 coordinate 36,053, forward strand.
GATGCCGGTTTTGGGGCCGCAGGTGGTTGTTTTGGACCCAAACCTGACGTCTCCGCCACCGTCGGTTGACCCCGTGACCACTCGGTCGATTTCGAATGTGGCTCCCCAGCGGTCGGCAACAACGGAAGTAAGTCGCACCATCACCACAACTCCTTCGGATCAACAACGGGTGGTATCGCCACGGTCCACACCGGATCAAGCGGGTACCAAGACAGATGGCGGAATCATCGAACCGGTTCGCCGTGGTGCAGCCGACGATGTCGCCATTGCTCCGGCAGCAATTGGGGAACTGAAACGGTCGATCGAACATCTGCGACGCGACGTGGAAATGCTGAGGCGAGACCTCGACAACACAAACGAACGGGTCGACTATGTGTTGAAACGACTCAAATCAACTCCCGCCGTGCACGAGACACCGGAAGAGGCACCGTTGTCGTTTGACGAGTTTACGACTGCAAAAACAAAACGGTGGGTCATTTCCGATCGATTGCTGCTGTGGATCGCAATCGCGTTGCTGGTGGGAGCGGTGTTGGTGATGATCATCCGATTTGTGTTTGGTAACGCCGAACCCCAAAAGGACGAATCGACGCAGCCCACAGATATCCGTGCAGAAAACAGCGCCATAGACGTTGTAGAAACGATATCCAAATCGGAACAACCAACATCAGGCATCATCAAACAAGAACCCCCACCGGCTTTACCGCGGTCCGCAGACGTCGTCGTGCCACCCGAACCACAACTTGAGTTGCCTGGTGAGGACCCATCCGTGGATTCAGAGGTGGCAGAAGTACCGGAGGTGAATCCTGAACCCGAAACGGAGGGTACACAACCCGTTTTGGAGCCCGCGGTGGCAGAACCTGCCGTGGTCACAAACGAGGACACGGCAGAACAATACGGCGTCGGTACCCAAGCGACGCATCGTTTATCACGTTCATCGAAAATTTTTACTTTTGGACAAAAACTTCCGATGAGAGTCGAGGAGCTGCCGGGGCTGGAAGCACTGATCGGCGAATGTATTTTGACCGTGGCGGATCGTTCGGATTATCCGCGACGGATTTATCCCGGATACCAACCCATCCGTTTGTCCTGCGCCGGATCGACGAAAAAAGTGTGCGAAATTCTTGGCTGTGAACCACAAAACAGTTGTGTTACCGCCGCATCTATGATCAAACCCTGCAACTGATTACGCCAAGCCGGCAGGAACGAACTGACGGCCGTTTATGCGTAACCGCGAAGATTTTTTTCGCCAGGAGTTTGTTTTATGAAGACCATCCCGCCTCAGAGCACACCCCGCAGCGAGGAATTGGAGCAGCGATTAGGGAACCGATTGGAAGAGATGGGTCCCGGGTATACACCACGGACCCGTCACCTAACGTCCGACCACCGTCCCCGATATACCAACCGCCTTCTGCTCACAACCAGCCCGTATCTGTTGCAACATGCCCACAATCCGGTGGATTGGTTTCCGTGGTCTGAAGAAGCTTTTTTACTCGCAGAACAACTTGACCGGCCTGTTTTTTTGTCGATTGGCTATTCCACATGCCACTGGTGTCATGTGATGGAGCACGAGAGTTTTGAAGACGAACAGATCGCCTCGGTGATGAACAGCCGATATATCTGTATCAAACTTGACCGCGAAGAACGTCCGGACATCGATGCGGTATATATGCGTGCCGTACAGCTTGCTACCGGCCATGGTGGTTGGCCGATGAGCGTGTGGTTGTTTCCCGACAAAAAACCGTTTTATTCAGGTACCTATTTTCCGGCTTATGACGGTCAACGGGGGGCTCGGATGGGTTTTTTGTCGTTGTTGAATCGGCTTGCGGATTTGTTTTCGACCGACCGAGTGCGGGTCATCCAAGCGGCTTCCCATTTGACCAATGAAATCCGTAATTCGTTTCAGGGAACAAACGATACGCCAAATAAACAGCATGAGGCATCACCAGATGACGTTGCTCGGTTGTTGTTACGCCAAGCAGATTATCAATGGGGTGGATTTGGCCATGCTCCCAAGTTTCCGGTGCCGTCGCAGTTGGATTTGGTATTACGATACGGCTGGAAGCATGATGATGCAGAAACAAAGCGATTTGTCGAACTGACACTCGACAAAATGGCCCAAGGGGGCATTTACGATCACCTCGCCGGCGGGTTCGCGCGGTATTCAACCGACTCGCAATGGCTCGTACCTCATTTTGAAAAAATGTTGTACGACAATGCTCAACTTGTTTGTACTTATTTGGATGCCTTTCAATGGACCCAAAATCCGACTTATGCGGAAGTGGCCACCGACATCTTGGATTATTTGACCCGCGAAATGAGCCATCCATCAGGTGGTTTTTATTCTGCAACCGATGCCGACAGCGAAGGAGAAGAAGGGCGGTTTTTTGTGTGGACGATTCCCGAAGTGGTTTCGGCGGTGGGTGAAGAAAAAGCCGCAATCATAAACACGGTTTATGGAATGAGTGAACACGGCAATTGGGAGGGAACCAATATTCTGACCCGATGGACACCGCTGTCAGTCGCCTCGCAACATCTCGGCTTAAGTGAACACGAAACAAAAAAACGTCTTGGCGAAGCCAAATCGGCGTTGTACGAAGCACGAAAACAACGTGTCCCGCCGAGCCTGGACGACAAGGTGTTGCTTGCCTGGAATGGGCTTGCAATACGGGCATTTGCCCGAGCCGGTTGGGTGCTGAACAATGGGGAATACACCCAACGGGCGATTGTGGCCGCCAACTTTATGCTGGCGGAGTTGGGTCACAACGGGAGGCTTTATCGGGTTTGGCGAAATGGGCAGGCTCATGTCGACGCGATGCTCGAAGATTATGCGTTTTTTGTTTCCGGCCTGATTGAACTGGTCGAAGTTACCGGAGATTCACGGTGGCTCGACGAAGCAATCAGATTACAACAAATTGTGGATACACGATTTCGTGACGTCGACGGGTGTTATTTTATGACCGCCGATGACCATGAATCGTTGCTGGCGAGGGAGAAGCCGGCTTACGACGGGGCAGAACCGTGTGGAAACAGCGTCGTATGTGAGAATCTTGTGCGGCTGGGCCTGTTGACAGATAGGGTGGAGTATCTTGATAACGCACGACGGACAATCGACCGTGTTCTGGCCATTGCCAATCACCCGACGGCTGTTCCGAGGCTGCTGACGGTGTTGGAATGGCTCAACACAGCTCAGCGCGAAGTGGCTGTTGTGGTCACCGATGACCACGACGCCAATGCGGCTTTGCTGAACGGGTTGGCGCAATGTTTTGATCCCTATCGGGTATTCACCGTTGTGCATCATTCTCAGGTCGACATGACGGCACAAGCCATTCCGTGGATAAAAGGAAAAACCGCAATTGGTGGCAAACCAACCGCCTATGTTTGCAGCGGCATGAATTGTCAATTGCCGGCAAGAGACGTAACCCTGTTTGTGGCACAATTGTCTCGAAGTTCTGACTGATTTCTCACCCGCCTTCGGTGATGACAAAAATGGGGGACAGTTGACCCGCGGCGCTGAACGGAGTATGACGCCACGCGTTTACGATGAGGCAGGAGTAGTTTGTATGTCATCCCGTTTTGAACCCGATCCCATAGCAGTTGGTCGCGACATCGATGGGTGGTGTACGCGTTGCAAGATGGACTTGGCCCACACGATCGTTGCCATGGTCGATGTGAAAGTTGTTCAAGCTCGTTGCAACACCTGCCATAGTGTTCACAAATATCACGTACCCAAAAGTGGTCCGGTACCCCCTGGCCAAGGTGCCGCCAAAACATCTTCAGAACGTGTCGCTCAAAAATCATTATCCGAGGGCACTCCGCGTCAAAAAGGGCCAGCACGCGCGACCAAAGAAAAGGTGCTTACGCAAACCCCCAAACAACAATTTGACAGGTGGGCAACCGAAGTAGATACCGCAAGCGATGAAGCCCACACCGCCCGAACTTATTCAATGCATCAGGCCTATTGGGAAGGTGAATTGGTGCGTCATGACAAGTTTGGACTGGGTAAGGTGCTGGCTTTGCCAAGTGCCACGCGTGTGGTCATTCTCTTCCGAGACGGAGAAAAAACGCTTGTCTGTGTGCCGCAGCCGGGGGATGTTTTGGAGAAATAAGGAACTCGGCATCATCTAGATCTGTACCGTCTCGCAATGAGACGACGTTTCAATTTGAGAAAACAGCTTCATAAGCTTTTTTTGCCAACCGTCGAACACCACCCGTGTGTCGTTGTCTCAATTTGAGAAATCATCACAACCGATCCAACGGAATTTTGTAACAAACGTCGGCATTTTGATTTTGGCACACAACTTGAAGTAAAGAAAAAACGTGTGTGGTTCTGTGTTTCCCTCCGTTCTTTGTTTCCGTGTGTGTTTGTGTTGTGTGTTGTGGTTCTAAAGGGTTCCCGGCTCCCCCTCCCGAGCCGGGAACCCGCCTCCTTCTTTTTTCTTCCCCAACAACCGGTCAACCCGTCAAGATCCACAAATTGTCTGTCACCTTTGATGTTGCGCGTTGCATAGAATCCCGGCAATGGTAATCTTTGTTACGCTTGCTGCTTGACCACAGTCTCAACCTGCGTCAGTCTCGCCGGGGTCATCTGGGTCAACAATCTACTCTCAGCGAGTTGAGTGGAGAAAGCATGAACATGGACAAGCGGTTGGAACGTGGCGAACATGGTGCGGACAATCCCCGGGCCATCAACTGTTTTACCTGTCAATCGCGAAACAAAACCGAATGGTGTCACCTGCATGGTGACGATTTGCGGGTTTTAAATCAGGTAAAGGTTTGTAATATCTATAAACCTGGCCAGGTGATTTTTTATCAAGGCAATCCGTGCCTTGGTTTGTACTGCATCGAACGGGGTACGGTTGCAATCCGCAAGTCGGATGCCAACGGAAATTCGGTTCTGGTTCGATTGGCTCATGATGGTTCCACTATCGGTTATCGAGCCTATTTTGCCGGCGGCATCTATTCCGGAACGGCGGAAGCATTGTCGGAATGTCGGGTTTGTTTTATTGACCGAAGTGCGGTTCGCACACTCATGGAGCACAATCCGGCAGTGGGCCTGTCATTTTTGCAACATATGGCCACAGATTTACAGGATTCCGAAGAATTACGACTTCAATCCAGCGTGTTGCCGGTCCGTGCCCGAGTAGCGCATCTTTTGTTGGTGCTGAAAGACAAATTCGGAACCGCAATGGACGACGGAAGTTTGAGCATTGAATTGCCGTTGTCTCGACAGGATATTGCGGCCATGATCGGAACCCGCCCAGAGACCATTTCCCGCGTATTAAAAGCGATGGAGGAAGACGAAGTCGCGATATTTACTGGCAGAACCGTTGAAGTTGCCGATTTGGACCTGCTGCTTGACGAAATCGACAATCTGTAATTTAGAATCGGTAAGTTACCGACCCACCGGCGTTTAGCAAAAACAAATTGTATTTTCCATTGGCCAAGTCGTGGTCAGACGCGGTTACTTTACGCGGCAATAATGCCTGAGCATCCAATTGACCGACGATGGACCAGTTTTGATCGACATCCCAACGGGTCATCACCCCGGCTATCAATCGATTTCCATCTGGTGACGATACGTCTACTGTGGAATCCGGTGAAAACGGACTATGGTATCCAAACTTAAACCCCAGAGTGAGTTCCTCACTTAAGTCATGGGAAACCAAAGCTTCAATTTGAACGGTGTCTTGCCAGTCCCGTCGCAGGTCAATTTTGGCAATAGGCGCAATTCCGAGTGCAGGTTGCGCGAGGTCTTTGGATTCCAAAGTTACCGCAAACGCTTTTACTTCGGAATAACGAAACCAATCGGCCTCCAACTGCAAGAACCACTTTTCGGCGGGTTTTAAACCAACGGCAAATCGTACATTCGTCGGAAACGGAAACTCAACATAAGCATCTCCCTTAACAAGCGGCGGATACTCTAGGCCTTGGCTCACAAGATCGGTTGTAAAAAACGGATGATTCATGTCCAAACGAAATTCGCCCTTAAATCGCATTTTTGTGCCGTGAGTATAAGTAATACCGATGTCCATCCAGTTGGTTGGCCGAAACGCCATCCCAACATTAAACGAATAACCCAAGGCCCAGGCGTTGGAAATTTCGACAGGGCGGCTCAAAACGTCCAATTCACGCACAGATGGCGGCGCGTTGGTGCCGAAATCATTGGGCTGACCTATTGGATCGTCGGCAAGAGCGTCACCAATCAGATCGGTACCCGCAAGGTCGTTGATACGACTCAAAGCCAAATTCCCGATTACGAGAGACGTTCCAAACCCTACACGGAACCAATCTGTTATTTTGAATCCTGCCGATGGTGTCACATACACCGAGAGAATCTGCGCCCGCTGTAGCGCCCATTTTTGTGGTCCATTCGCGTCGTTTCCAAAGTCAACAATCGCACCGTATGGAACATAAACTCCGCCCCCTAATACAACACGGTCACCTATCGGAAGAGCCAAGAACCCTCCGAATGTTCCCAGCACGCCATCGACAGACACCGCGCTGTCCAAACCGGACTTACTGAAATCGATATCACTCTGGGCAAGCGGCTCTGCGATACGAAATCCGTCTTCATGTTGATAGGTTGCGCGCCGGTCGCGGGTGTATCCAAGATGCAGATAGACCAACGATGCCCCCATCATCCCTTGAATTTCGGTCAGCGTCGCAAGCATAGCAGGATTCCAGAACACCGCGGCAGCATCGCTATGAACGGGGCTACTGAAGGCATTTCCGACCTGAGGCGCGTTGAGTCCGCTCGCATAAGCGTCGGAAATGGGCCACTTTTCGAAAAGAGCACCCCAAAGACCCAAACCCATACCCAGGAGCACGACAATCCAACGAGATTTCATTTGATCCTCGTGACCAACAATCGGCAGGTGTAAGTGGACTCTTTTGGCAATACGTTCAATTGAAAAACCCGTGCCTGGTCATCTTGGAGAAACAACATGTCGCCTGGGTGAACATGGACTTTCTCATGTGTGCTGTCGCCGGCAACACTCGATGTTGCGCTTATTTTCTGAGTCAACGCGGCATCTGAAAAAAAACCGGGCACTAAATAAGCACCAAAATCTCGTACCGGCTCCCCGTTGTCCGCCAAGCGGATATCGTCGGCATTGATGTAATATAACCAATCTCCATCCAAACTTTCGTCGGTCCCAACCGGGGTACGAACATAAAAAATGTCGGCATCGCCGCCGGCGTTGGAAAAGAGAAATCGTGCCGCCTGTACAAGGGCAAACGGGTCGTTGGATAGGCTTTCCCGTATTTGAGTTGTGATGTCATCGTTGGTTAGGCCAACGGGCACATCTTTGAGGACAAACTGGACGTTTGCATTGCCCTCGGGGATATTTCCGTCGTGTAAACGAACCTGCGCAACCTCTGTAAGGACATCCCACAGGTACCCAGGAGCGGGGGGATTGCCAAGGTCCGCCTTTGTGGTCGCTTGCAACCAGCCGTCGTCAATAGCCAAAATTGCGACCGGATCAGGCGCTTTGCCCAGAAAATACTCCTGTGTGACCGACCAGTTCCCCCATTTTACCAGTGCTGCCTCGGCAACCACACGTTCCAAAGTCCACGCCGGCAGTGCCCACAGCGGAGAATCGCCATAAGGCCACGGAACGGACGTTGTGCCCACCTCTACTTTGTCCGGATATTCGACAATCCCAAAGGTCAACAAATCCACTTTGGGGCCGTCTGGATTCAATCCATCGATTTCCAGCCAATCGGAAGAATTGAAATCAAACATGCCATCCGCTGAAACCCCGACGGAATTCACACCTACACGCGCCGCATGACTCAGATCCACACCCGGAAAAGGCAGCGCGTTTAAATTAGCGCGAACAGTCATCTTAAAGTCTTCTGTCAGTAATTTAGCCTTGGATTCGCCAAAAAGAAAGCCGGGATGAATCGTGGCCCCATCGCTGTAAGGACCAAATCGTTCCGCGAGCGTGGCCATATCTGTTAGTGCATCTTCAAGCATCACCGGCATATGTCCCACCGGAACTGGCCAAAAACCGTCCGGGTGATCCGCCGTTACGGGCCCTGGGCGGCGTTGGGCGTTGGGATGGGTTGAAACCACGTTTTGTAAAATCGCCGCTTTGACCGCACCCGTCCCAAGAAATCGTTCGTTGGGGGTTATGCCCATAGATGCTGCAAGAATATCCGCTGGTGCAAATCCAATTTTCGCGCTCAAAGACAACAGCGGTTCCAAAGCGGTCCCGGAAAGATCGGCGGTGTCGGGAGACAGCGACAACAATCGAACCATGTTTTTTTCGGCTGTAGTGAGTGCAGGATCTTCCAAATCCAGATTTCGAATCTGCTCCAACGCGAAGTCAAACAACGCGGGATGAGTACTGTTGCCTGACAAATCCAGATTCAATAACCACATACGCTCACGCAAACTTACGGGAAGCCGCAGTAAATCTTCGCGAGTCATTTCCTTTTTGAAATTCCGCACATCGAAAGGAGTAGCAACCAGTTCGACCACCCGCGAGTCCCCGGGCTGGAGTTCGGTTGTGTCGGCCAAATTTGGTTCGAGAGGACTCTCGCACGCGACCATGCCGAACAGGGTGCCCACGATTAGCGTCGCTCCGAAGAGATCCTTCGTTCTCATTGACATCCTCCCCCAGACACCGTTAGGCCTTGATCCGTCAGCGCACCGACCCGTATCGTGACACCCGTTTTACCTACCGCAACCACCGTCAAGCGAAACGAATCGCCGGATTCATCCATCACAAAAACCTCGGCGTTTTCTTTTGCCGTAAAATGGTCTCCTATTGAATTCAAGAACGCGGCATCACTAAAAAATCCTGTTTTGGGATATTTTTTTGAGCCCTGTGCTACGTCGTAGTCACCCACAAACCACAGCACGGGGTCGTCGGTTTGGGGGTCAACGACAAGATAAATGTCACACAACGTTTGGTAATCGGAATGGTCTCCGGCAAGAATATACGACAACTTAGAAGCCTGTTTTGATAACATAGGACGAACTTTCGCGGCGACGTCCTCACCGGAAAGTGGCACATATACGCTGGGCAGAGGTATCAACGCGTTGGCCGTACCTTCGGGTATCTCACCATCATGTAGCCGTATCTGAGCAACCTCCAGCAACGTATCCCAAAGGTATGACGGAGGTGGCGGATCACCCACATTGCTTTCGGTGACAATACTGATCCAACCCTTGTTCCAATCCACTTTCGCCGCATTTTTCACTTCGCCGATGTCATAACTGAAACCGTTCACATAAGGAGGATCGGAATCATTATAGAGACCCCTAAACGCTCCGAAAGCAGCGTCGGCAATCACGTACTCCAACGACCAGGTGTCGAGTTGCCACACAGGGCTGTCGCCGCGACAGAATTCTTCGCCATTTTCGAAGAAACAACCTGCGTTTTGAACTTTGCCGGCCGGAACAAAGGACGGAGACTCCACCATTTGAAAGACCATGTTGACCGCAGGATAATCTTTGACGCCTATCATTTTGAACTGCTTTTCATCATTAAAATCAAAAGACAACACGTCACGGGCACTCTTTTGGAAGAGGTAGGACTTACCAACACCGAGGTCAATCCCATCCCGCACGACCAAATTGCTGGTGGCGGTCAGCTCCATGGAAAACGCATCGGTCAGCACTTCGGAATAGACTTGGCCGGGCGCCACGAGACCGGGATGAGTTCCCACAGCCCCCAGTTTCTCATTCAACGGCGCCATGTTTTCAAAGGCATCATACATGGTTACCGGCAAAGTTGGGCGACCGGTTTCCGGATCCAAAACGATGTTGGGATGAGGTTTGACAAGGTTTTCCAACACAGCAGCCAGCAGTTGCTGCCGCGTTAGAAACCGTTGCGTGATCGGAATATTTAATAACTTACCGAACATGGACGGCACCGGAATGCCAAGTGCTTTTGCCAACTGAGTCATCTCCGCAAGCACCGTACCGCTAAGCTCAACCGTTTCCGGCGTCATCTGCAAAATGCCAAGCAAATTCTGACTGGCCACGTCCCACCGATCTGGCGACAATCCGAATGCAATGGGATCCAGCATCGCATCGATGGCGGCGCCGACAATGTCTTCCATGTCCAGCATAAACAGCACCAAATCTCGTTGGTCGGCTGTGCCGATCAACGCTTTTAAATCGTCTACCCCCAAAGTCAGCGTAAATGTGTTGTCCAAATCTTGGTTTGTAGCCGTCAAAACCGTTTCAAATGGTGTCGATACGCTGATGGTTTTTTCCGCAATGTTCCCACCCAAATCGATGGCATAAACGAGAAGGGTTTGGGTACCGGCACCCAATGCAACCTCGGTGACAAACGTCCCGTCGGCTGCCACTTTGACGTTCGAAAGTTCATCGTCAGCCCACCCGACACTCACCGAAGAAACACCGGTATTGTCCAATACTTGTCCCGCTATCTTAAGAGTTCCTGTCGATTCAGAAAGCCGCACGGTCGACGCGGGCTGCGTCAGACAAAGAGTGGGTGCAATGGGATCCTGGGTGACCCACAGTTGGGTTGTCGTCAGCAGCCCGTTGGATCGGGCCTCAATCCACAGTGGTACGCCGGTAGCTGACGGCAGGTTCACTTCAACCGTAAAGCTGCCATCATCAAAAAGCGTTGCTTTCGCCGGTGCGTGTTCACCCGCACGCACTTCAACCTGCTCCACCGACTGAAACATCGGTGCCGACACTTTACCTGCTACTGTAACGGGATTTTTTCCCACCGTGGTTTTGTGTCCAGGTGAGAAAACCAGGATACCTGGAGCTTCCGCATGGTATTGCACATGATGAACACGTTTTATTTGCCGTCCGTCGCTTAAATAAGCAAGAAGATCGAGGGTTGATACGCCGTGCAACACGTTTGTGCGGCACACCCATTCACCTCCACTCATTTCGCAGGGACTGGGCGCCCCTCCCGTTGGCCGAATCGTAACCTTTGTCGTACCTTCCGTGAGGTTGTCGAGACGAACGCGCACTTCGATATTGGACGAAGGCATATCGGCATAGTCAGCCGGCGTCACAACAGTCATTTGCAGAACATCACCTACACTGTATGTGGGGTCGCCGTAGTCCAACGGTGCGTCTGCTGCGCACCCTAACGATGTCATCACCACGGCTGTCCACACGACATGTAGACACAGCCGGATTTCGAAAAGGGAAATCACGGTTCGCATTGGACCTCCCTACGAGTCGTAACAACAGCCTCGTTATCTCCCGAAACCTGGGCTTCAATGCGAACAACACAGCCGACCAAATCCACCGTATAGGCTATCCGCACGTGATCTGCCGGCAACAACAACGATGGCCGGCCATCTACTGGAGGATCCACTACAGGAGTTGTGAGCGAACTATCCTCAAAAAATCCCGTTGTTACATACGGCAATGCCTGAATCATCATCGCCGGGAGCGGATCGGTCTCCACGACTTGGACCAAAACAAGTTTTTTATCATCGTTTTTCGTCAAGAAAACATCTATGGGATCGGAGTTAACACCATAGTTTCCTAACATAAGTTTGGTTATCTCACTTTTCTGAAGTTCCATGCCTTCTTTTACCGCGGCTTCCAATTGTTCGCCCGTCAGACCAACCGGAATATCCTTCAGTGCGAAATGGACCTCCACATCGGTCCCAACATCCACGCCGTCATGCAGTCGTTGTTCTGCTACCGAAACCAGAATGTCCCACAGATATCCGACATTCCATAGGTCTAACTTCTGAGCCTGAATCTCTTCGGGCAAACCATAACCGCCTCCAACCCACACCCGCATCCAACCGGGTGGATTGGGGCTCAACGGTGGAAAATGTTTGGATATCGTGCCATTTGTCGAAATTCCGGACATCCCCACAACGATTTCCGCAAGATCGTTTTCGCCCTTTTCGATACCAGGGATCTCCCACAAAAGCGGCTGTAACCCGGACTGCTCCGTACACAGGTCACAGCCGGCCAAATAATCATCAAACACCAAGTAGGCCGCTTCCGCGACGACATGTTCCAAGGTCCATGGTTTTGCTTTGGTGAAATTTTCAGACGTAGTCTTGGGGTTGCCGGGGGTCATCGATGGGGTCAACTCACCCGCATGCTCCTTCATAAAAAAGGGAAGATCTACGGTGGGTTGTTGCGCCAGCCCAACAATCGAAAATGTCTTCTCGTCTAGGAAATCCAACTGCAGCACATCACTGTAGCCTTCCGTCACCAGTGCCATTTGCCCCTTGGTTCCTGTGCTAAGGTTGATTCCGTCCTGATAGACCAGGTTGGAAATACCGGTCAGGGTAATCGCAAAGTGATCAAGCATCACCTTGGCCGAAGGATTTGCTCCTTTAGGAATGAATCCGGGGTGTTCACCAACCGGACCAAAGCGTTTGCCCAAAGTGGCCATATCTTCCAAACCGTCTTGTAATGTTACTGGAATCTTCCCGTTCTGCGTGTTTGGATGGCTCGCGAGCAAGGTTGAAGCAATCGCCTGTGCTATTGCGTCAATTGCGATAACGTTTTCATCTGCGTCAACCCCCAGGGTCATCGCCAGCAGGGTTGCAAAATCCTGCAGGAGTGGTTCGCCGGTTGTTTTGTTAACATAAGAAGATAGGACGTCGGCGACTTCTTGAAGATTCTCAAAATCGGTACCACTCACATCGGCGGACTGCGCAGTCATCGTCAACAGTTTCCACATGTTCACCTCAGCCGCCGTCCAGCCAGATGGACAACTTACTGTTTTGCCGTTGGCGATACACTGGTTGACAATCCACTGCAGCGCCTCCCCCAACATGGGCAACGGGTCCAGTTCCAGCAACGTAATGGAAGCCCCAGTGTCACCCGGAAACGCCTTTTTCAGAAATGACTTATCCAAGGTCATTGTAACTGTAGGAAATTCGGGTTCCAGAACAGACAACGTATGCGTAATCGGCGTATCGTAACCGGAATCAGGCACATATTGCATCTCTGTCGAAACAACGGCCGTATTTTTGACCAAATCATAAGCAATTGCGACGATTTCGTTTTGTCCCGGATTCAGCGTTACAACAATATCGAACTCTGTAGAATTGGCGCCCGTGCCCGCTTTCGTGTTTGCCGGAACAAACGGCCCGTCGCCAACGCGCACCAGGACGTCGGAAATCCCTAGGTTATCCGTTGCCGTACCGGACACCGTCACGACCCCAACATCGGTTACAGAGTCTCCCAGCCCAGATTCAAACACGATGACAGGAGGGACAATATCCGCCGGAGCCGAGCAGTGGACATCAATGGTCGTTTCATCGGCAATGTTTCCGCCGAGATCAAAGACCGAGGCCCGAATGACAGTTGTTTTTCCGGGAGGCAACTCTATGGGGACGCTAAATTGGGAAAACCCATCGAAAGTAAAAGGGATAATTGGGGAAAATTCTGGAAACTGCGGCAGATCAATCTCGACCTTTGAAGTTGTCGTTGTTGGTTCGGCTGTTCCAACCACGTTGACGTTACAATCAGACACCACGGATGAGTTCGTGGGGGATGTAATGGTCACGGTTGGAGCCGGGTCGGTTGTGTGTGTGAGGCGTTCAACCTCAATTTCGGCGGTCGCGGTTGCTCCGGAAGGACCCACTGCAACAACGGAAATGGTTGAGATTCCAAATGGAAGCGTCACCGGCACCGCAACATCGGTCCAATTGGTCTCTGTGGGTAGCCAAAAAGCAGCGTTAAATCCAACTTTGACACTACAAGCCACAATCGGCCCGCCATCTGCACCGGATAATCGCAACACGACCGGTGCGGTACTTTCAAATACCGCGCCGTTCTGTGGACTCAGGAATTGAACTTTCGGGCCAGTTGCTTCGATGGGAAATTCCGGCTCAACGGATCCAACGTGGGGCTCCGGCTGTTTGACCGAAAACGGACTGTCGTGCGGAATCACCTCGGAATTTACTGGCCCTGGAATGTCGACACACCCAACAAACAAAAGCACCGGAGCCACCAGAAGCGACGCTCTTATCATAATGCCACCGAATATTAAATTAACATCACGCACAAAACATTTCACCAAGTTCATCGAATGGGGCCGGGAGTTCGAACGCCTCTGCCTGAAACCACCTTGATACGAGGAAATGGAGCGGGTGGTTGTAGACTTGAGATCATCTTGACCACTTGCATCGATCATCTGTCGTTTCGTGAGCCGATCCACCGCGTCCCGATCCGCCGTGGCAGGTGTTCACGCCTCCGTTTATCCCTGTCAACTTTACTTAAAACCGATATGAACGTATCCAACACTTGGTGCCATTGATTGCGGAGCATAACATAATCCGGCCACTCCGTCACATATACGTCCTAACATCTGTTTCAATTGCGCCGCACTACGCGCAAGTTCAATTGCGCCCGATAAGATCTTCGTTTGACATCTGGTACTCGATCACTGGTACTCTGAGTTGGTGAATGAATTTGGGTCCGACTCGGAAGGAACTCACCACGTCAACCAATCACATTTACCCCAACCCACTCGGAGCCCCATGATTGTCACGTATGATGATGGATATGCCAACTTACGACAGCAACCTAGTATATCTCGATACTTACAGCGAATGACACGTTCGAGTAGATCCCTATTCCAGATTTCTCGCCAGCTTGAGGCGGCGGGCGCCAATCCGCAAGCTCGTGAAAAACCCTGGCCAGCGTTTTTGCTTTTGATCGTGATTGCAGCGGGTTGCTCTGAGTCGTCCACGGGCTCTCTTTCGACCACATCGGATACCGCGGCGGATGGAGCCGGGATGTCGCAAGCAGACCACGCCACTTGGGACACCGCGGTGGACGGAAGCGGGATGTCGGGAGATATCGGTGATAACCAAGGATGCCTTGGGGGAGAGCCTTGTGGAGCAGAATGCAAAAACGCCGACGATTGTGATGATCTCAACGTTTGTACCAGGGACCTGTGCCAAGTGAATGGACGATGTATCCACACCGCTATCGACCCATGTCCAGCCGAGTGCACATCCGACAAGGATTGCGACGACTCGGACCCCTGTACAAAAGATGTCTGCGGTACGAGCAGCGTGTGCTCCAACTCTCCCGTTGCCGGTTGCGGGAACTCGGAGTGTACGACTAACAATGAATGTGCTGACAACAACCCTTGCACCGACGACAGTTGTACCGACGACCTCCTGTGTGTCCACAAACCCAACCTTCTGCCATGCGACGACGGCGACCTATGTACAGAAGGCGACACGTGCAGCATGGGTGAATGTATGAGTGGCGCACCATCCACAACGCCCGAATGTGCTCAAAAACCGCCGTCATGTGACGCGATGTGCCAACTTTTCGGCAATATGGGCACAGAAGTGGAGTGTAAGTTTCAAATCGCCACCGACACTCGAACTGCACCACCGGGAACCGCGTTGCAGTTCGTAGCCACTTACGATTCGGACAGGATTCAATTTGTTAATTTTTTTGATGAACACTGTTTCGGTGGCGCCGGTTGCTTTGACGTTCCTACGAACGGACCGGACTCGTTGACGTTGACCACAGGTCATAGCGTCGCGATCGCCCCGGACTCCCCGGAAAAATGGGACGGCGATGGCGCGGTGATTCTTGTAAACATAGCCGATCCCACGTTGCCCCTTAGCCCGGCTTATCTTACTGACCAGGGCACTGTAAATGGAGACCCTGTCTTCATGCGTGGACGATTCAAATTATTGTCATCTGTCAACAAATCAGACGCGGTGGACGTGTGTTTATCGAAACTTCTTGCCGCCGACGGCACGGCAGTCAGCCTGCCGACGACAATTCAAAATTTTCTGATCGTAACGTCAACACCGAAACTATAAAGGTCGATGCGGCGTTCCACATCGTTGTACCGATTGGACTGTACCCATCCTCATTGATCCGGGTAGATAGGCTGCAACTCACCCTGCCGAATCACGATTTCTGTGTTTGCAGCAACTGGGCCGAACACCTGCTCCGTACTTGACGCATCGGGCCACACCACTCGAATTTTATCAACAACACACGCTTTTCCCAGACCAAAATGTTGCACCAACTCGTTCTGAATGCCGGCGTGACCGTACCCCCCAGAGACTTCCTGCATCTGTGATTGTCCGCCTGCTTCGATATATACACGGGCACCGATGGCTGCTCGATTGCTCCCGACGCCGCCCTCCAAACGAATCCTTAAAAAATTGCCGTTTTTCATTGAATTAGTAAAATAATGGACTTCTTCAGTAGGATAACAGCTCGAGTCACCGCTGCACCGAGCCCTTCCGTGCCCCACGACCACGTCCAAATCACCATCGCGGTCAAAATCCGCAACCGCTACGCCGTGGGATCGCGGATGAAAAATTCCAAGGGTCCATACGACCTCCTGAAACGTCCCGTCAGGCTTCTGGTGAAACAGAAAAGCACGGGTTCCGGGATAATCCGACGAACCAATAAAAAGGTCTTTGCGGGTATCGTTGTCAAAATCAAAAACGGCTCCCGTCATGTCGCCGGCGTTCCAATCCAACGCTCCTTTCCAGTCCCGGTGCAGGCCGGATTCATCGATTCCTGGTCGAAAAAACGATGGATTGGAACGCCCATCATTGTACAAAATTTGGGTACCGTCGCTGGATGGGCCAACGTCCCAGTGAACAATCTCAAATTGGACCAGATCTTGATCAAGGTCGTTGTCCAGGTCCGCACACGCTGTAGTGAATGTATTTCCACCGAGCCGAAATGGCTCGCGGTCAAGGGTGTGGTTCCACCTTAAATTACCAACTGACACGCATGGAAAGTAGGCGGGTGGGGCCGGCACACCAGCGCATTCGGATCCATCAGGAACAAGTTTGCAGTAACATTGCGCATTAAGATTGGTTTCCCAGTTGTCAAACAAATCTTTGGCAACACCACTGGAAATCGCCACGTCCAAAAACCGCGAGCCATTCCCCAAATACAACGAATTATGCTGACGACCGTACGACGACGCCAATAGATCCGGCCAACCATCGCTATTGACATCGCAGGAAGTGGCCCCCCAAGAATTGCGATGTACCAGCGCGTTGTTGATGTCATTTAACGATATCCAGTCCTTGGTTTGCAGTCCAACTGACGTGGTAACATCAATAAATCCCCCACGACCATCACCACGAAACAACCTATCCGGCACAGGTTGACTCATCCCGTTTCCGTATGTAATCCACAGGTCAACAAACCCGTCTCGATCATAATCCAGAAAACTCGCACCCATCAGTGGCAACCGACTGCCCTCTCCCCGAACATCTCCTCCCGAACCCAAGATGAACGTGCCGTCACCATTATTGAGTAAAATCTCCGATCTATCGCCAGGATCGGGCTTGGACGTGTCTGGATCAATATAGACACCTGAAAATGCATCCAAATCTCCGTCGTTGTCTACATCCGCCCAAACCGTAACATGAGTCGTACGCCCTTGTTCTCCAAGCCTGTTCCTAACAAATCCACTGCTTTCGGTTACGTCCTGGAAATACCTTGATCCGCCGTCGGTCGGTTGGTTGAGCAGAAGCCACGTGTGTCGATCACCGATATCGAAGTTGTCGCCGGTCGTATACCCACGGACTACGAGGTCAGGAAAGCCGTCATTGTTAAAGTCGACCGCATTTAACCGAACACCGGCTACCCTACTTAGACCCACCAAATGAGTTTCGTCGACAAAAGCCTGTAGGCCAGGAAGCCACGTGGACCCCGAATGACAACCAAAATCGGGCAATTCTGCCTGAAAGCCACCGGAATCCTCAGCCATCGTGGTATCGACGTCATCGGTTCCACCAGTTGTTTCGGATGCCAGGTCTTCACCCGACGTGTCCGGTTGTGCTTTTTCGGCTGGAACGGAACCACACGCGGCCGCGATCAAGCACACGGCGTACGCGGCAAGTGACGGTACGACGGCGCGGATTCGCACGTGGGTAGCCAATGACTCCATCTCTCCTCCGGCGGTATGAAAAACCTTCCCAAACTCCACGGGTTGACAGTCTACACGGGATCGGTCCAAATTTGTATCGTTGTAATTTGGGAGCAAACGGTTGTGAATTTGAACGATAAAACAATTCTTGTTACCGGTGCCGCCGGCGGCCTGGGGCGCGTCGTAGTTGAGATCCTGCTTTCGGCCGGCGCCAATGTGATTGGCACCGACCGATATCCAGAACCACTTGATTTACTTAAGAAAAGCATTTCAACAGGACAGTCACGATTTCACGCCCGAGCCGCTGATACCTTATCCACCGACCAGATGGCCACGCTGGTGCAGAACTGGCGTAAACTGCATGGAGAGCTGCACGGCTTGGTTGCGACTGTTGGAGCGTTTATGCCTGACAGCAACGATTTTACGACCCAGCTCAGCACTTTTGACAAAATGATGGATTTGAATGTCCGTTCATTTCTGATAGCCGCACACGCAACATGTGAATCCATTGTTGCCTCCGGTGGAGGTGCGATGGTCGCAATTGGCGCTCGCCCGGCATTGCATGGGCAAGCTGGACTAGGCGCATACAGTGCATCGAAAGGCGCCCTACTCCGTCTCGTGGAGTCAATGGCCGCAGAACATTTGAGCAACCGTGTCCGAGTCAACGCCGTACTCCCGTCGATCATTGATACACCCACCAACAGGTTGAGTATGCCTCACGCCAACCCAGCCGCATGGGTCTCGCCCCAATCGTTGGCAGGTGTGGTTCTGTTTCTGTTGTCGGACTGGAGCCGAGACATAACAGGAGCATCTATTCCGGTATATGGCAGATCGTAAATTTTCCTTTTATTTCTGCTATATGCCCAAAAAATCAAAATCAAAGAGGGTGTTTGGGAAAAATATGGGGACGGATTTGGGCGCGGGGATTTTGGTCCCGATGCACGGAAAAAAACCGAGTCATATCGGGAATATGGCGCAGGTTTTTTTCTGGGCAGTGGGGCCAAAAGCATCCGTCCAAGTTCGTTCAGCTATTTTTT
>JABWCM010000176.1 GCA_013360285.1 Myxococcales bacterium
GTACCCGAAGGTACGCTGAGGATGGGCCGACCGAGGCAGGACCGACGCAGTAGGCCAATGGCTCGCGTAGCTTATTTTTTTCCCAAACACCCTCTAACACCCCACCCCTAGACCCACCGGACGCATGACCAGAAACACGTCGAGAATGGGCCGACCGGGGCGGTCCATCGGATAAGTTGTCCCGCCGTGGGTAACAGGGTCAGCGGAAATCGATAAGTGAACCATGATTGGCTAATTTAAGCTGCTTTGGCCATGCCCGTCGGTGCGGCATTTCTCAATATTGCCTCAGTCGGGTCCCGATCAATTCAGCGCTAAATTAGCTTTCTCAGGGTCACTTCCGGCTTGAAGCTGACCCTCTCATAGCCGGCATGATTGCCACACAAACTTAACGATTGCTAACCGTCATTTTCCATCCATTCCTTAAACCACCGCGTAAGTTCATCCACTGATTGCTTCACCAACAACGGATGCCCGAACTCATGAAGCAACACCGTGGTTATCTGTGATCCCGCCGACTTTTTGTCTTTGCGTAGCGCTTGCGACCAGGGCCGCCCAACAAACGACTTGGCGCTCGTTGGTAATCCGAAGGTACCCAATAAATGAAGTACCGCCGCCTCTGTTTGCGGTCGACAATACCCGAGATGTCGTGACAACCCAATTGCCGCCGCCATACCGATGGCTACCGCCTCGCCATGAAGCAACTCATCTTCGTCTGCCACGGCCTCCAACGCATGTCCGAGTGTATGTCCGAAGTTGAGCACCATCCGCAGCCCATCGTCTTTTTCATCTTTTTCCACAACGGACGCTTTTGCAGCACAACAACGGGATACCAAGTGCACCAACCACGAATCGGTCCAATGAAGAGGGTCACTGGTTTGCCCGAGCCATTCGACCAAATCGGCATCCAGCACCACCGCTGTTTTGATCCCCTCAGCAATGCCGTTCAACAACTGCCGTCTCGGAAGAGTGCGAAGCGCACGAATAGGAGCAAATACCAGCGACGGCTGGTGAAAAGTGCCGATCTGGTTTTTGACGTGCGCTAAGTTAACACCCGTTTTTCCCCCAATCGCACTATCCACCTGCGCGAGCAATGTTGTCGGGACGTGAACCACCGGGCATCCACGTTTGTATATACTGGAAACAAAACCGGCCAGATCCCCGACTACACCGCCCCCCAGAGACATCACCACACTTTTGCGGTCCAGGTCGATTTCAGACATTCGTTCTAACAGCATTTCCGCCGTAGTAAACGATTTGCTTCGTTCTCCGGGTGTTACATTGATGGTCGCAACGTCGAATCCCTCAGCAACTAATGCTTGCTCGATCCGGTCGGCGAACAAACCACCCACGGTTGAGTCGGTTATCACAACCAAACGGCCAGGTGCGAATAACTTCTTCACATACGGCGCTACTGCTTCCGGCCCTGCATCCGCAACGACGACATCATAACCCTTTGGCTGAAGGTCAACACGGATCACGGTCATTTGCGGTTTCGTTCATATGCTATGATATTGTTGATAATCTGTTCAGCAGCCATATCACCATTGCAGCACAATTCTGCCCGCGCGTAAAACTGCCGACGGATTTCCAGAAGCCGTTCCAGGATCTCCCCGTTTGGACTGCCGCCACCCAGCAAAGGACGCGACGTGTCACCACAAAGACGGAGACTCAAAACCGCCGGCGGTACGTCCAACCATACCGTCATGACCTCAGGCGGAACCACCGACCACGCAGCAGCATTACACATCGTGCCTCCGCCCGTGCTGATCACGGTGCGTCGTTCTGAACTCAGCGCCGACAACAGCGCCCGAAACTCCAGGTTTCGAAACTCCGGTTCGCCATAGGTGGAAAATATTCTGGCTGTGGTCATCCCGCATGCTTGCTCGACCAAATAATCGGTGTCGACATGCGCGAAACCGAGTTGCAGACTGAGATCGCGACCAATCGTAGTCTTACCGCACCCCATCATTCCAGTAACAAGAATGTGGCTACAGGCCATTACGCGACCGAATCTCCTTCTTTGAGCGTGGTTAAGTTAAACCAGGGTGTGTGGTGTTTTTTAGGGAATTTTTGCCAAACCAGATTTTCGCCGGATCGTCCGAAAAAATCCTAAGGAATGTCGGGAATATACCGCAGGTTTTTTGGGGAGGGAGGCGGCCAAAGGCGGCCAGAGCATGAAAATCATCATTTAACACCAGCCACCTAGGAGGGGGCTCCCTGAGGGACAGGACTCAGCGCGCCGCGCCGGACGCTGCAGCGGGGCGATTGATAATGCGTGGTGTGATGAAGATCAACAATTCCGAGCGGTTATCTGACTCCCCTTTTGACTTAAACAACCAGCCAAGAATTGGAATATCACCAAGAAGCGGCACTTTGCTGTAGTTTTGGCCGTAATTTCGTGTATAAATGCCGCCAATCACTGTTGTGTCACCATCACGAAGCAACAACTCCGTTTGTGCTTCCTTTTTCTGGATTGTTGGGTTTCCGTTTGCACCGGTTTGTCCGAAGTTGGGTTCATTTTTCGAAATGTAGACTTTCAACGCGATATTGCCGTCCTGGGTTACGTGCGGCGTCACCTCCAACTGCAGGTCAGCATTAAAAAACTGCGTATTAACGCCCTGCGCACTTACCACGCTGATAGGAATCGAGACACCCTGTTTGATCATCGCTTTTCCGTTGTCCAACGTGCTGATACGTGGACTGCTGATGATCTTTACGTTGCCTTCCTCTTCCTGTGCCGACAGCCGCAGACTAAGATTTGCTGAGCCGCTTAAATTACCTAATGTCAACCCAAGGGCGCCGCCAGACCCAGGTCCTACAGGAGCAGGTAAGTTAACGGCAAATCCCGGACTGTTTGTAAACAATCCGTCCGTTGACGACCCGGTTCCAGTAGCGCCACCCGATATTCCGATAATCGACGGAAAGCTAAGCCCAGTTTCGTTTCCAAAGGCGGGAGACATCGCGAAATTGCCACCCCATTGAATTCCCAGGTTTCGGGTAAATGCTGTGCTTGCTTCAACAATCCGCGCTTCAATGAGAACCTGGGGCGTTTGTGTGTCCAACCGCCTCACCAGATCTTCAGCAGCAACGATATAATCTTCGGTATCCTTTACGATCAGGGTATTTGTGCGTTTGTCCACCGTTACGTTACCTTTAGCACTCAGTATCTTCGTGATCTGGCCACTTAGATCTTCGGCGCTTGAGTAATTTACCGGAATCAGACGCACTACCAATTGTCGCAAATCGGCAAGCTTTTTCTTTTTGTCAAGTTCGAGTTCAACCTCTTTGTTGATTAACTCGGCAGGAGCTACACGGTAAACCCCCTGTTCCTTTACATAGTCAAGGCCCTTCGCCTTTAAAATCATATCGAGCGCCAGGTCCCACGGAATATCTTCCAGATGGAAAGTGACTTTTCCCTTCACCTGGTCACCGGCGACAATGTTGACCTTGCCCTCTTTGGCAATAAACGTCAGTACGTGCTGAACGTCGGCATCCTTGATGGTCAAGTTGATTCGTTTTCCAGTGTATTTCTTCTTCTTTTTCTTCCGATCAAAATACGGATTCATCACACCAGCAGAAAACTCAGCAGCTCCTGCTCCAGCACCCGCCGCAGCCGCCGGCGCTCCCCCACCGGCCGCCGCTTGGCCGACCATATTGGGGAAATAATGGATTCGATCGCCCCCTGGAACACTTTCGTTACGTTTTGCTGCCACGTGAGACGGACTGGACTCCACAGGATCGAATTGCCAAATAAGTTTGCCGTCTCCGCGAACCAATCTGTTTGGGGCACCGGACCGAAGATTGACCACCACCCGCACGGAACCCTCCTCGTGAGGCAAAACCGAACGATAGGTACTAACCATGGTAACCGGCCCACCAAAATCAGTGGTATCAAGGCTACGCTCCAAGTTTTGCGGAATAGAAGTGAAAGGCAGCAGCAATACCGCTTTGTCCGACGACTGTTCGATCACCTTGTATTGAGCGTCACCGTCAATCGCCAATTCAACACGGCTCCCAAGTTTTCCATGGTCAAATCCGACATGACGAATCATCGCAACCGGCCCGGTTACAACAGCGGGCATCTGAACCGTACTCGCTGATTGTGATGTCGCAGATGCACGCTCGGCGTTTGCAGCCGCCTCTGCTTTGAGTCCATCAATTTCATTTTCCAGCGCTGACAAACGATTTTGCAGTACGGCTTCGCGTTTTTTGGCATCTTCTACTTCTTTACGAGCCTGAACGCTGTCATCCGCCGCCGACCGCAACCCAGACAACTCGGATTGAAGTTCGGCCAACCGAATTTCCAACCCTACCTCCCGTTTCCGTGCCAGCGCGAGTTCTGTTGCCGTCGCTTGATTCGCCAGAGACTTTTGTAGTTCCTCCTCCATGGTGCGTATCCGAGTCTGCAGTAACGCTTCCCGTGCTTGTGCGCCGCGAAGATCTTCCTCAGATACCGTCGCTGAACGGACAGCCGCGGCCTGAGCCACCGCTAGGTCCTGCTGCATCCGCGCTATCTGTTCACGCAATGCCGCTTCGTCGCGTTGTTGCGACGCGCGCGCTTGGGCCTCCCGTTCTGCTGCCACACGGGCCGATTGGAATTCCTGTTGCAATTGCGCGATCTGCTGTACAAGACTCCGTTCCCGTTCGGTCGCCTCGGAAACCCGAGCGTCTGCTTTCGCCGCAATTTGCACCGCGCTGCTCTTGGCCTCAGATAAGGCCACCTCCAGCTTATTTACCTGCTGGGACAACGCCTGCTCACGTTGCTCAGAGGCCGCAGCTTCTGCCTTGGCCTCCACGAGACTCCGTTCAAGTCCGGCAAGCTCAAGGGACAATGCACTTTCCAGTTGTTTCGCTTTTGCTTCTCCCTCGGCACGTGCGGCTTTGATTTTCTGCTGAAGTTCAGAAACCAACTTCGACGTGTTCTTTGCACCCTTAGCTCGTTCTTGAGCAAGTCTCGCTTCCAGCGCGGCCACACGGGTATCAATCACCTGTTTTTCCGAACGTGCGGCCTCTTTGCTGCGCCGTTCAGCTTCAACTTTGGCAGCTTCCAGCCGTTTTATCTCGTCGGAAATGGACTTTGCCTTTCCCTGCAAACTGGCGAGTTTTTGTTCTTCGACCTGGCGCTGAGCGGCAACCGCAGAAACTTTTGCTTCTTCTTCACGTCGTTTCGCGGCCACTTCGGAAACCTTCGCTTCTTCGGCCTGACGAGCAGCAGTCACAACCCTGAGTTTTTCTTGCTCTGCGGTCAGCTTGTCGCTCAGCGCACGAATTTTCGCTTCCTGAACGCCAACTTCCGCATCCAATTCGCCGACTTCTTTTCGCCGTGTCTGATACGCCAATTCAAGGTCTTTCAGTTCTTTTTCTTGACGACGAAGCGTTTCACTCAATTCCGACTGCCGGGCATCCACCCGCTCTCTCAATCGAATCACTTCCGCCTCAAGCTCCGTCAGTCGCGTCTCCGAACTTGCGCGATATGCCGACTGTTCTTCCCGCAACCCGCTCTCGGTCGCCGCCGCACGAGCTAACGCCGCCTCAAGAGCCTGTTTCTGATTCGCTGCATCCCGATGCGCTACAGCCACCGCCGTTACCATCGCATCTTGAAGATCACGGATCGTTTTTTGAGCGTCACCAAGTTGGGCTTGTAACGCTAGCTGGCGTTTCTCGGCGTCGGCTTTCTGCGCCGTAAGCTGCGCCGCTGTTTGAGCCGATTCTGCACCTTTCCGAGCTGAAACCTCGGCAATTTTTGTCTCCAGCGACTGAACACGCATCGCTTCCATCTGCAACTGAGCGTCAACAATTGCCTGCGCTTCTTTTGCCACTGCCAACTGCTTCGACAATTCGTCTTCCCGCTGTTTGTTGGCAGCCAAAGCCGCGTCTCGTTCCGCCGCTGCTTTTTTGGCTTCCTGTTGTGCAGCGGACAATTCGGCTTCCAACTGCGCTTTGCTCCGATTCTCAGCAACAAGGGTCTTGGTGGTTTCCATTTCCCGCTGCAATGCGTCTCGTTCGGCAACTACGCGCGCCAAAGCGTCTTGCTCCTGCATCAGCGCCGCTAATTTAGCCTGCTCCGCGTCACGCAACTTTTCTGCCGAAACCCGAGCTGCCTCAATTTGCACACGCAGGTCGTCTTCCTGCTTTCGTGCCGTCGCAGCTCGGTCACGCAGTTGTTCTTCCTGGAGTCTCGCTATCTTAATTTGCTGCAACAGCTCTCGTTCGCGGTCGATCGCAATTTGTAGTTGGTTTGCACCGTTTTTCGGCGCTGTGCCCACGAGCGAGCCGTCAACGCGCCCCGTGGCATCGACTGTGACACGAATGTCGTTGCCAACGGCAACCACGTTGTACGCATTTTCGCGCTCCAGAACGACGACGATTCTTCCAACCGGAGCGTCTTGCTGGCGAAATTGAAGTGTCCCTACATCGGAAATGACTCCGTTCCGCACCTCAATCGTCCCATCGACCCTGCCGACGTCAGCGTTGGCAATGTCGACGAACAAACGAATGGGATCCTGGAGTTTGAACACCGTGAAGGTCGGAATTCTGTCTCCGTGTATCGTAATAACGGTCGACTCCGAGTCCTCTTGGATATCAATACCACGGATTTCGTTTGTGGCCTGACGAACACTGGCCGCTGGACTCACTTGAGCCATGGCAGTGGACACCGGCAACAGCAGAACCGCCATGGCCCCAGCGGGTAGGAGGCGCCAAAGGCAACTGCGCATACGGGAACCCTCCATCATCATCAGGAACTCACGTTACCGCCCTCCCAACGGTCAACCGACTCAAATGCAACTGCAATCGTCGAACCCAACCCGTGTTGCCATAACACGCGGGCTAACGCTTCATTTTGCAGGCACACTCTCCGCATCGGACAACCCTCGTGGCAGCCTTAGGATACAAACAACATGGCCAGCGTCACTAACGCATTCCCCACCGGAATGCCAGTTTTTCCGCCCACACTTCGTTTTGGAAACCTCGATCCACACTTCCGCCAAGCTCACGAACGTGATCAACGAGGCAAACCCCACTAACTTAACACAAACGCTGGAGTGCGCAAACCCGCAATCCAACGAACAACAACCCATCAAGCGCACCTGTAAAGCAGGTGAACCTGCAGGGTTGTCGACCAGCTATCTTACTGGCGACACGGACAAGCGCTCCGCCCCGCCGGCCTGGTCCGTTGTGGCCGACATGTCTTCCGCCAACGTAAAAATCTCTGGTTTGATCGTTTTCTCAATCGGTTTTTCGCCATCCGGCTCACGGACGATTACGGAATACTGCGTGATGTTCTGAATAACGCCATTTTTGTTTCCAATCGGCGTATCTTTCTTCACAATCCATGTATTTCCAATCGGATCTACGACTACCGCCTTCGGGATAACGGTACCGCTCATAACCATTAACAACCGAAATTCGTCGGTCGTATAACGCTGCAATGGCGAATTTGCCGCGTCGACCGGCTCATCGATCGGTTCTTCTTCTTCCGGCACCTCAGGGATTTCCGGTTTGGCCACAAAGTTAACGATATTGTCCCGATACGTGTCTTTTTTGGCGGTTGCAGGTTCGTTTGCGAACTTTTCGAACGCATCTTTGATTCGATCCCACTTTTTGTTGGGAACATGAATCATGGCAACTGGTGCTTCTTCTTTCAACGCCACTTTGGGTTTTCGTGGCGGCGGACCCGCGGGCGGTGCGCTTGAAGAAGATGACCCACCGCACCCCGACGATGTCGAGAGACCGACAGCCACCAAAATGACTAGGATGTACTTCATCAAATCGCCACCTACCGAAAATCTACGTTCTAAGCCCCAGGAAAATCGCCGAGAACAACCCTGCCCCGTTGTTTGAACGTGTGAACAAATGCTCCGCAGTTTAACTCTTCAACGCCACACAACACGCAAAATAACTAACTTAGCGAACAAGGCCACGCCCGTTATGTTAGCTTCGACGAGCCGTTCTCTTTCGTTTAATCGTTTTCTTTTTCTTGTCTTGAGGCGCCAGCGTTCCAGTGTAACTGAACGTGTAGACAGTGAAGTTGCCCTCAACAAAACTCCTGCTGTTTAGGGCCTCGTATTGTTTGAGTTTTTCCAACCGCCTCATTTCAGGACTCGACGCCTCACGTTTTTGTTTGTCGTCGCCTTTTATTTCCCGCATGGCGTCGGACTGTTGCCCCAACAGATCTTCGAGTTGTTTCATTTTCAGCGGAACCTTTTTGATACGCAGGTCCTTTACGTTCACAATGCGTTTGCTCGGTGCCGCGAGAGTCTTCAAAAATCCAATAATCTGGGGATAAGTACCAACGACTTTTACGTAGATTGGAATTTTCGTGTAGTAGTCCTGAAGTTCTCTTTGTCCAACCTCAAACCGCTGAATATCGAGATTAACTGTGTCGGCATCGGCCTTGATCGACTGAATAAATTGCGGCAATTCGTCTTCAGTGGGCAGCAACTTCTTATTTTCTTCGATGAGCGCCAACTGAGCTTGTTCTTCCTCAGCCAACTTCTTAATTGTTTCTGATTCTTTATATTGAGCGAGCCTTTTGTGTTCCTGTGCAGCTTTGTTGTACTTGCTTCGTTCGGACTGAATTTCGTCCTGAATTGGCGAAACGCCAAAAAAGTATACCCCTCCAGCAAGCAACAGCATCACCACCGCTAACAGCAGCAGCTTTTGTTGTATTGGTATTTCTAAGAACTTTTCCATTGAGCTTGCTCACCGTTTCAGGGTTTTTTTTCCTTTTTGGCCTTATTTCCCGCTTCGTCGGCTGGTTTTTCAGCGGATGCGACCACCGGCGCCGGTCGCGGAATTCCTTCGAGATCGTAGTTGATTTTTGCGTCGACTGTGAAGCGTACAAACTTAACATCTATCTCATCATTGTACTTCACTTCCTGAACATCAGGGCGGATATCGTAAAAATACAAGGAGGAATCCAGGCGGCGATAAAATTCCGTTACATCATCATGAGAAGTGGCGTGTCCAATAATCGTGACGTCCTTTTCCGTTTCGACAAAATCCACGAGCCACAGCCGGTTCGGATCCCAATTTACGTCCCACCCGCTTTCTTCCTGGGCCTTGATCTCGTCAACGTTATATATGTTGTCTTCTTTTTTAGTTAACACATAACTTAAGAAGATAAGGGCGTTTGCCGGACCGATTTTGTCGTACTTCAATTCCTCGAAAATAAAGTTCTGTTTGATCAATGTCTCTTTGTATTTTTCGCGTTCGTCGATCTGCGCCTTGATTTTGTTGAGGTCTGCCACTTTGGCTTCCAAGTCTTTTACCTTGGCTTGTTCATATGCGAGGCTGTTCGCTGTCGATTGGTGCCAATAAAACAGCGCAATGCCTTCTAGGGCTAATATTACCGCCAACAGAATCAGGATCTGTTTTCCGCCGCGTTTTTTGCGAGACGTGCGAGCGGGTAACAGGTTGATACGAATCATCGCTATCATTTCTCGTCAGCCCTCCGAAGCCCCAAACCAACGGCCACGGCAGCCATGGGTGCCATACGCTGCAACAGATCCAAATCAAACTTTTTGGGATCCACCGCAATATTCTTAAACGGATTCACGAGTTCTACGGGGACTGCAAGGCGGCGTTCCAGCGAACGGATCAGTGCGGGAATCTGTGCGGAGCCGCCGGAAAGATATACCTTGGAAATGTCCAAATTGATGGTTGTAGCCGCGAAAAAGTCGATACTTCGCTGAATTTCGGTAACCAACGTTTCGCTGACACGTTCAGCGAGCTTTTGCACTTCACGGTAAATCGACGACGAACTGATTGTGCCCTCACCGCCTGTTTTATAGTGCTCGGCTTCTTCGTACGACACGTTGAGTTGTTTCTGGATTTCTTCCGTCAACATCTGCCCGCCCATGTTGATGTCTCGGGTAAAAGCGGAAACGCCGTTTGCAACGATGTTGATATTGATAACTGCAGCTCCAACATTGATTAACGCAATGACTTCATTGGAAGGAAACCCATAGTTGAGTTCGAACGCGTTCTGAATCGTAAAACAACCCACATCCATTACGACCGGACGCAGTCCCGCTTCTCGCGCGACCGACTCGTAGTCATTGATGATGTCTTTTTTTGCAGCGACCAAGAGAACTTCCATTTGTCCCTGGCCGGCACGCGGATTCAGAATTTCGACATCCACCTCTACATCTTTGATATCAAAGGGGATGTATTGTTCCGCTTCCCACTGAATCGACTCGTTTAGCTCCTCTCGGGTCATTTCCGGGAGATTGATCTTTTTGACGATGACGTTGTGACCACTGATGACGAGCGCCGTATCTTTGTTCCGAATGCGATTTACGGCAATCAATTCACGAACTTTCTCGACGACCGCCGTGAAGTTCATGATTGCCCCGTCCACGACTGCTTCCGGAGGTAAAATTGCCATATCGAAGTTCAAGAGATGGACACCTCTTGAAGTCTCTTTGAGTTGGATGATCTTGATGGAAGACGATCCGATATCCAACCCAATGGCATTTTTGCCACTTGCCATACGATTCAATCTCCGGTTTTGTCCGATTCCGGGTTATCCAAACGCATTTGCGTAAGTCGCCGCCGCATCAATCGCTGCCTGAGTTATCACCAGGGACACTGCACGTGTCAATTCCTGTCAATAAGCACAGAATTCGTACATCACTCCCGTGTATCCAAGCACGAGAACGCCTACTCTAGCACTAAGTCCGCAAGTCCTCCAGCCATGTACCAAACGAAAGTCGGGCCGACGGACCAATCGGTGGCTCGGCAGACGCCAAGCTATTGTAAATTCACGTGGAATTTCAGTTACAGTCTGGAAAAATCTCTCCGCGACGCCTCAAATCAAACCCAAGTGCCAATAGAATTTTCCGTTTTGTTGCGACTCTGGAAGCGAGCCCAGCCTCAATGCGATCAATTGTAAGTGGACTGATCCCGGCTTTACGTGCAAGTTCCGCTTTGCTCATCATTCGACTTTCGCGGACTTGCTTCAAATTGTTATGCAAAATGGTATCCATCCTCCGACCTACTCCAAAAAACCACGTCGTTTCAGTAGGTTGACTGGTTTGTGGGCGATGATGCCACCTGCACGAAACAGTGTCAAAAAAATAGCCCTAAAGAACATATCGCCGAGAATTAGGAGACCCTATGTCAAAACGATCACACTCACGCCGCCTTCTCACTTCAGACGACGTTGAAGCGACACTCGCAGACGGATACTTGAGACTCGTTCATGAGTGCACGTCTGTCACTATTAGCCCCACCTACCCAATTCCGAGTATGAAAGAGGCACCATCCATTACCGGAATTGTCGGTGATAAAAATCGAGGCGATACCGCCGTCATCGCCGTTGTTTCCGGAGAGTACCTACGTTATTTGCTGGGTCGAAAACACGGCTTTTCGGTCACCGAAAAGTATTTAGATGGTCTAAGAAAAACGTTTCATTCCATCGGCCAACAAACACTTCTTGTTTGGGTATTCAGCCCATTTGCGGAAACCGACGCAGTACTCGTTGACAAACTCGCTTCGCGAACCGGCCTGGACATACAATTGTTCGGACCATCCCAACTTGAGAAAATCCTCTTGGAAATGGAACCGCGGATTCCCGCTGCCTTTTGCCCAACGTCGAATTGGTTCATAGCTGTTTGGAGTGTTATTGGCAAAATCCTGTCCAAAAAATACAATCCAGACAGTTAGACACTTCACATTTACCTATGTGCGTAGACTCGCCTGTAATTTTCTCAAGTTTTCCGTCCAACATAACAACCCCGATTTTTAAACTCGAGCTCGTAAGGAGTGCCTGGTGACAAATAAAATAGGACGCCTCGGCGGGCACGAATCCGCCTTTCAAGGTAATTTAACTGCAGAATTTAGCGAAAGAGGGTGGTAGGATAATGGGCGAGCGAGCTTATTATGTTGGCGGATTTTGACCGCCAACATGGTAGGCGATCACATACACTGGAGGAAACAACCGGAAAAGTTGGGGTCATAAGGATTGGACCCGCAACCACAGAGCGTTCCGGACGGGCAATCGCTGTTTGTTTTACAACGTTTGACGGGCGGTTTGCAGTGCTGCAAGCAATTTTTGAGCTGAGCCGTGGATTTCCATGCACAGGTTCCGTTTGTTCCAAAGTTGCCGCATTCGGAATATTTCAAGCAGTAATTACAGGGATCGGCAATACAAACCGAGGCCGTGTCTTCCGCCTTACATAATTCGTTATTGCAGCCGGTAATCACACATTCCGCAACCTGGACTTCACACTGGCCGGCAGCAGTGCACGCTTCGTTCATGCCGCAGACACCGCAGGTGCCGCCACAACCATCAGCGCCACATTCTTTGCCATTGCAATTGGGTACACACACACACTGAGAAGCGGGGCTACAAACTTCGTTGCCTAAACACTCTCCACAGGTACCTCCGCAGCCATCGGGGCCACATTCTTTACCGGAACAGTTGGGTACACACTGGCACTGACCCGCCATACAGGTCTCGTTGGCACCACAGGTACCGCAGGTGCCACCACAACCGTCGGGGCCACATTCGAGACCACCACATTTGGGCACGCAAACGTCCTGGCACGCGCCCGCCGGTGTACAAATCTGGTTTACGGAGCAAATACCGCATTCGCCGCCACAACCGTCGGGGCCACACTGTTTACCCGTACATTGCGGTTGACACGCACAGAATTGCTGATAATCGGCGCAGCAATTGTTGTTTTGGACACACGCGGCGTCGCATTTGCACCCGGAAGTCGCCTGTCCGCCGCACTTTCCTTGGCAAGAAGAAGCCCCGGCCGAGCAGAACTGATCGTAATCCGGGCAGCAGTCGTTGTATTGTTTACACAACGTGTCGCAATAACAGCCGCCAGGCGCTTGACCGCCGCACGCGTTTTCGCAGGACTGAGGTGGGGATGTACCGTCGCAGTAATTACAATCGTCACACACACACTGCCAATCCGGACCCTTGCAGGGGATGTTGGCATTACACTCACCGGTGTAGCCAAGGGCCGGGGCTTGGCACATACCGCTTACGCAAGTCCCGTTACCAATCCACGGAGACAGCGTCCCATTCGGAATCGTGCGGGTAATGCAGTGAATCGTACCGCTGTAAAGCGCGATTTTGTCACAGATGATCCCGATGTGTTTGTAGTTCGGCAGCGCGGTTTTCCACACCTGAAGTGCTTCGGCCTCCGACGCCTTGGTTCCGGTCGCAGCATAAATCGGCCAAAGGTTGACGTTGTTTACGAAAGTGCTGTTCAGATAGGTACGGGGTATGCCGCTTGATTTGCTGGGAAAGGGCATACGAAGGACAGACACTTTGCCGCCGCCGGCAACCGTTGTGGCCTTAAGCAGAGTTTCATTGTCATCCATACGTTGCTCGTTCACCGCATCGCTAACATAAGGCGACTTGTACTCACCTACGATGGCAAGGTTTTTGTTTACGAGCTTAAAGAACATATCAATGTGACCGGTACTATCATCCGTGATGTCCTTCAACACAACCAATTGATTGGAACACGCCAAGTAGTCGGACCACACCTGTTTGAATTGTGCCGCAGTCATACCTGCATACTGCAAACCACGCTGGCTCACATAACAAGTTCCTTCACCGTCACCTTGGAAGTTTCCGCCTTCGGTTTTCACGTTCATACGAAACGTATTGATGTTGTGATGAAAACCCATCAATGTCGGAATCGCATCATCCTGTAACCGTTGGTGGTAATAACGGAAATCGCCAAATGCAATCTTATTGTCATCCTTCACAATAGGGACCGGACCGTAGTCGATATGCCAGATTGTGTCGTTCTTTATATTAACAAACGACACCATTGAGTTAATCTGCGTTTGAGTCAAGCCACCCGCCAACAAACGACTATTGAGGTCATTCTTTGCGGTAGTCGTCTCATAAATAACGCCTACTTTGGTGTTTGCCTCTTTGACTGTCTGGACAACGATATCCCGAATCGTGGTTGCAACCTGCGGGTCACCGGGCATCCCGTCAGAATAGGTCGTGTACAGAATCTGCATCGGCTCCCATTCTTTCATGTGGCGATAAGTGAAATTTCCGGTTGGTTTGTCGGTAATCGCGTACCACTGCGGATTGGCAAGGCGATAATCGTCGTACGAATCTGATTTTCCGGGGATCTTCTTTTCCCGTGGCAATTCGTATGCCGGCAACAAGTTGTCGAAGTTGGCTTCCTGAGCCAACTCTCCAGAAGGGGACTCAGGATTAGGGGTTGGGTCGGCCGTTTCCATATTTTCTGCACAACCCGCAGCAACCATCGTAAACACAAAGGTTGCCGTCATCAAACGATGCAGCTTCATTCAAGAACCTCCAGTTGAGCGATCCGTTACGCAAAGCATCGAAGAGGATGCCCGCGTCATCAAAGATCGCGTACATCTCGGTACAAGTACCGATTAAAACTGCGGGAACAATAACGCCGTGGTGCTTACTGTTCAAGACAGAATGTCTGTTTTTGCGGAATGTAGTTGAAAGGGGGGAGGGGAGGTGGGTTGGTCGTGAATTCACGA
>JABWCM010000177.1 GCA_013360285.1 Myxococcales bacterium
GTTGAGTAATATCGGGCATATTGCGAAACCTTTTTCGGAGACAATGGGGCCAAAAGCGGCCGGAATTGGGGCACGTAGCTATTTTTTCACAGCCTCTCTCGGGCTGTGTCATGATCGCGACCCGTTAAAACAACCTCGCCTTTTTTATCAAAAAAAACACAACCCGTTAAAACAACTCCGCGTCTTTTATCAAAAAAAAAGCGACATGTTAAAACAACGTCATTTGACTATGAAAAAGGACACGTTTTTTCAGACAACTTCGCTTCGTTTCACAAAAATTCCGCGACTTGGTCATGCCGGATCGCCTCATTATCACAAAAATACCCCGACTCTTGACAACGGAGTCGCTCCACTTTACAAGAAAACCGCGACTTGTTTTTAACAGGTTGGGCAAATTCCCCAGTAGGAAACGATCCGCACGCAACACGCCGCGATGAACTACGTGGATTGACCGGCACGTTTTTGTCGGATGACTTCCAACAAATGTAGATGGGCATCGACAAATTTTTGGCAACCTTCGTCTTCAAGGGTGTCGGTGACTTGCGTAAATAAAATTCCCAATGGCGCCAAACCGGCGAGCAAAGCCGAATCGGCGTCCACGTTGCCGCCTAAAACCAATTGCGGCGATCCTCGATCACGATAAGCGTCATACGTAACCGGCGGCATGGTGTTGACGGTGTTTTTTCCGACCAGACTTTCCACGTAAATGATGTCGGACAACGTCGGATCTTTTGTGGAAGTCGACGCCCACAATGGACGTTGAATCTGAGCGCCGGCACCAACCAAATCTATGGCGTCTAGTTCGGCAAACCGTTTTTCAAATTCGGCATAAGCCAACCGAGCATTGGCGATACCTATCTTAGAAGTCAAGTTTGATGCCATTGTCTGGATTTCCGCAGTGTGCCCCTCCTTGGCCAACCTCCGCAAAGTGGGATCCAGCATGGTGTCCACCCGGCTGATAAAAAAGCTGGCGACAGACGCGACATGGCCAATGGACAACCCTTGTCGACGCCGTATTTGGAGCGCACGAATGTAACGATCCATTACATCGCGATATCGCGAAACCGAAAACAGCAAGGTGACATTGACATTGATTCCGGAAATTAGGGTTTGTTCAATGGCATCCAAACCCGGAACGGTACCAGGGATTTTGATCATTACATTCGGTCGGTCACACAATTTCCAGAGGGTTTGTGCTTCACGAATGGTTCCTTGCGCATCGTGGGACAAACGGGGATCCACTTCGATTGAAACGAATCCGTCGCGGCCACCGCTTTGTTCATATACCGGTCGAAACAAATCCGCGGCGGCACGCACGTCGGCAATCGCCAACGACCGAAGGACGTCGTTTGCATCACTAGCCGGCGGAGCAGCTTGTATGTCCGCGTCGTATAACGCACTTCCGCCGATGGCGGCAGCGAAAATAGCCGGATTGGTGGTCATCCCAGCCAATCGGTCCTGGGTGATCCAGTTGGTTAACGTGCCGTTCTGAATCAGATCCCGGCGAATAAAATCGTACCAGACACTTTGCCCCAGCAAATTTAACTGAGCCAATGGATTGGAATCGGACATGGGTCTCCTCGCAAAATAAAATTAAGGTGACGACGCCAGGAAGATGTGGCGCAAATGATCCAATGGTAAGACCTTTCGTAAGTCAACTCAAATGTGGTAAGTTACTGGTATTGACTCCGACGCCCACCCAACGAGGACAACTTATGGCAACATTATTTGAAAAAATTATCGCCCGACAAATTCCCGCAACCATTGTGTACGAAGACGACGAAACCCTAGCATTTCGCGACATTCACCCCGCGGCACCTGTCCATATTCTTGTGGTCCCCAAAAAACCGATTGAAAACATCACCGCGGCTTCTGCGGAAGACATCAACTTGCTTGGAAAATGTTTGTTGGTGTGCCGTACGGTGGCGGAAATGGAAGGTTTAACGGACTATCGGGTAGTCACAAATAACGGCGCCGGCGTAGGACAGTCGGTGTTTCATTTACATTTTCATGTACTTGGCGGTCGGTCTTTTATGTGGCCACCAGGCTGATTTGGAATAGTCGGCCTATTTTTTGGCGTGAATCGTGATTTTGCCTTTTGCCATCGTGAGCCGCTGTAAATCCAGTTCCGGTTCGGAGACCGCAGTTTTGGTGGCCTCATCAAATCGTGTGATCAATTTTCCGGTTTTTTTCTGTTTTGTGGCAAAAACTTCCCATTGAAGCTCCAGAATGGTGCGGTTGGCGGGTGGATTTCTGCAGTAGTCCACCGCGTTGAGGAGCTGATTTTTTCCGTAAGCCGTGTTGGTGCGCCCAGGCAACGTCCCGGCGATGGTTTCGCCTTGGTCAGAAATGTTGCCGCTTTTGGGATCTAGCGCCCATGCGTCAAAGCCGGCAATCGATTGAACCTGTGTATCCAACGCATACAGCCCACTGCCAATAAACTTGTTGGTATCGCTGTCCCGCACCCAGGCTTGGGCATGGCGGATTTCTTTAAAATAAGCGCGGGCACCGATCGCCTGAAACTGGCCACAAATAAATTCTATCCCACATTTTTCCGGATACTCGCCCGGCGGACGGGGAACCCAAGCGTCCGGTGAAAAACAAATCGCTCCTCCGTCCGTGTTTCGTGCGGCTTCGATTTTTTGTTTGCATTCGTCCTTTGAATTGCATACGACCGCATCAGCCCATGAAACCATGGGAAAAAAAGGTATTGCGGCCATCACGATTATCCAACTTATCTTGATTTGTGTTTTCATTCGAATCTTCCTTGTTGAACGTGGTTTTTACCATTTCACAATGAATTATTTTGTGTGCTGGCGTTTCAATCATAATCAATCATTCCCGGACTCATTTCCGGATCCGGCCAAATCCACCAGATTCCTCGTTTCTGTCCAGATTCATAACCTCCCTCGGCCATTTTTCTACCGTGTTCGTCCCATTGTACATAGGCACCATGCAACAACCCATGCCGCCATTGTTCCTGCGTCGCGATCTGACCGGTAACATACCAAGAAGTCCACTCCCCTTCCCGCAGGTCGTTCCAGTAACTCCCTTCTTCGGCTTTTTGTCCATTGGAATGATAACCAACAGACAGCCCATGCCGTTTGTCGTTTTCAAAGGTACCGTCTTCATTGAGCTGACCACTTTCGTACCAGGACCGGAGCCTTCCGTGGGCTTTCCCGTTTACAAACGACATCTGAATCCGTGTTTTGCCGTTAAGATGCCACATAATCCAATCCCCTTGTTCTTGACCATTGATAAACTCACCCTGTTGGCGTTTTTGGCCTGAATCATAAAAAAACAACCAGACACCCTGTTTCCGCCCCTGCTTATCCACACAACCGATTGCCTTGTCCGTGGGAGGAACCCCACCGATCCGCTGGGATTTAGGTGGACAATCGGGCAGTTTAGGCGGTGACGTTTGGGCCAATACCAGCGCCGAATAAGCCATTGTCAAAATGGACCAAAACAGAATGATCTTTCTATTCATATCCAACCGGTGCCATACTGCGCACGTTCCGGGTCGGTTATTCGCTGATAATCCGCCCACGTTGTTTGATTACATCATGCCGGCGTCCGACCTATGTCCAAGAGGGTGTTTGGGAAACAAGTTGAGTTACGCGGACCACTGGCCCACTACGTCGGCCGTGCCCTCGTCGCCCCTGCCGAATTGTTATGGCCAATTCTTCGTTCACTGGCAATTTTTCTCCAAACACCCCTAAAAACACCTGTAGTTATGGTGTTTGGTTGCTATCTTAGCGGCTTTGCCGCTGTTTTCGCAACCGGTTGTGGCTCGGTCGTAGAAGCGGAAAGCAGCGCCGTCGAACCCGGTCCGTTGTTTGGTTCCGGTAAAATCACCGACATTCACGAAGTGACCAGCGACCTATTGGAAGTACCGTGGTACGCACTGGAGAACGCAGATTTTGGCTTCCACAACGGTTCCGACGCCCAAACGCCAACGGAAGATACGCCCGTAACCAACCCGGATGTAGAAACGGAGTATAGCGATGTCTCCGCTCCAAATCCCGACGTCATTTTTCCAGTCGAATGCAATTCGTTTGATGTTTATGCCAACAAATTGAAGTATCCCCTTGTTTTTGCGCATGGGGCCGGTGGTTTTGAAAAAGTCGGACCTTTTTCTTATTTTTATTTGATTCCGGAAAGCCTTCGTCAGCAAGGGTATGCTTCGTATGTAGCCGCATTGGATCCATTCAACACCAGTTCTGTTCGTGGTGAGCAGCTTGCGGACTTTGTTGATCTTGTACTGGCATGCACTTCGGCGGAAAAAGTGTCGATTGTGGCCCATTCCCAGGGCGGCCTGGACGCTCGGTTTCTCGTTTCGACTCTTGGTTATGGCGACCGCGTTGCAAGCATTACCACGATTGCGACCCCACATCACGGAACCGCCATTGCCGACATTGTGTTGGGAGTGGTTCCGGGATTTACGGATGATATCATTAACTTTGTCTTGTGGTTTGTCGGTAATTTGTACACAGACCCGCTAGTTGAGCCTGCATTTCTACGGTCAATGGAACAGTTTAGTACAGCCGGCGCCCGCCGGTTTAACTCCGAAAATCCCGATGTGCCTGGCGTAACCATTTACTCATGGGCCGGACGTGCAGGACTAACTTCTTTGGGGATGGCCCAATGTGAGCCGGCCGAGGTGGCTAATCCCCCGACGACCGCGCCGGTTGTGGCGACTTTGGTCGCAACGTGGACCGCTTTGGGCGGCGGTTTTGGGGTTCCCAACGACGGGATGGTTACAGTCGAGAGTGCGAAATGGGGCCGGTTTCGGGGTTGCATCGCAGCAGACCATCTGGCAGAAGTAGGTCAAATAGGCGGTTTGACCGGCGGTTTCCCCTATCTTAACTTCTATCTTGAACTTGTCGAATTTCTTATGAAAGAAGGTTTCTGATAAACGTGGTCACCTTGATTGTACCCCCATTTTTCAAGAACAATGCCAACGACTTAAGCCAAACCAGGTACGAAACCGGATCGGGAAGACGCCGATCCAAAGTGGGTATGACAAACCACTTTCGTTTGTGCCTATTCGGATGTACGCTTTTTTTCACAATGACGATTGTTTCCCAGAAAACCTCGGGTCAACTCCAATCGGACCATCACGCCCAAAAAGGTCAGTCGGACAATATGGAATCAAAAAAGACCGCCCATCCGAAATCATTTGAAATACCGACAACACGACGGCAAGACCTAGTGGATATCCTTTTTGGTGAGAAGGTGGCTGATCCCTATCGATGGCTTGAGGACGTGTCGCAAGACGAAGTAAAAACGTGGATGAGGGATCAGGACGCGGTCGCACGCCAACATTTACAAACGTTGCCGTCACGCACACAAATCGCCAATCGATTACGCGAGTTGTTTTACGTCGATTCGGTCACAGCACCCGTTGTTCGAAACGGGCGGTATTTTTATTCGCGGACACACGCCGACAAAGAAAAGAGAATCAACTATTGGCGTGATGGAGAAACAGGCAAAGAGCGGGTTCTGCTGGACCCCAACACCATGAGCGAGGACGGCTCGGTATCTATCGGCACCGTAGTTCCGTCGTGGGACGGCAAAAAAGTGGTATACGCCCTCCGGGAAAACAACGCGGACGAAGCAACTTTGTACGTCAAAGACGTCGAATCGGGCACGGTCAGTGCCGTGGACACAATTTTAGGAGCAAAATATGCCCAGCCGCGGTGGACACCGGATAACTCGGGTTTTTATTATACTTTTCTGCCAGACGACAAAACGATTCCGGTGGATGTCCGCCCTGGATACGCCGAAGTACGATTTCATCGTTTGGGCACGGCCGCTACCGACGACGTGTTAATTCATCCTAGAACAGGAAACCCGCAAACCTTTATCGGACCAGCTCTTTCAAGGGATGGTCGGTGGTTATTTATTTACATCCACCATGGCTGGAATGCCACCGACCTGTACTTTCGCGATTTAACGCAACCCGATGCACAATTTAAGCCGTTTGTGGTCGGCAGGCCGGCACTTTACCAAGTGATTGCTCACGAAGGAAATTTCTACATTGTCACCAACGACGGCGCGCCGAAGTGGCGGATTTATAAAACGGCCTCAGACAAACCGGAACGAGAACATTGGGCCGAGTTGATCCCCGAATCACCTGATCGGGTCATCGACGTAGCGCAGATCATCGGCGGCCACATCGTCATTACTGGGCTTCACAATGCGTCTTCGCGGATTGCGGTGTTTGATTTGAATGGTGTTTTTGTAAGAGATATCCCGTTACCCGAAATCGGAACCACCGAAGGAATTGTGGGCGAGCCTGATTCGGATGACGCCTTTTTTGGGTTTACTTCGTTTACACGTCCACAGCAGATCTATAGGACGTCCATTCAAACTGGCAAAACCACATTATGGGATGAGGTTATCTTACCAATCCATCCGGAAAAGTTTATGGTGGAACAGGTCTGGTATCCTTCACGAGATGGCACAAACATATCAATGTTTGTAGTGCGCCCGAAAGATAGAAAATTGGATGGAACCATGCCGATGTTGTTGTCTGGTTATGGGGGATTCAATGTGAGTTTAACCCCACGGTTTATGTCGAGTTTTTACCCATGGATCGAAGCCGGCGGCGCATTTGCGATGCCCAATCTGCGGGGCGGAGGCGAGTACGGCGAAACATGGCATCAGGCGGGAATGTTGGACAAAAAGCAGAATGTTTTTGACGACTTTATCGCAGCCGCCGACTATCTGATTCAGAGGGGTTATACCAGCAAAAACAAATTGGCGATTCGCGGCGGTTCCAATGGCGGATTGTTGGTCGGTGCGGTGATGACCCAGCGCCCAGACCTATGCCGGGCGGTCATTTGCGCTGTTCCGCTTCTGGACATGGTGCGATATCATTTGTTTGGCAGTGGGCGAACGTGGATTCCGGAATACGGCTCGGCCGAAGATGAGGCTCAATTCCGCGTTTTGTATGCGTATTCTCCTTATCACCATGTCAAAGAAAATACCGAGTATCCGGCACTGCTGATGTTGTCGGCGGACAGCGATGATCGGGTCGATCCAATGCACGCCCGGAAAATGACGGCAGCCTTGCAACATGCGTCGATTAGTGGTTTGCCGATTCTGTTACGAATTGAAGAAAACGCGGGACACGGCGGCGCGGATTTAGTCAAACAAACCGTGGAGCAAAATGCCGACGTTTACGCTTTTTTGTTTGAAGAGTTGGGATTGACCGCAAAGGCAGTAGGCACAAAAAAACGGCGCTGAAATAACCGTTTTGTTATTCTTTGAATGCTTCTGTCGCTCCGGGGCGACGCAACATTTTGTTGACTTCGTCCAAATGTAACTCCTCGCTGACAATCATGTCCCGCGCATATTCTTCAAGCAGAACCGACTGACCTTCGACAATACGCA
Organism: Myxococcales bacterium; assembly: GCA_013360285.1. GTDB lineage: Bacteria > Myxococcota_A > UBA9042 > JABWCM01 > JABWCM01 > JABWCM01. The sequence goes on from JABWCM010000177.1 coordinate 7,402, forward strand.
ACAAGTCGTAATACGATTGGAGCGACAACCGTTCGTGTTCCAAACTTTCGCGCAGAATATCGCCAATGTCGTGTTGTTCCGTCTCAAGGAGCGCACCGATCTTCAGCGACGGATGACCCCCGAGCAGGGTAACCAACTCACCGGCTTTGTGCGCATGATCCAGCCCTTCTTTGGCGTTGCCCTTCATCCAGGAAACGATTGGAATCCGATTATAGCCATAAATCATCAACGAATAATGCGTATAGCGAACCACTCCGGCCAATTCCAGCTCCATAATACGATTTAAGGCATCAATTGCATTTTGGGTTCGTGCTTCGTCCATATACGAATCCTTTATATTTTTTTGGTTTGGGGTTGAATCAGCCAGTGGTGTGAGCCGAATAGCAGGCAAACATCATTCCACAGCGAGGTTGACTGTAGGTTCGTCGGAAACGCTCGTCAATCAGATTGTAGTTTTTGGGCCGTTATGACTAGGTTGTTGTGCCGGAAATACAGAAAAAGGACTGTCGAAAGATCATTGTCCTTCCCCGTGGTACATCTGATCGATTTCTTTGGCGTATTTTGAATTTACGACGCTGCGTTTGACTTTTAAGCTTGGAGTGAGTTCCCCCGTTTCGGTGCTGAACGGTCGGCTGACGACATGAAATTTCCGGACCCATTCCACCCGTGCAAATTCTTTATTGACTTGCTCTACCCAATTGTTGAGTTCCGCAAGCAACGCCGATGCAGTAGCCAGCGTCGAGGGATCGACACCATGGTCGGCAGCAAAACGAAGTGAAAGTTCCGGATCAAGGCTGATCAAAGCCGAAAGAAATGGTCGACGATCACCTATCACAACGGCTTCGCCGATCAGCGGATGGTTTTTTAACGCGGCTTCAATATTTTTGGGCGCGATGTTTTTTCCACCCGCGGTGATGATGATGTCTTTTTTACGACCGGTAATATAAAGAAACCCTTGTTCGTCAAATCGACCTAAGTCTCCTGAATGAAGCCAACCGTCGTGGAGTGTTTCGGCGGTGGCCTCCGGGTCTTTGTAATAACCTGCGAACACGTTTTTGCCACGTACCAAAATCTCGCCATCATCGGCAATGTGTACATCGACACCCGGCACGGGCACGCCGACACTGCCAAACCGAGTTCTGCCGGGAAAATTGAAGGTCGTAGGCCCAGTGTCTTCTGATTGGCCATAAATTTCGCGAATAACAATGTCTAGACCCGCGAAAAATTCGATAATTTCCTGACTGATGGGTGCGGCTCCGCTGACGGCCAGAGTACAGCGGTCGAGCCCCATTGCTGCTTTGACCTTTGAATAAATCAATCGATCAGCCAGCTTGTATTGAATTTGTAGGGCCAATGGCAATGGTTTGGATTCATTTAGATAACGATGAACGTTCCGCCCAACATTCATTGCCCATTGAGCCAATGCGGCCTTGACACCTGTCGCTCCGGCCAGTTTGGTTTTGACCCCTGCATACATTTTTTCCCAAATTCGCGGCACACCAAACATAACCGTCGGCCTTACCTCCGAAATATTTTCCCGAACTTTCTCCAAAGATTCGGCAAAATAAACGGTGTAACCCTGCGTGATGGGAACATGAATGGTCAAATTTTGCTCTGCAATATGCGACAAGGGCAGGTACGACAACTCGCTATCACCCGAACTGGCACCGGTGATCTGCCCGGCAATATCTGCGGTAAATGCAAGGTTTTCGTGGGTCAACATCACACCCTTGGGAGGTCCCGTGGTGCCAGACGTATAGATCAAAGTGGCAAGCTCGGTCGGCTTCAAATCCGATACACGAGCAAAAAAGAGAGATTCCCCGACACCCGCGGCGTGACCAATAAACTCATCCCAGGAGAGTACACGCTCATCCGTATGTTTCGGCGCCTTGGGCATCAGCACAACGTGTTTCAACGCCGGCAAAGATTCCCAATGTTCGAGAACTTTGTTCAGTTGACCAAAGTCTTCCACCAGGGCTATCGGACATTCAGAGTGTTTGAGAATATACGCTACTTCCGATGGGGAAGATGTCACGTAAATACCAGCCGGAGCACCGCCAACAGCCATCGTGGCAACATCAAACAATACCCATTGTGGACAGTTGTTACCCAGGATACACGCCGTTTGACCGGGGCTGAATCCAAGCGCCATCAACGCCCGTCCACAATCCTTCACCTGGTCGGCATAGGTCGCCCAAGTGAACATTTTCCATTGGCCAGCCACTTTTTCGTAGTAAGCCGCGTCCTGCGGCGTTTTCTTCGCGCGTTCAAATAGCCGAGATGGAATCGTTGTGCTCATTATGTTTCTCTCGTCTGTTACTGACTCAAAGCCACGGTAAATTACTCGACTGGGGCGGTTAACTTACCGTGGTGCCGCACATCGCGACCCGCAACCATAAAAATGACTTGTTCCGCCAAATTGGTCGCATGATCCGCGATCCGTTCGAGGTACTTGGCCACCGATTGTACCTGTATACCGCGGTCAACCACCGCCGGATCCCCTTCCATCAACAGCAACCACTCCTTAAATACGTCGCGATACATCGCATCCATCTCGTTGTCTCGATCTAGTACCGCCTGGGCGCGTTCGACATCGCGTTTTACGAACGCATCAATCGCCTGGCCAATCATCGCTTCGGCGATTTCCGCAGCCCTGCTGATGCCGACTAACGGTTTTACCATTGGCTCTTTATTTAACGCTATCGCACGTTCACATACGTTGGCTGCGAGATCCCCAATTCGTTCTAAGTCGGTGACCATTTTCATCGAATACGCAATGAATCGAAGGTCAGAGGCCAAAGGTTGCCGTTTTGCGAGGATCAACAGACACATTTCGTCAATTTCGATTTCCATTCGATTGACAACGCGGTCCGACAAAATCGTTCGGTGCGCAAGCTCGCTATCCCTCTCCACCAGCGCACGAATCGAGTTCTCGATCATCCCTTCGACACGTGCGGCCATCATTAACAAACGTTGGCGCAACGTTTCGAGATCCTGTTCATACGCACGGTCCGTGTGTTTTCTCTGCTCAGACATACCGGAAACAGTCACCTCATGGGTTGGCCCACCTTAACCCTTCGAATTTCTCATTAATACTCAGCGGCACAGCGGTCTTAAGCTCGCAAAATCCGGGCGTTATTGCAACTTTTTTGTGCTGTCGTCGTGGCGTTGCGGGAAACTCAAGCCCATCAACCAAATTTGCCGGTAATATAATCTTCCGTTCGCCTGTCTGTCGGTGCGGTAAAGATTCGATCAGTATCCCCAAATTCGATGAGTTCACCTGATAAGAAGAACCCAGTCCGATCTGAAACCCGGCTCGCTTGCTGCATACTGTGGGTCACAATCACAATGGAATAACTGGCCTTCAGAGTATGCAAGAGGTCTTCAATACGCGCCGTCGCCACGGGATCGAGGGCCGAACATGGTTCGTCCATCAGAATAACGCTTGGATCGACCGCCAACGTCCGAGCAATACACAGCCGTTGTTGCTGACCACCGGATAAACTTCCGCCAGGCTTGTCAAGGGTGTCCTTTACTTCGTCCCACAATGCAGCGCGACGTAGAGCGCTTTCGACAACGCTGTTTGCCGTGGATCGGTCAAGGCGCCCAGTCAAACGAAGACCCGACAACACATTTTCCCGAATTGTCATGGTTGGAAAAGGATTTGGTTTTTGAAAAACCATACCAACGTGACGCCTCAACAATACCGGATCGACATCGGATTGATAAATGTCCTCGCCATCCAGTTGGATCGACCCAGCCACTTTGGCCCCGGGTACCAGTTCGTGCATTCGGTTCAGGCAGCGGATAAACGTCGACTTTCCGCATCCAGATGGACCGATGATCGCAGTTACTTCCCGATCGCGAATGAGCATATCTACTGATCTTAGTACATGGTGGGCGGAAAACCAAGCATTCAACTGAGTGACAACAAATCGCGGGGAATTTTCAGGATTTTTTAGCACACGGACCTCATCCTTAGCGGGTCAGCGGAAATAGATAAATGAACTCTGATTGCCTAACTTGGGCTGCCTTGGCAACGCCCCTCCTTGCGGCATCTACTCGATATAGCCTCAGTCGGGTCCCGGCCAATTCAACGCTAAATTAGCTTTCTCAGGGTCACTTCGGGCTTGAAGCTGACACTATGAGATTCAACACGTTAATTTAGCCAATTCGTTTCTGGTAACGGTTTCGAATGACAATGGCAACCACATTGGCCAGCAACAAAACGACAAGCAAAACAAGAATAGCAGCGGCTGCGTTTTCCAAAAAGGCAGCCTGTGGTCTCGACACCCAGTTAAAAATCTGAATCGGCAATGCGGTAAACGCAGACATCGGATCCTGTGGCAAAAATGAAACGTAAGTAAGCGCCCCGATCACAACGAGCGGGGCCGTCTCACCCAAAGCACGAGAAATTGACAATATTGCCCCAGTCATGATTCCTGGAACGGCCATTGGCAACACCACTCGCCAGACCATTTGCCATCGGGTTGCTCCCAACGCCAGCGCTGCCTCACGAAGCGTCTTTGGAACAACTCTCAGCGCTTCTCGTGTCGCCATAATGACAACGGGCAATACAAGCAAAGATAACGTCAACGCGCCGGCCAACAGACTTCGATCTAAACCAGCAAATCGGACGAAAATCTCAAGCCCCAGCAATCCGTAAATAACCGACGGTACACCCGCGAGGTTGGCAATATTGACCTCAATGAGATTTGCGAGCCGACCCCGTTCTCCGTATTCCTCGAGATAGATGGCAGCGCCAACCCCCATTGGCAAGCTGATCACTGCCGTCAACACAATAAGAAACGCACTCCCGACCAAGCCGGGTAAGATACCCGCAGAGGACGCACGCCGAGATGGATAAGATGTCAAAAATTGCCAATCGATTCGGCTAATTCCGTCCAGTGCCACATCGATCAACATCGCAAACAAAAGACAGAGCGGGACGGCAAGAGAAACGATGCATAGGCCAATAAACAGCGTTTCTTTTCGGCGACTCCATTTTCGCACATGACGTTTCAAACCACACCTCGGTATTTGCGGGCGAAACGCTGAGTGATGACGTTCATCACAAGGGTCAACAAAAATAGTGTGGCACCCACCGCAAATATCGTTCGATACTCCAATGTGCCGGTGGGTGTATCACCCATACTGACCTTGACGATGTAAGCGGTCATCGTTTCGATCGGAACTCGCGGATCCAAGGTCAATCGGGGTTGTTGCCCTGCTGCAATCGCCACGACCATGGTTTCTCCGATCGCACGGGAGACCGCTAACGTCACCGACGCCAAAATTCCGGACCTAGCGGCCGGCAGTACAACGTGAAATACCGTCGATAAACGAGATGCACCCAACGCATAGGCCCCCTCTCGTAAGTTAACCGGTACGGCATAAATCGCATCCTCACTTAACGAAGCAATGGTCGGAATGATCATAATTCCGATGATGATCCCGGGCGATAGGGCGTTAAATCCCGACAAATCTGGTACCACGTTCTGAAGCGCCGGAGTCAGAAACACAAGCGCGAAGTATCCATAAACGACCGTGGGAATTCCGGCGAGCAGTTCCACCATTGGTTTGACGATTTTCCGAATTCTCTCAGGCGCGAATTCACTCAAATAAATCGCGCCCAAAAGGCCAAGCGGAAGTGCAAAAAGCGCCGCGATAAACGAACTCAAAAACGTCCCGCCAAGAAGCGGCCAAATCCCAAAGTGTTTGTCGGCAAATAGCGGGGTCCATTCGGTGTCAAACAGAAAATCGGCCAGAGAAACGTCGGAAAAGAACAAAAACGTCTCAGCGGCAAGAACATATATGATACCCACCGTCGTTATCACCGAGATGACACCAAAACCGAGCAAAAACAAACGGATAATCGACTCCACCGGAGGTGTAGCCCGTCGTCCCGCCAGCTTACGCGTCAGCCCCAAGCCGAGATTCATTGACCTTCCACCTTCAAAAGGTCTTCAATTCGTACACCAACTTGGGCGCCCTTCCCTTCGAATACTGAACCGGTCCTTCGATCGGCAAATCGTTTACGCACCATTTCGTATCCTGTTTCAGGCAGCGGAATATACCCCACCTCCTTGACCAACTCGGCGCCGTCAGAAGTGTAGTATTCGATGAATTTCTGGATTATTTCCCGATCAGCGGCTTTTTTGTTGACGTAGATAAAGATTGGGCGAGAAAGGGGTTGATACTGGCCTCCTGCAATTGTTTCCAGATTCGGCTTTACCGGTCCGTCAACTGGAGCAGGAACAGAATCATCTACACCCACCGCCGTTATCTTACTAGAATTTTCGTTGTAATAAGCGAATCCAAAAAATCCAAGCGCCAGCGGATCAGTCGAAACTCCCTGCACTAAAACATTGTCGTCCTCACTAGACGTAAAGTCCCCGCGACTGGAGTGTTCTTTACCGGTAATCGCTGCGGTAAAATAGTCGTATGTCCCGGAATCGACGCCGGCACCAAACAAATGGATTTCTTTGTCTGGCCAATTGGCCCGGATTTGATTCCAACGAAGAATCTGTCCCTGCGCCTCCGGTTCCCAAATCTTTTTCAACTCGGCAACAGTGATAGGGTCTGCCCAATCGTTGGTTGGGTGAACCACAATGGCAATACCATCAAATGCAACGGGCAACTCGATATATTCAATGCTGTTGTCGGCACATAACTTAAGCTCGGATGGTTTAATAGGACGCGACGCACCGGTGATATCGATTTCACCGGAGCAAAATTTCTTAAACCCGCCACCGGTTCCGGAGACGCCGATTGTAATACGGACATCTCTGTACATTTTGCGAAATTCTTCGGCAATCGCTTCGGTGATGGGAAAAACGGTACTGGAGCCATCAATGCTAATAACCTGAGCACCACCGCCCGACGAACCATCGTTATCTTTTTTGCACGCGGAACCAAAAAGCAATAGCGTCAATGCCAACACACCGCCACACACGATAACACGCATATCTGCTCCTAAGAGGGTGTTTGGGAAAAAAATAAGCTACGCGAGCCATTGGCCTACTGCGTCGGTCCTGCCTCGGTCGGCCCATCCTCAGCGTACCTTCGGGTAC
>JABWCM010000178.1 GCA_013360285.1 Myxococcales bacterium
ATTATTCTAAAAGTATTAAAGGCTCTTTCCGGGCGTGAATTTACGGTTCAGTTTACGTCTGGTGGGCAAAAAGGGAATGATTCTGACCGCGGTCGTACTATTGGCGGAGAAGGTACAACTTCGCCGACTGTGATTTCCGATTCCCAACTCCCACTTGGTGAGGCGCGCCCGGGAATCTCTTCCGGTTCCGCTGAAACAGACTCCATGCGGTCTGTAACTCCGGCCCGACCCGATCACGACCAACTTGATTTTTCTCCCCACTATCGGTTTGACACGTTTGTTGTGGGACCATCGAACCAGTTTGCCCATGCCGCGTGTCAAGCAGTTGCCGAATCACCCGCACGGAACTACAACCCGTTGTTTATCTATGGGGGAGTTGGATTAGGGAAAACCCATTTGTTGCAGGCGATTGGTAATTATATCCGGCTGCGAAAACCTTCGATGCGGATCAAATATATTTCGTCTGAAAGTTATATTAACGAACTGATTCACTGTATCCGCAATGATCGTATGGATGACTTCCGTCGCCGATATCGAGCGCATTGCGATGTGCTACTGATTGATGATATTCAGTTTATTGCTGGCAAAGACCGCACTCAAGAAGAATTTTTCCATACATTTAACAGCCTCTACAGCTCAAATAAGCAGATTGTTGTCACCAGCGACCGGGTGCCGCAGGACATGCCGGGGCTTGAAGAACGATTGCGGACCCGATTCCAGTGGGGTCTGATCGCCGACATTCAGGCACCAGAGGTCGAAACCCGCATCGCGATTTTAGAAAAGAAAGCGGAAAGAGAATCGATTCGTTTGCCGGAAGATGTTGCGATGTTTTTGGCGACGAACATCAAATCCAACGTTCGCGAATTAGAAGGATCGCTGATTCGGCTAAATGCCTACGCCACGCTCATCGGCGCGGATATTCAACTGCCGATGGCAAAAAACGTCCTCAAGGACTTGCTAAATGAGTCCTCAAAGACCATCAGTTCCGAGAAGATTATCAGAGATGTCGCTAATTTTACCGACCTGAAAGTGGCAGATCTCAAAGGTCCAAGGCGGCACAAGATGGTTGCGTTGCCCCGGATGATCGCAATGTACCTTTGTCGTGAACTGACAAGCGATTCCTACCCGGAACTGGGCCGAAAATTTGGTAATCGTGACCATTCCACCGTGATCAATGCGGTCAATAAGGTGGAAAAGTTATTGGTTGAGGATCCTTCCGTTCAAAAAATGGTGCATCAGCTACGCGCATTGATCATTCAGTCCAATTAAGTTTTGCGTAAGGGTTAGCAGAAATAGACAAACACCAGCCACCTAGCCCGCATTTCTCCTAAGCTTGAGGCTACGACCACCGATTCGCGAGCAGCTTCGTGTATGGTAGGCCTTTTTTTGCCCTCAACATGGCGCTGCCATGCTTTCGGGCAAAAAGGCCCACCATTCGCGAATTTGCTGGCGTCTCGGCGGTTTCGTCCGAAACTAGTGAGGGTATTCTGGGGATTGTCGGTCAATTTGTTGTACCGGATGCTCCAGTGGTCCCTGGATTACCGCTGGACGTACCGCCGGCTCCCCCGTTTCCTTTGACCAACGTGTTGCCGGTTAAGTTAACGGTTGTGGACACTTTGAACACCGCGTAGCTGGGTCCACCCGCGCCGCCGCCGCCTGCTCCGCCGTTTCCGCCGTTTCCTCCTTTCCCTCCATCTCCACCCGCGCCGACTTCACCGGTGCAGACGGTGTTTCCGGCACCGCCGTTTCCGCCGCCTCCGCCGTTTCCGCCGCCTCCGCCGTTTCCGCCGACCCCTCCGTTGGATGACGTAATGGAATTGTTCGATAAGACGACGCCGTTGCTGGTTACCAAGAAGACTCCAAACGAGCCACCACCGGCGGTACCACCCGTTCCCCCTCCGCCGGCACAACCGCCCGCACCCCCGCCTCCTCCGCCGTTTCCGGGTCCGTTATCACAGAAAAAACAACCTTGGCCTCCGCCTCCTCCGCCGCCACCCCCTCCGTTTCCATGTCCGCCGACAAACCCAATGGCGCCGGCGGTTCCGACCCAAAATCCACTGCTTGTGCTTCCGCCTGTGCCGCCCGCCCCGTGCGCTCCTTGTATTCCGTTGGCTCCTGCTTGCCCCGCACCACCTGCTTTGCCGGGATCCCCGCCGTTTCCGCCGGCGCCGCCTGGAGTACCGCCTACACCTGACCCTCCTGCTGCGCCGTCATTGTCGCCGTGATCGCCTCCTTTTCCGCCGTTTCCGCCGGTTCTGGAGCAACTTGATGTTCCGCCGCCTCCACCAGCCCCACCGCTTTTATTTTCGTCACAATCACCGCCCCCACCGCCGCCTCCATTGTTCCCTCCCGAACCATTGCTTCCCGCTGTTCCTGCGGTGCCTGCGTTACCGGGTGCTGCTTCCACGATGCAATTTTTCAACGTCAACGCATTGCAATTCTGACAATAGAGGCCATACGACGAAATACCGGCTCCGCTTGTCGCAATGGTTCGAATTCGGAACCGGTCCACCGTCGTTGCCGATACGATGTTCACCCCTTCCATGGCGCTAAGTCTTCCACCCAGCACCTGATTGCTCTGGATTTCGGTAACATAAGACGCGGAGCGTGCCCATCCGTTGGCAGCCGAGTAACCGCCGTAAATTGAAATGCCGGCTATCAACGTTACCCGTTCGGAATACGTTCCCTCCGACACATATACCTGCTTTAGCCCTAGTGTGTTTGCCTTGGCTATTCCCTGGGTAATGGTTGCCAAGGGCTGGGTCTTGGTACCGGGGTTGGATGACAAACCCGTCTTTGCAACAAAAACGGCCTGGGTTGGGTTGCCGTCGATACCGTCGCAGTTGGCGTCTTTAAATAGGTCGTCCGGTAGGTCGGTTGATGAGCTGAATGTACACGCGTACTCACACCCGTTTGCCAACGATCCATCCAGGTTGTGAAAATTGGTGATGCACTGTCCAAACTGGCACACACCTCCCGCGCACGCGGCTGTTGCATTGTTGTATTGGCAAGGGGAGTTACACCCCCCACAGTGCTGAAGACTGTTCAAAGTGGAAGTTTCACAGCCGTTTGACTGAATATTGTCGCAGTTGCCAAACCCGCCGAAACAGGTCGAGACGACGCACGCGCCTCCTGTGCAGATGGGGGTCGCGTTCTGTAAAGAACAAGACTTGTTGCATCCGCCGCAATGGGCAAGCGATGTGGTTATTGAGGACTCACAGCCATTCTCGGGATTGTTGTCGCAGTTGCCGTAACTTGGTGTACATTCCAGCACAAAACAGGTTCCGTTGCTGCATACTCCGGTAGCATTGGGTGGGTCACAAGTAATATTGCAGCCACCACAGTTATTTAATGCAGATGCGATGTTGGTTTCACAGCCCGTCAAGGTAATCATGTCACAATTATCGAAACCGTTCACACAACTGGCGATCTGGCAGGTGCCCACAGCACACGTATTGACGGCGTTTAACAACGTGCAAGGAGAATTGCATGCACTGCAATGGTCGAGTGACGCAATCAGATTGGCTTCGCAGCCAGTCTGGGGATTTTGGTCGCAGTCGGCAAACAAATCGTTACATTCCACCAACTGACAGGACCCATCGACACACAATCCCGAGCCATTTGCAGGCAAGCAAGGTGTTGCGCAAGCGCCGCAGTGCTGCTGTGAATACAACACTTCTGTTTCGCAGCCGTTTTGTGGGTTGTTGTCACAATTTCCGAAACCAGGAGCACACTCCGTTAACACACATACACCCGCCGCACATACCTCGGAAGCATCTTCCAGGTCGCACGGACTATTACAGGCGCCGCAGTGCTGCATGCTGGTTAATATGTTGATTTCACATCCATTTTCTTCGATTCCATCGCAGTTGGCAAGCCCTTCGCTGCAAGCTGCAGTTGGAGTTACGGCATTGCTCGGGGCACTCTCCGCACCGGTTCCCACGGCCGTTGTAGCTTTTACGGTGAATGTGTAGCTGACACCATTCGTGAGCCCGCCAATCAAGACTGGGCTTTGTGAGCCAATTGCGGTTTTGGCGCCGGGCGTGGATGTAACCGTGTAAAACAGTACCGCGGAACCGCCATTGTTAACGGGAGGCTCAAACGAAATGCTGGCTCCTTTGTCTCCCGCTGTGGCTACCGGGTTGAGTGGTGGACCCGGCAATACCGCCGCACATTGTCCTGCAGAACAAAGTTTTCCTGCATCTCCATCGCACGGTGTTCCGTCGGCCAGCGTGGTCCACTGTAACGCAGCTACGGAAGAATCGCAGGCCAGACACGAGTTGCCGGACTTGGTGGTTGCTTCCGGATAGCACACACCCGCGATAAAACACGATGTTTCTTCGGGAGGTACACAGGCAGTGCACGTATCGGGGCAACCGTCGCCGTCCCCATCGAGAACCTCATCCAATGGTTCGGACAACGCTAACTTAGTCGCCATTAAGACATCGCTAACGGTGTATGTGGAATCGCAATCAATGTCTGCAAGGGCGATTGGAACCACAACACAGGTAGGCGGGGCTACTTGCTGCCCGCCGAGGCTCCACAATGCTACAAGGATTGCACATTGCACGTCCGCAACATTCTTATTGCCGCTAAGGTTATAGTCGCCATGGATTTCAAACGGCACGTTACCGCCTGGGTGGACGCATTCCTGCGCCGGGGCGGTTGTTGGTTTCCAAACTAGGAACGCAGAAATACAAACGAGTGCGCACACGGTATGCCTGATTTTTTCCCAACCCATCGAAACATCTCCTGATTTCATGACATATTCAGCACTAGAGCCAGCCGTTGCTTTTTTATTGACGGTGCGACGTATCGTACAGAGGTGCAAGTAGCCATTCAATGCCAACCGGTGTTCCCGACATGTGATTACGATCTCTCTTGTCGTGTGTTGCGTGTTTGTGAAATCATGATACCACACGTAAAAGTGGACTTGGGTATTTGGAGAGTGGTTGTGCCGGAATGGTTGGGTTTGGTTGCGGCGTTTCTGACGACCGCGAGTTTTGTGCCGCAGGTAGTCAAGGTCGTGCGTACGCGGCAGACCACCGGGTTATCTGTCGGAATGTATTCGATGTTTTCGACGGGTGTCGCGCTGTGGGTCGTTTATGGCATTACGATTGGGAGTCGTCCGGTCATTTTGGCGAATGCATTCACGTTGGCGTTGTGTCTGCCGATTCTTTGTCTGCTGGTCAGGCGATGATACGAATTTCAGTCGACCGGAAACCCCATTTCTGAGTAGGTTTTTAACTTACGAAACAATGTGGCGATTCCAATCTGAAGGACATCTGCCGTTTTGGTTCGATTTCCTCCGTTTAGTCGCAGCACACCGAGAATGTGGTCCCGTTCAACATCTTCTAAAGCCCGTGGTGTGATTGGAGCGATGGTGGGTGCAATTCCGTGCCGCACGCTATCGGGGAAATCGTCTGGAACGACTTGGGTGTTTGTCGCAAAAATGGCTGCGTGTTCGATGACATTTTCCAGTTCTCGTACGTTTCCCGGCCAATCATAAGCATGGAGAATTCGTATCGCATCCACCGAAAACGACTTTGCCTGACTTTTTAATTTAGCGGAAGATGTTGCTAGAAAAAGACGAGACAATGGCAAGATATCGTCTCGTCGTTCCCGGAGAGGGGGAACGGTCAGTTCAACTACCCGCAGCCGATAATACAAATCTTGCCGAAATCTTCCTTCTTCCACTTCCGCAGCCAAATCACGGTTTGTCGCGGCAACGACCCGTACATCGATAGGTCGTACCCGGTTTTCTCCAACACGGCGCACTTCACGTTCCTGTAAGGTTCGTAACAACTTAACCTGCAGGTGGCCAGGCAGTTCACCGACCTCGTCCAAAAACAAGGTTCCGCGGTTTGCCGCTTCAAACAACCCGATTCGATCGCGGGTCGCACCGGTAAATGAGCCGCGTACGTGACCAAACAGTTCACTTTCAAGCAGATTTTCCGGGACTGCGCCGCAGTTGACCGCTACAAATGGACCTGTCGTACGCCCTGATTCAGCGTGAATCAGTTTTGCAATCACCTCTTTGCCAACCCCGCTTTCTCCGGTTACCAGCACCGTAGAGTCCACCTGCGCCACTCGTGCTGCCTGCATTACAACTCGTCGCAGTGGGGCACTGTTGGCAACGATTCCGTGACGGGCCGCCGGATCGTCCACCGATGTTTTTACCGGAATGGTTCCTCGGAGTTTCTGTTCGATTTGCTTCAGTTGCGTCGCAACGGATTGCAGTGATGCATTGAGGCAATCCTGCTCGTAATACGATGCGACTTCATGGGCGATTTCTCCCCAATTTTCTCGTTTACGTCCAATCATGAGGCAAGTCGCATGTCCCTGCGCAACACAACGTTCTTCGATGCAATAGATTGCTGTCTGATTGCAGTAACTTAAATAACCGCTTGCAAACCCTGTTAGCGTCCAACAAACCGGCGAATCGGCTTTGCCGACATGCAACAAATGTTGTTCGGCTTCGTAGGATTCGTGCCAAACGGCTTCGGCAAACCGGTTTGGATCGTCCGGGAGTGTTGCGATCGGCTCAAACAACACCAAGCCCTGAAGGCGATGAAGGCGCCCACCAGCGATTTTCCATTCCCGCTCATTGTCCCACGGAAAGGCATCTTTCATCGCCTCTGCGGTACGCCAACCGTGGGCGTATCCAAATCGGGTCAGCACCGACCGTGCGCCTGAAAGGCCAATAGTTTCAATCAGTTGCTTCCGAAGAAGCCCCATGGCCACCGCGTCTAAAATAACGGCTCGTTCGCCGGCGAACCGCAAAATTCCGCCATTGGGTTGAAATTCGAGCACTTCTCGTAGATCCAACGATGCTGCTTTCATTTCATCTCCATCGATTCGGTTGTTTCGTTGAATTTACCCGATGTATCAAGTAGACATCATTTTCGGTTAAATTTGGCCGTAAGGTCCTTCAAGGTGGTTTTTTCGGGTGATTGAGCATTCGCTCGGCGCTCAGAAGGGTCGTTGCGGTCTCCACTCCGTCCGCTGGGTTGTCCGGTACTCGGTCCAGGTGCCGGTAGGAGCGCTTTCATTGACAGATTGACCCTGCCGCGCTCCCTATCCACGCCAATGACCTTTGTCTTGACCACCATTCCCACCTGGACTATCTCCCTCGGGTCTGAGACCCACCGATGTGCCAACTCGGACAGATGGATCAATCCGTCCCGTTTGATTCCCAGGTCCACAAAAGCACCGAAGTTGGTTACGTTGGACACCCGTCCCTCAAGGACGAGTCCTTCGTGGACATCGTCGATGGACGTAACGTCTTCGCGCCACTGCGGCGCCACAAAATCCGGCCGCGGATCGCGTCCCGGTCGCTCCAACTCAGCTTTGATGTCGGCCAGCGTAAACTTGCCGATTCCTTGAGCTGCGTCGGCGAACTGGTCAAGGCGGATTTTGGCAATCAGATCCGGGTTTCCAATCAACTGGTGAATCGATACCCCCAGAGTGGACGCCATCCGTTCCACAACCGGATACCGTTCAGGGTGCACTGCTGTTGCGTCCAACGGATTTTTTCCCTTACGAATCCGCAAAAAACCTGCCGCTAATTCGTAAGTTTTTGGGCCTATCCCGGATACGGTCAACAGTTGTTTACGTTCCGAAAACGGTCCGTTTTGATCACGGGCCTTTACCAGTGCCCGTGCGGTGCGTTCGTTGAGTCCGGAAACGCGTCGTAGCAAAGACACGGACGCAGAATTGACTTCAGCACCTACACGGTTGACCGCCGTTTCAACGGTACGATCCAGTTCTTCGGCGAGATCTTTTTCGTCGACATCATGTTGGTATTGGCCGATTCCGAGTGATTTTGGATCGATTTTTACCAGTTCGGCAAGCGGATCTTGTAGCCGGCGTGCGATAGAAACCGCACCGCGCAATGAAACGTCCATGTCGGGTAGTTCGTCCCGGGCGACCGATGACGCCGAATACACTGACGCTCCTGTTTCAGGAACGATTACGGCGATGACTTCCGTCAAACCACCTTCTTTGAGGCATTTTCGAACAAACAGGTCCGTTTCGCGGCTTCCGGTACCGTTGCCAATCGCAATTGCACGCACTTGAAACCGTACGACGAGTTGAGTTAGTAACTTAGTGGCTTCTGCGGCTTTTTCGGGAGACATCTGCGGGTAAATAACCCCGGTACCCACTACTTTGCCGGTTCCGTCTACACACGCTAACTTACAGCCTGTTCGAATCCCGGGGTCGAGGCCAACGACGTTGTATGCGCCAAAAGGTGACTGTAATAACAACGCCTCAAGATTCGCGCGGAATACTGAAATCGCTTCGGATTCGGCTCGTTCCCGTGCTTGTGCTCTGATTTCGGTTTCGATTTGCGGCAATAGTAGCCTTTTGTAGCCGTCTCGAATCGCCAAAGCGACTTGGGTGGCGCATTCGGTGTGCGCGTTTGCACCGGTGACTGCCAGCAAATGGTTGATGTGGTTTTCGTCATCTGATGTGATCGATACCGTCAAAAATCCGTCGCGTTCTCCTCTTAAGATCGCCAACAAGCGGTGGGAAACGATACGTTTGACCGGTTCGCTATAGCCGAACCAGTCTCGGTAAACCTGCGCTTCTGCTTCTTTTTTGGGTACGACGTTTACTTCGATCTGCCCGTGATTCCACAGGTTGTTCCTAAGATAAGCGCGATACGATGCTTCCTCGGCAATCGTCTCCGCGATGATATGGCGTGCTCCTTCCAGCGCTGCTTCAACTGTCGGAACTCCTTGGTCTTCCTGGACAAAATCCTGCGCCATGGCGGTAGCAGACATTTTGCGGCTGTGTACGGACGCGACAAGGGCGTCTGCCAACGGCTTTAAACCACGTTCTCTGGCGATTTGTGCTTTGGTGCGGCGGCGCGGTTTGTATGGCAGGTACAAATCTTCCAGGTCCTGCTTCGACAACGCGGCGCGAATCGACCATTCCAATTCTGGGGTCAATTGGCCTTGGGTAGAAATTGAGGCTAAAATAGCATCGCGTCGTTCTGCAAGTTCGGAAAAATACACTTGTTTTTTGTGGATATTTTCCAGAGCCAAGTCGTCGAGCCCACCCGTAGCTTCTTTTCGATACCGTGCAACAAACGGGACGGTTGCGCCTTCGGCGAACAAGCCTGCGGCGGCGATCACTGCCGCGGGTTTACAGGACAACTCTGCCGCGATGTGGGAAACAAAGGACGGTTCCAAAACACGGAGTGTGGTCGACACGATGACCTCGGTGGTAGATATAGTAAGTTAGCGTTTGGGAAGTGCACCAAACGGTTCGGTGAGGGACCTTATCGCAGGTTGAATGTGGGTTCCAGTGGTGGTGTCGTTTTGATGTCGGGTTATTTTGAGACCCGCCACGCAGTTGACCTTCGTCGATGAAATCGCCACGATAAAGCGGTTCGAAAGCGCCAAGAGACCGACAGGAATGTCAACAAAGGATTCAGGATGTTGCGAAAAGTGTTCCGAATATGTGTTGGCCCGTGGCTGCCATTTGTGGTGGCTCTTTCGCACTTCAATTGTGAGTCGGCCGATTCGAACAACGATTGGGGACAGGACGAATCGCCATCGCTGTGGTCTGTCGAAGCTCCCGTGACCTGTGATCCTAACCCCACGCGGTTTCCGGTGAACGGACCACACAACGTCGGGTTCGATTCGTCAAACGCGAAAACCCTTGTTTATGCTTGCCCGCCGCACCCCGCAGGTTCGGGGGACAACTCAGACTTTCTCGCGTATGACCATCACGGGAACGATGTGTTTGCTGCTTTGGGAACGCCGCTGGTTGCGATGGTAGACGGCACTATCTACAACAAGGGCGATGGCGGGTCGAAGTCTGGACTTCGGGTGACCATCAAAGACAATTGCGGTTGGTTGTATTTCTATGCCCACATGGACATGATCGAACCGGCGATACTCAACGGCAGTAAAACAACGGTCAAAGCGGGAGACAAGCTGGGAACTGTCGGCAAGACGGGAAATGCTCAGTTTACGTCACCACATCTTCACTTAAGTATTTACCATACAGACTACAATAACCCCAATTATCATAAGGATCCGATACAATATCTCAGCAAACTGGACGGAACGTCATGTAACTGTAAAGCCCATTGTGTGGGAACGTTGATTTATGGTGACGACTGCGGGGTTGGGGACTGCGGTTATTTCGGTGCCACCTGTATCGACAAAGGCGGTAAGGTCGAATGTGGGCCTTACCCCTGCACGCCTCATTGCGAAGGTACGGTAATTGTCGACGGCAACTGCGGAAAAGGTGACTGTGGCGCTTTTGGTGCGACCTGCCAGATGATTGGCGGTAAACCGGAATGTGTATTGCCGGGCTGTACCCCTCACTGCGAAGGTACGTGGATCGTCGACGCCAAGTGTGGAAAAGGTGATTGTGGGGCTTTTGGCGCGACTTGTCAGATGAAAAATGGCGTTCCGGAGTGTGTATCCGTTGGATGCACACCTCATTGCGAAGGAAATCTCATCGTGGATGCGGAATGCGGTAAAGGCGACTGTGCCACGTTTGGTGCGACCTGTCAGATGGTCAATGGCAAACCCGAGTGTGTATTGGTTGGGTGTACCCCTCATTGCGAAGGCACGGTCATAGTCGACGACAAATGTGGCAAAGGTGATTGCGGGGCATTCGGAGCGACTTGCGAGATGGTCAACGGTAAACCCGAATGTGCGTTGCCCGGATGTAAACCACACTGCGAAGGGACATGGATCGTCGACGGAAAATGCGAAAAGGGCAACTGTGCGGCGTTTGGTGCGGTCTGTTGGGACGGAGGAGGCGGGCCGGAGTGTATGCTTCCCAAGTGTACACCAGGTTGTAGTGGTTCAAAAATTGTGGCGCCCGACTGTAGCGAAGGTGATTGTAGTGTGTTTGGTGCCTATTGCAGCACTCTTGGAGGAAAACCACATTGTGTGAGCGCTTTTTGTGTTTCTTCTCCAAACGAAGCCCCGAAAGCCAAAGAAGTATGCCTTCCCGACGGCAAACATTATTTGTGTGACAACAGCGGTGGCTTGACGGAGGCTCCGTGTCCCGCAGGTCAAAAATGTAATGCATGTGGGAAATGTGGTTTGGAACCAGTGGAGGTGTGTGATTTACAAGATAACGACTGCGATGGGTCCGTTGACGAAGGTGTCAAAAATGCCTGCGGAAAATGTGGGCCCGAGCCTGTGGAAGTGTGCGATTACAAAGACAATGATTGCGACGGCAGTATAGACGAAGGCGTCAAAAATGCCTGCGGTCAGTGTGGGACAGTTCCGAACGAAGTCTGCGATTATCAGGATAACGATTGTGATGGCGGGACGGATGAGGGTGTTCTGAACCCGTGTGGGTTATGTGGTGAAGTTCCAACCGAAGTCTGTGATTTACGGGACAATGATTGCGATGGTCAGATTGATGAGGAATTGCTCAATACTTGTGGTTACTGCGGGCCAGTGCCGTCCGAAAGTTGTGACGGAGTAGACAACGATTGTGATGGTGACATTGACGAAGATTTTGGACTGGGAGCGCCGTGTACGACGGGACTCGGCGCCTGTGCCCAAGAAGGGCACGTGGAATGTGCCCTAGGAGATCAGTTCGATGGCCCAACCAAATGTTCTGCCACCGAGATGGTGTGTGACGATGGCGATGCCTGTACGTTGGACAGTTGCGACCCCAATCAGGGGTGTGTGGTTGATTGGATTTGCGACGATGCAAACCCCGGCGACTCGGATGCAGACGATGTTGTTGACGCGGACTCCGGAGGTGCGAACAACGACAGCGACGAACAGCAGTCGGCAGATGTTTCGAAGGTGCCCTTGGATACCGTCAATGTTGACCTTGGGTGGGAAAATTCAGACCTAGGTATCGGAGGAGACGCTTATGCTGGGATTGACGTCAGTTGGGTACCCAAAGGCCCGGATGCCACAGATGACACCTCGAACGGGGCCAATAACGGCAGTGTCAAAGACGGTGGCTGCTCGGCGATGGGAAATACGTTCCCAAGATTGTGGATCTGGATGTTGGTTTTTGTTTTTTGGTTGCGCAGCAAATCGTTGGCTCGACGTCAGGTAAGTTAGTGTTTTGTGGCTGTAATATTGCGTGGCGGATTATCCTGCTGCCCGTACTCGGGTTGAATGCAGCAGCCGGGCTGGTTGGTTGTGCGGGAGAAGAGCCGGGAGAACTGAGTTGTCGCTCCGACGGAACATTGGGGGCCTGTTGTGATGCAGCAAACCCCTGTGTCAATGGAGCTTTTTGCTCCGGTGACGGCGATTTGGGAAAATGTGTGGCCGAATGTAATCCCGCGCAACAGGATTGCCCCCAAGGGTTTGTTTGTGTGACCGCGGGCGGCAAGAACCAATGTGTTGCTGACACGGGTTACGTTGGTGCGGTGTGTTCATCTTCGGATGGTTGTCGCCCCGGGTTGAGTTGTGTCTCGATTGGTACCGACGGGGTGTGCACCGCCGAATGTGCGGTGGACGACCCTTGTCCCCCCGCAGAAACCGTCGGGGAGCGGGTATGTATTCGCCTTAGCGGTGACGTCGGAAATTACTGCCTTGCTCCCTGCGAAACAACCGACGATTGTTTTCCTAGGTTGACATGTACGCCGGTCGGTGATTTTGGTCTTTCCGTGTGTTTTCCTAATTTTGAGTAGATCTATGCCCGCTGTATCCTCTGAACATTCCCCCACCACGACTCCCAATCCTGTACCTTCGCGTGTCCGAATCGGGACATCTCGAAATATTGCTCTGGTCGGTTTGGCTTTTTTTTCATTAACGTTGTTTGCATTGCTTCAAATCCGCTCATTGACGATTTTTCAGAATCCCGAAGCTCGTTTGGCGACACTCTTACCTTCAATTGGCGCCGAAATTCTGCAAATTCCATTTGACGCAGCGATTCATGATCGCGAATTGGAAACTCCGCCCTGGTCGAAGAATCTTCCCCCAAAAGTCACATTACGGGGGCTACAAAAGCACGTGGTTTTCTTGAATTTTTGGGCAACCTGGTGTGAACCTTGTATCCGCGAATTGCCAAGTATGGTCGCGTTGCTCAAACGCCAGCAAGGACGTGATTTTACAATGATCGCAGTGAGTTACGATGAGTCGTGGGACGACGTGAAACGTTTTTTCGACACGGCTACCGGTGGAATTCCGGAAGGGCTGATCGTCTTGAGGGACCCGGCGATGGCCGATGATCCGTTGCGGGCGCGCTATGGTACGGAAAAGTTGCCCGAAAGTTATGTCATTCGTGACGGGCTCATCGAACATCGGTTTGTCAACGCCCACAATTGGGTCGATTCTGCAAAGGTAGAATATTTCAACCTGATGTTGGCGGAGAATCCATGACGACCGACCCCTCCGTGCGGCCGGGTGCGCAAGGCGCAATTGCCGCGATTGCGGTCACTTTTTTGGTGGTCGGAGTGGCGGCGGTCGTGATTCATTATCGGCAGCCGGCTTCGAACGTGGATTTGTCGCTGGATACTTGGCGACCATCCGCCGAAGACTGGAACAAACATCGCGAACAGGAAGAACTGCTTGCGCTTAAAGTCGAATTGGGTTCGGAAGAAAAAAAGGTCTTGGCTGCATTTGCAGACTTGAATCGAACGGAGCTTCTGGTTTTAGATAAGGAGCCAGATGAGTCACTTAGGCAGGCGATGACGGTTCTGGAAATGGTGGCCGAACGTTATTTTCTGAAACACGGCGCCCAGAAATATCGAGCACTCGGTGTGTTTGCTGCAAAACAATTCGCCGACGTGCTGACAAAACTATTGGCGGCCACCCGCCAAAAAGGAGTCAAAGCCACCGAGATCGCCAAGGTGTTTGCCGGTGACCCACTTTATCAACAATGGCAGGATATTGGTGGAGACTTTCTGAGCAACGCATTGAGGTCGGGTTTGTTGAGCCCACAAGGCGATTTGCAACCGGGAGCAGAAATAATTGTACCGCTGCTGTTTGCCTCACGTTGGAGCTATTTTGTTCGGAATCTAGGACCCAAAGAAGCCGTGGAGACCCCATTTGCCCGGTTAACATTGTTGAAATGGAAGGTGGAATACCATCACGGTTTGACGATGGAGCGGCGACACGAGTTGATTCGCGAGGTGTTGGAGTTACAACCCAACTACCCGGTTGACGATGTTCTTGGGCGTCTCTATGCCAAATATTCCGATTGGCGACGTTCTGCGGAGCACTTCGAAAAGGCGTTGCGTCAAAATCCGACCAACCTCACGTTACAAGCCAACTTGGAGTATGCAAAAAGTCGACTAGGCCGCCAGTGATTTCGGGTAGGTGTGCGCTATCGGTCGGTTCGTCATCTATGCCTGCACCGATGTGTGCTGTGGGTTTCCGATAGACAATGGTCTGGGCGGCTGGTGTTTTTAGATGAAATTTTTGTCCTGGCCGTCTTTGGCCGTCTCGCCCGTAAAAATCCCTGCGCCATATTCCCGATATGACTCAGGATTTTTCCGGACGATCCGGCT
>JABWCM010000410.1 GCA_013360285.1 Myxococcales bacterium
ATCGCTGCTGTCGATGCCACCAAATTTCAGAATTTCCGCTGCTGCAAAACCCCAACGCCGCAGGCCGGCAAAAACTAATCCTCGGTTTGTTCGTCACCCTACCCCTTTCCGCCCTCAACTCCACCCCCAGATCGCCAAAACCCTTATCAAATCTGTTCGCTTCGTGTTTTTCGCGGACAAAACGGCTACCGAACGCGTTCGGTTGGCATTTTTTGCGGACCAAACGGGTACCGAACGCGTTCGCCTCCCGTTTTTCCGTGGACAGAACGGGTACCGAACGCGTTCGCCTCCCGTTTTCTCCGTCCCAAACGGCTACCGAACGCGTTCGTTTCCCGTTTTCCGTGGACAAAACGGCTACCGAACGCGTTCGGTTGGCATTTTTTGCGGACAAAACGGCTACCGAACGGTCCGGCCCAGCAAAATCAATGGTTTTGCTGATTTTGGCTTTATGCCGACTGGATCCCACACCACCCAACCGGCAGGTCGAACCGTTGGGTTGATGTTTTTCGCCGCCAAAACGGCAGGTCGACTGTTGGACTGACTTTTTTTTGTCATTCAACGGTTAGTCCGTGGTGCGAGCCATAGAGTGACTGCCCGTTATGGTTACGAACCCCGGTCATCCACACCGGCCCCACCTGTCTCACAACCCCTCGCTTCATCGTAACGACCCGCTCTTGACCTCCGTCAATCGTTTTTGCCGATGGTTACTGGTAGTTTTTTTTATGGATTGGGGGCACGGACTGGAGTGATTTGTGAAAAAGTGGATTCGATGGATATTCGGTGTATTGGGCATTGTCTTTTTGGGAATTCAACTTGTTCCCGTAGATCGCAGTAACCCTCCGGTCGAATCGGAAGTACCCGCTTCTCCGGAAGTTCGTGACGTTCTTCGCCGTGCTTGTTATGACTGCCACTCGAACGAAACCCGTTGGCCTTGGTATAGTTATGTTGCGCCGGCCTCCTGGCTGGTTGCAAACGATGTTCACGAAGGGCGCCGTAAGATGAATTATTCCGCCTGGAATCAACTTGGCGAATCCAAACAGCAAAAACGGTTCCATGAAAGTTGGGAAGAAGTACAGGAAGGGGAGATGCCGCTTTGGTTCTATTTGCCGCTGCATCCCAGCGCGAAACTGTCGGATGCCGACAAAACGCTGCTAAAACAATGGTCTGAGCAATCCAGCGGGGCAACCCACCGCGGTTTTTTGGAACGTCGCGATGACAAGGACCATGACGACGACGACGACGATGACCGGGGTTAACACCGTTCTTAACTTACATCACGTCGGTCAATTCGTCTCCACCTCCCAGGCATTGACCGATTTGGTTATCGGTTGCTTCCATGGCATCCATCACCCGAATCGGCTCCACCATGAGATATTTTTCTTGCTGCATCCGGTTTCGAATGCCGAAGAGGGAACAAGTTGTTCATACGTCGCTGCGAACACGTCTTCATTCGGAAAAACTAGAGATACCGGTCATTTTTGGGCTTACGTATTCTGCACAAAACGGCAATGTCAAACCTATCGTTGTAGACGGCATAAAAGAAGCCTTGTGGTCTGACACGTTCCATCCCCCGGCGACCATCGGCGACGAGCCGTATTACAATCTTTGATCCAAAGGGAGTTATCGTGATGCGAAATGTGAACATTAGAACTGCTCTGGTCCTGGTTACCACCGTCATATCGGCCTGTGACGACGACACCACGAGTAGTCACGATTCTACATCGGGGACCGAGTCGATAACCGCCGCAGAGGTCGTGGCTCTTCCGGTCGCCCCAGTAGACGCGACAAATGTTCAATCGTGGCTGGAAGACCTGTTGCAGCGCCTCCAAACGCAATCGGAACAGGTTTCGACGTTTGAAACCACGTTAAATAACCACAACCAAAGGATCGAAGTGCTGGAGTCGTCTGTCACGCCCCGGGTTGTTCCCCCGAGTGCCGCCGATGTTTCGTTTGACGACGAGGCGACATGGGTTAAAGGTGTTTCTGTTCAAACGTTTGGCGAGTCCTTGGATACAAAGGTAAAACAACTTGACGGGACCCTGAACTCAGTAAAGATCGATCAGTCGACGACCCAACAGCAAGTTGATGATCTTGACGACGAGTTAAGAGCCACCCAGGAAGAACTTGACGAAGTGGCGTTTAATGCCTCGGCGGTGATTGGGGCTTATGACGTGTTGGTAGAAACCTCGTTGACCCCGGTATCGGAAGGAGACGCGGTGCCGGAAGCTTATCCATACAACAACACAGTCCACGGGGCACTCAAAAAAACCTGGGAATACCTTGAACCGATCATTCAACTGACGTCGCAAGCTTGCCCCGACGAGATGGTGTTGGTGAAGGATGTGATTTGTGTGGACAAAGTGAAGTACTACGAAGGTGGCGTACCCACGGCGTTGCCCTGGCAGATCGCAAGTCTAAAGTGTAACGAAGTGGGTAAACGCCTGTGTTCACCGACTGAGTTTGTTGCGTACTGCTCGTACCCAACCCAGTACCTTCCGCAAAGCGAACTTGCGGGGGTTCAAACCCTAAAATCCCCGGAATGGATGGATCAGCTTACTGGGCCTGGATTGATGGCCTTTGTTGGTTCCGGTTTTCAATGTGATACAATCGCTGCTGTCGATGCCACCAAATTTCAGAATTTCCGCTGCTGCAAAACCCCAACGCCGCAGGCCGGCAAAAACTAATCCTCGGTTTGTTCGTCACCC
>JABWCM010000411.1 GCA_013360285.1 Myxococcales bacterium
GGCAACACCTTGAGGACCTTGGGGACCGGTCGCTCCCGTGGCTCCAGTCGGTCCCGGCGCCCCGGCAACACCTTGAGGACCTTGGGGACCGGTCGCTCCAACAGCACCCGGCGCCCCGGCAACGCCCTCTGGACCCATCGGACCCTCTGGACCCTCTGGACCCATCGGACCCTCTGGACCTTCGGGTCCTACAAGTCCTGTGGGGTCTCCAATCCACTCACCGTTGACGTTGATCACCGGAATGCCATTTACCGACACCGATCCGACGTCAATCGACCCGTTTTCTCCTACCTGAACAAAGTCTTCGGGAAACAAACCACCCAACTTTTCGGCGTTTCCGGCGACAAGCGCAAAGGGAATAGAGACGATTTGCTGCCGCGGGGCCAAAATTTCGCCGCCCAACTGAAATTCCAGCCACAAATCGTTGGTCGCCAACAGCGCAGTCTCGAGTCCGGTTGGATCGCTCAAGCCAAGAAGTACGTCGAATCGACCATTGACGATGGTCACCAACCCCAAATCCTCCATCCACAGCGGTTCACCGCCCTGATCGGATGGGAAAAAAGTTGCTGAAACCTCCACGGTTCCCCAAAACGGCAGGTCGTTGGGTGTTCGTAACTCACCCACATAACCCACCGGCGCGGGAACTGCCAAAGCGGAAATTGGTAAGATAAGAATCGCCAGAAACGCGAATAAGTTCATTTTACCGGTCATAGCCTTCATGACTCCTCCTCATTCAAATCCAACCCAACCTATGGATTGTCCACCAACACTGATGTACGCTGGAAAGTGTACGCCAGATCTGTGGCACATGAAAGCGGGTTTGATTGCCGTAATGGGATTTAGAACACAACTGATACCAATTCTTTGTTCGGTACTGACGTGTTTGTTCACATGCGAATCACAAAACAACGTTCAAGATGACGTGTTGGGAACCACCGAAGTCTCTCAGCCACCTCGCTACGTGTCACTGGACATTGGCACCCACGTAGCAGGCCACAACACCACCGACGATTTCGAAAAGTTACACGACGGCGCCAAGATCAAGATCGTTTGGGGTTTTCAAGGATTTAACATGGCGGTGTTTGCGGTGCGTATGTCCGACCCAAATGCCAATCATATCACCGTTTCTATTGCGTTTTACGTCGATGATGAATCGATTGCGAGCCTGTATTACACCGATTTGAAACCCAACATGGTCGACCAACAAACGGCTTGGTTTTTTGATTTGTACATGATCACCCCTGAAGTGACCCCACTGGTGGCCAACACCGGTAAGTTAAGCGCCATTGTGTGGACGGATTCCGGAATCCAAATCGCCAATTCCGCGATCATGGTCGGTTTTGAACCACCCGACGACATTCTGCCATGATGCCGTCGACCGAAAAACCGATAGTCTGCTGGTAAGATAACGAGTGATTGGTTTATTCCTCTTGGGGACGACCGCCCATAAATCGTGGGCCTTCTTCTTGTGCGTCCTGAATCTCGACAACACCCGTCGAGAGACCGTCAAGACTCTTCCGAATCAAGCTGTTTGCCAACAGAAGCTGATATCGTCCATCATCTGCCAATACTTGCCAATCTGAACGTTGAATCGCCCGAATAATGACCGGATCAAACAAGAATGCCGCTTCATCTGCCGACAAAACTTGGAATTCCATGCTGCCGCGATTGGCTTCGGCGGTCCATTCGCCGCGGTCGATTTCTTGAGCCAGCCGTTCAAAAGCAAATTGGCGAGGAAACTGCTCACGCAAAAAAACGTTGTGAATACGAGCCTTTCTCCCAACCCAGGACGAATCCGTATCTACCCACAAATAAGGTGTCATCCGCGCTAAATAAGTATTCGCCCATACCAGGCCGGAAATGATGACAAATACAACGATGCAGCCACGAACCAACGACAACAGCCCAACCAGCAAACGCCCAACGGAACTGCCGCCATCGGTATTGTCCAAAAATTGCGGCGCAATGATCGACATGCCCACGGACGAAACCACGTACACAAGCGCTGTCGCACCAAATGCCGCAACGGCAGCAGCGATGTCTTTCATGGTGCCGGTCGACGGGTCCATTAGGCCTGCCAACGCCGGACCGGCAGCTTTACCGACAAAAAACGCGAATACGATAATGCCAATGCGCACCAAACCCGCCATGACGCCGTACCAGGATCCCGCGACGATAAATCCCAGCACGGCCGCGCCACATAAAATATCCAGGAACATCACAAACCTCCCAATTTCCTATGATCGGTGACCCACTCGATGTCTGCCCCCAAACCAAGACCGAGTTGTTGCACCACTGCGGGCGCCATCTCCGCAACCGACGGAGACCAACCCAACTCATTGGCAACCGAGGTGATCACCTCTGCTTCCATACCACAGGGGCGAATTTTCCGGAATTCCATTAAATCCGGGTTCAAGTTCAACGCAACTCCATGGATCGAAACACCTTTGTGGATATGCACCCCAACGGAAGCCAACTTACGCGAAGGGGTGCCATGCGTCCACACCCCGGGTTCATGTTCATCGTAACGAGTATTCAGGCCCAACTTCGAGACGGCAGCGCCAACGGCCCCACATAAGGTGGCCACATAGGACTTCGGCCCAGCCAATCGATAGGTTCGCAGGGTTAGAATGGGATAAATGACCAACTGCCCAGGACCATGCCACGTCAACAAACCACCCCGAGAGGTTCTTATAT
>JABWCM010000412.1 GCA_013360285.1 Myxococcales bacterium
CGTACCCAATGGTACGCTGAGGATGGGCCGACCGAGGCAGGACCGACGCAGTAGGCCAATGGCTCGCGTAGCTTATTTTTTTCCCAAACACCCTCTCAGAAGATGCCGGCGCCCGCCGCCAAACTGCGCACGTTTGGGGGCACGCTTCCACAAACGGGCACCCGCTTCTGCGCGGCTTTGGTCCGCGCGCACAGAATTTGCGGGAGTTTCGCCCATCCCGCCGCGAGTCCTGGTGAGAAATCCGAGCTAACTGAATATTTGTGCCAGTGTCGCATGATCGCCAAGGGGCATTGACACTCTCGCTGAAAACGTTCGTGCGTCTCCGATATTCCGTGGAAAGTGTGCTGTGAAGATGTTTGAAAAAATATGACTCAGGATTTTTCCGGACGATCCGGCGCAAATTCGGCTTGCCAAAAATTCCCCTAAAAAACACCAGCCACCTAGGCCGTCCTCACGGAATACTGAAGGGGGTACTTTACTCGATTGGGGCTAATTCCGGCTCTGTGGGGAGCATAAAGCTGACTCCCAACGAGAATGAAAAATTGTTGTGGTACGATGCTCCGAGTGTATTTCCGCTCTGATCGGTCGCCAACGGAAACTGAAGAATATGATCACGGAATTCTAGGTTGAGAGCCACCCAGTCGTTAACGAATAATCGCGTTCCGACACCGGCCATGGGCGCAAAGGTGATTGTGCTGTCTATTTCAATGGATCCCTCTTCGCGGATTAAACCCAAAGATGCTCCCACAAAAAAGTGTACATCATACCGCAGGAGAGCGGAACCAAATAGCATTATCTTACCACTGATGGGTACAAACTGAGCGTTGATTGTGCCCAGAAACTGAATACTTCCCGTGCCGATTTTTTCTTTGACACCGAGTTGAGACAAACATCCTTCGGTGCGCTGCGGACATACGGCGTCTACCTTTCCCTTTAATTCCCGGTCGATTTGGTCGTGCAGGTCCGTATTGAACGTCACGCCATATTCCAAATCGGCGCCAAGTGCGAACCAATCCAAGAAGTGATAATTGACTGATGCCCCCACCAGCAAATGGTGTTCATACCGGTCGCCGATGGTCATACCCACTCGGGGGACGAGTTCCACCCTGCCCTCACGCCATTGTTTGTGGCCCATGACCGGCGGGGCACCGTCCAGTGGGCTCTTTTCCTGAGCCGACGCAGACCCTCCGAAAGCGGTGCTGATTCCAACCAACACAGCGATTGTGATAAGATTTTTCATCACTGTTGATGTACAATGGTCGATCATGAAACAACTTGCTGTCTTTGTGCGGTTCAGGGTCTTTCGCATCCGGGATACTCCTGTCCTCATTTCGCGTACTCATAACCGTACGAAAACGGTGCAAAAATGCTGATACCCGCGTGCATCGTCACATTGTTCACAAATGAAGATCCCGCTTTGAACTCCTCAATATACATATAGTCCCGCAATTCCAGGTTCAATGTCAGCCACTCCGTCACGAACAAACGGCCGCCGACGCCTAAATTCCAACTGATGCGGTTTTCCCCCTCGCTGCCTACGCTGTAAGTTCGCATGACCCCGGCACCCCCGACCAAATAGGCGTCGAAGTGTACAATCGCTGCATCAAATAACACAAACTTACCATAAACCGGAACGTAGGATACATGGCCTCCTGCATACCAATCTCGGAACTTCTTCTCCGGAAACACACCAAAATTGTCTTCTACTTCATCAAAACCGCTGTTCTTTTCGTGAAAGGCTTTGAAATAGCTTCCGCCGATCGAAAATTCGTCCGTGATATGAAACGACAATGCTCCGCCGCCGGCTATTTGGGTTGTCAGGGTTTCGTTTATCGCAACACCAAATATCGGCGTGATTTCCAGCCTTAAGTTGCGCATAAACGGTTTACGTTGATAAACGTGAATTTGCCTTTGGAATTCGCTTTCTGCAGCGTCAGGAACGTCGGCCGGTGGCGCGGCATCCATAGATATCGACGGTTGTGACTCGGCGACCGGTTTGGATTGTTCGGGGCTTTGGGATGCGGCGGAATTTGGCGTGGCGATGGATACATATACTGCTCCAATCCCAAAATGCAGTTTTTTGAACCACCACAATGCAGTGCGGCAAACCTGTTCGGACAACTTTTTCGACATCGTTGTAACCTTAGCGACTAAGTTAAACACGGCTCGACAGAGACTATCTCCGACTTACGCCCCTATCGCCCGGACGTTATACACAATACCACAACCGACGTCGGTTTGTTTGTGGCCCGGCTAACCCACATTTCTCATAGCCTCGAGGTTACGAGCGCCGTTCTGTGAGCATCTTCGCGTCTGTTGACTTTTTTTGCCATCAACAGGCGCGCCAGGCTTCCGGCAGCAAATGCCGACCATCCCAGAATGTGCCGGCGTCTCGACCCTTTCGCCGGCAAGCTCATAAGAAATGCGGGCCAACTTTTCGCTGCCCACAACCAGTGGAAATTATTAAGAAAATAATTAGACCACTGAGTCTGCGTATGGTAACTGAGCAAACCTTACACGTCAAGTAGACTACTGAGCCAGAGAGGTCACCGCGTAGATGATGGAAGGAAAAGTATCGCTTCTTAGAGGGTGTTTGGGAAAAAAATAAGCTACGCGAGCCATTGGCCTACTGCGTCGGTCCTGCCTCGGTCGGCCCATCCTCAGCGTACCTTCGGGTAC
>JABWCM010000413.1 GCA_013360285.1 Myxococcales bacterium
CTCTTCGGCCTTTGGCGGCGGTTAGTATGGCTATTTCTGTTTCGGCCACTTCCTGTTCAATGGCTCTGGCCAACTCCTTGTTGGTCTGGCGAAACATGGCCAGCTCTATGTCCGCTTCGTCCCTGGATGTGTCGGCTTCGATCAATTCGTCGGACAGTGTTTTTAGTTCGTCTAGCAGTGCCTCCAACTCCGGGTGCGCCAGCCCTTCGCCTCGCGCTACCGTGTATTTCCCGAACGTTGCCGCCTTGGCTGGGCCCATCTGGCGGGCGTCCTTGGATTTTACCGTTCCAAATAACGCCGCGTATGGGTCCTGGTCCGCTTGTTTTCCCGAAACCAGAAACGCGGTTCCCGACAGCCGGTTCACCACATCGTCCCAATCCAGGTCCACGACCGCGACCAGCGCCCGGCGTTCGATGAGCGTCATTTCCAACTCCCGTTGTTGGGTTTGGGCTGATGTTACCTGCTCCCGTAACTTATCCCAGGAATCGATACGCTGTAACAACGCCGGACGCAGCCTTCCCGCCGCTTTGAGGTGCGCAATCACTATGGTGCAATAAAACCAGAGAAAAACAGGGTCGTTCGTAGCCGATAGGTACTCATGTTCGCCTCCGTTTCATGGATAATGGGTTGTTCAGGGTCGTAAACACCAACCACCTGGTGGTGTTGTGTTGATGGTGTCAACGACTTCTGGAAAAAACAACCCCCAAGTTGTCGTCGTTAACTTCTTTCTGGCGGTCTGTAACCGTAAACTCTTTTTGTGGACGTAATGGGCACAGGACTGTGGCGCCGAAAACAAGTGCCTGGCACCGCGCCCGGCTACTGCGGCTAACGCACAACCCTCTTACTAAGTCTTGATTCAGGGGTTCACTTTACGTATCTTGTCGTATGCGTCGGCAAACTTTGGAGAAGGGACATGATGACCTACACAGATGATCAAGTGAAAAGAATGGCACTGTACCTTGCACGTGCAAACAAGCTTGCGGAGCCCAGTATCTCCAAGATTTATTGGTTTCGTGCAAACAACGAAATTCGCCTGGTGGAAGTCGAACACAACATCCCACCGTCCGAAACGGATACGATTGAACCGTTTTATTTTGCCAGTTCACCCACCGACAGACTTTTAGTGCCGATGGCCATTGGTCTTATCAGTCCATCTGAGGACGATCAAACCAAAAAATTGCCGGATGGCTGGGGAGATTGGACCACCGCTGAAGTCTGGGACGATGAAGATCTGAAAAAGTCCGCGTAAACAACAGATAGCCAGCGCCGGATGTTGTTAGGCGGCGGTCTGATATCTTGCCCACGGGTCATTCATGAATTGGGGTCAGGCGTTTTTGCAACAATCCAAAAGTGATTTGGATATTTTTCAATCCATGTTGCAGGATTCCACCGTTTCGCGAAATCATGCGCTTCACTATCTCCAGATGGCGACCGAAAAACTATGTAAGGTGGACCTGAACCGACAAACATGGACGAATGAACCCAAGCATAGCCATTATGTGCTCGTCCCATTTCTCAACAACTTGAAGCAGGTTCAGGGCAGAGCCACCCGAAAAAAGTTGAACTACCGGTTGAGCGATGTCGAGTTTGGACAACATATTGATAAATTGCTTCCACTTGCGGAGAAAATTCAGAACTTGGTTCCATCCAAAAATGATCGCCGCAATTGTGAATATCCGTGGTGTGAAGCGTCGGGCAATGTCATCGTCCCGTGCGAACATGATTATGTCGATATCGTTGGAAATATTGAATTTGAGAACTTTGTACAACTCATTAAGGATCTTATGGGGGTGATTCCGGTCCCGCCATCATTTGATTAACCCAGTGGTTCCGTCCAAAACAAGTGCCTGGCACCAACCTCTCACCCCCGCGCACGTAAAGTTAGCCGAGTTGGCAGGACGCTGGAGCTTATGTTGGCAATTCGGTCACGCTAAATTACTTCAAGCCGAACTCACAACCCATCACAAGAAAGGTCCTCTAAGATGTGGTTGGCACGTCCTTCCGCTGCACAAGTGCCTGGCACCCTCTCGGCAGAGAAACAGAAATATCATGATTCTAATACTTTACGAAGTGGTTGGCACCTATTTGGTAACTCGGGCACGGTCACATAACGTTTTAGATAGGTATCTCCGTGTTTGTCGCTGCGCCACCGGCGTTCCACGTCGTGTTATCTAACGCTCGCCCTTGACCGTCCATACCAACTGCGATTCCATTGGCTTTTAGCACGCGGGAAAACACGTGCCCGAAAACACGTGCCTGGCACCTGTTCTGGTAATCTTAAGGTGACTGAAGCCAATGATTTGAAATGAGATAGTGAATGCCCAATTCGTCAGGTAATTTAATGTGCCAAAACATGTGCCTGGCACCACCACGCGGAGCGATCATCAAGCGGATTGCGTTAATCATTTGCCGCACCATCGTTTTCAAGCAGTTGGCACCGTTTGTTTTTCCGGCTGAACATTCAGCGCAGGCCAAAAGGCAGGATTGATAACATACATCGCGGAAACACCAGCTCGCTGGGCTCGAATCTTCAGGATGTTGGAGTCATAATTTGTATCCGTTCAACGAACCGCGTCCTTTCCAACGGCGCTGAGGCGGTGCAGACTTTCGGCGAGCCAATGCAGGAGGTGACCTATGGCTTTGTCGAATCGA
>JABWCM010000179.1 GCA_013360285.1 Myxococcales bacterium
GATGTCGGGCTCTTACAAAGAACGTGGCGCGCTGAACCGCCTGCTCCAACTCACAGAAGACGAACGCCGACGCGGGGTGATCGCCGCAAGCGCCGGAAATACGACGGCGCGCTTCTTCAACATCGGCAAACGTAACGGTTGATTCTGTCATACCCAGTCCAGGTAGCGGATAGGTGCCATCGAGAGAGTAGCGGGATTCATCATCTATCAGGAATTCGTCCGGCGGATCCAGTCCGAATTGAGTGAGTTTACCCGGTCAATCATCAAGACTCCATCGAGATGATCCAATTCATGCTGTACACATACCGCCTCCAAACCTTCCACATGGTCTTCAACCACGTTCCCAAAGGGGTCTCGGGCGACAAAGTGGACACGAAGACAACGGCGAACGTTGGCAAGATAATCGGGAAAACTCAAACAACCTTCTCGAACGGACTTCTGGCGTGATTGGGCAACAATGACCGGGTTGACGAGGACCCGGGGACGGTCGCGTGTTGTGTTGGCGGTCATATCGATGACCATCACTCGGAGCGAAACACCGATTTGAGGTGCAGCAAGACCGATGGCGCCCTTGTGAGCATAAAGCGAGTCGACCAGATCCTGTGCCAACGTTTCCAGCGTGTGGTCAAAGGCAACGACCGGTTCAGCGGGGCGGCGCAACACGGCCGCGGGGTACCTAAAAATGGGACGGATAGCCACGATTGTTACAACATAGCGGAGTCGATGGCATGGTGTCGCACTTCGACATCCATTTCCGATGCGAGCAGGTTCAACTCGGTATCAAGCGCAGGCCAGTCAATATTTTGTGGTGTTTGGGCCTCAATCATCAGGATATAGACCGGCCCATCTTGACCAGCAATAGTGCGTGCATGCAAATCGGTAATATTGACCGCAAACCGAGCGAGGACATCCGAAAAGCGGTAGGTGATTCCAGTGCGATCTCGACCAGCAACGGTAAACAGGTGGGGTTCTGGGTTGTAGCCAAATTCCGGGACAGAAGAGGACTTTTGTACGGGTAATACAAAAAGTCGCACACCCATGGCGCTTTCCAGTTTGGATAGCTCTTTTTCCAGTGTCGACGTTTCGACACCATCGGGCAAAGTGGCAATGACGATCCACGTAAACGAGTTTTCGAGAATCGTCATACTCGAATCTTCGATATTGCCGCCGAGAACGTACAAAACCCCGGTTAATCCGGCAACAATTCCCGGCCGGTCAGGTCCCAGACCACAAATTGCCAATCTTTCCATCCGGCACCCTTCAATGATGTGTGCGGTGATCCGCGGCAACAAAACGATGTCGGTCACCCAATATTACGAAACCTTTTTCGGAGACAATGGGGCCAAAAGTGGCCGGAATTGGGGCACGCAGCTATTTTTTCATTGACTCACTGCCTCCCAGAGCATCAACCGGCGATGGATCGGAGTGCAGAAAGTGCGGCGTCGTAATCGGGTTCGGTGGTCATTTCGGGAACAACCTGTTTGTATCGAACTACGCCATCTTGGTCGAGAATCCAAACCGAGCGCGCGAGCAGACCCAGTTCTTTCATATAAATGCCGAAAGCAAGGCCGAAGTTGTGGTCTTTGTAGTCGGATAACGCTTCAACACGTTCAATGCCTGCTGCACCACAGTATCGTTTTAGGGCGAACGGGGTGTCTACAGAGATGTTCCAAACCACCATGTCGCCGACTGTTTCGGTCATTTTTTGGTTCAACGCACGCATCTGCAAATCGCAAACCCCGGTATCGACGCTGGGAGTCACCGAAATGAATCGGATTTTTCCGGCATAGTCGGAATTTTTGACCGGGGTGAACGGCGCACGGGTCACGGTGAAATCGGGGGCAACTTCGCCTACGGAAAGTGTGTTGCCTTCCAAGGTGATTCCGTTTCCTTTGAAAGTAACCTTGTCTTGAGTATTGATCGTCATAACAAACCTCATTGGTAAAAGCCTGCGTCCGGATACACCGCAGGTGCGTCCGCGTCAATACCGCAGGTGCAAACATCCTGGATTTTCACAGGTTTTTGCGCGTGTAGGTCTAACTCGGATGTCTCACAGGCTGATTGGCGGTCTCACTTCGACTAGGAGGACGGACTTCCACACCCGCCAGATTTTTCACGAAGTCGGATCCAAAATAACGAGCCGGAGTGTATGCTCCGGGACGTATTGGACCTTGCAGCAAAGTAGTCACGGCACACAACGATGCATCGGCGGTCAATGAATAACCCTCGGGAGTGACCAGCGCACCTTCGACCCAATCGCCACGCTCATTGGTTACGCGCCCCCAGATATCCGAGTGACCGCTGGCTCGGAAATCGTCGTCTGGACCCACAACGGTTTTGCCGACGATCCACTTCAGGATATTTTGGGCGGACTTCGTTTTTACCAATGCCCGGATGCCGTACATGGTTTTCAGAAAACCGCTGCTGCCTTTTGGCAACACCATATAAACGGTAATATTGGGAATCCCCGTGGTATGATAGGCCGTGCTGACATCCCCCCAGGGCATGGATGTAGCCGTCTTGGTGCCGTTCACAAAAGGAATTTCCTTGGACTTCCACGCGACCGGAACGGTTTGTAAACGACCATCCACACGTACACATCCTCCACGGGGGATGCCTTCAAGCATGGTTTTGGTAGTTCCCGGACTTAACTTACCAACCGCCGAAATACCAAGTTCCAGTTGGGTTGCGTCCGGAAGTTGCTCCTTTAACATTGCCGCAAGGCAATCCGTGGGAACGACATCAAAACCCGTGCCCGGTATCAGACACACGCCGGCAGCTTTTGCGGCTGCGTCTTTGGCGAACACCGCTTCAAACACCCCGATTTCACCGGTGATGTCCATATAATGTGTCCCTGTCGCGAGACACGCGTCGACCATCGGTGCCGATGTTGCGGAAAAAGGTCCCGCCATGTGAATGACGGCGTCGATTCCATCGAGGCCTAGTCGAACTTCTTCGGGATCATTTAATGAAAATATTTTGTAATGGAGGCCAAGGCGTGTGGCAAGAGCTTCAATGGTTGCCCGATTACGTCCTGCAAGAACAGGACGTTGTCCTCGAGCGACCGCCAATTCGGCGGTCAACAACCCAGTATAACCATTGGCACCATAAATCATCCAAGAACCAGCCATCGATCTCTCCGGGTACTGGGAATGGGAGGAGTAGGGGTCTAGCTCACGAACGTCCGAGTAGTTTGGCTCGTCGGTATTCTTTGTTCATCCTAGCGATAAAACGAACGCTGATTTCTTTTGGGCAGGCGGCTTCGCATTCGTAAGTATTGGTGCAAGACCCAAATCCTTCCTCGTCCATTTGGGCGACCATACTCGAAACGCGGCGATCCTTTTCGGCCTGACCTTGAGGCAGGCTGGACAAATGCCAAATCTTTGCCGACACAAACAAACTCGCAGAAGCGTTTTTGCAAGCGGCAACGCAGGCACCGCAACCGATACATTCCGCCGCCTCCATCGCTTCGTCCGCGATGTCTTTGGGTACCGGAATCGCATTGGCATCTGGAGCGGAACCCGTACGAACACTGATAAACCCTCCAGCTTGGACAATTCGGTCAAACGCAGAGCGATCAACGACCAAATCCTGGACAACCGGAAACGCTTTCGCTCGCCATGGTTCAATTGTAATGGTGTCGCCGTCACTAAACCGCCGCATGTGTAACTGACAGGTCGTGGTTCCACGGTCCGGCCCATGTGGAACCCCGTTGATAACCATGCCGCACATGCCACAAATCCCCTCGCGGCAATCGTGGTCGAACGAAATGGGACGTTTTTTCTGCGCGATCAGGTCCTCGTTGACCACGTCCAGCATTTCCAGAAACGACATGTGGGGGTTGACGTTGTTGGACTCATAGGTTTCAAACCGCCCCGGGTCCTTAGGGCTCTCCTGTCGCCAAACACGAAGGGTGATCTTCATGACGCAACTCCTACTTGTAACTACGCGTCGCGAGTTGGACGTTTTCAAACACGAGGGGCTCTTTATGCAGCGTCGGTGCGGATCCGACGCCGCGAAATTCCCACGCACTGACGTGACAGAAATTTTCGTCGTCCCGCTGGGCTTCGCCCGCGTCGGTCTGGCTCTCTTCACGAAAATGGCCACCGCACGATTCTGTACGAGCCAAGGCGTCATGACACATCAGTTCGGCAAATTCCAAAAAGTCCGCGACGCGCCCAGCTTTTTCCAATGACACATTCAGGTTTTCCCGTTCACCAAGCACACAAAGGTCCTGCCAGAACTCGTCTCGCAATTTGGGAATCAACTGCAGTGCTTTGCGTAATCCGGCGTCATTTCGTGCGAGACCGCAATAATCCCACATGATTTGCCCCAGTTCCCGATGAAATGAATCGGGAGACCGGCGCCCGCCGATGCTAAGCAATGTGTTGACGGTCTGATGGACCCCGGCCTCCGCTTCTTTGAACGCTTTGTGGTCGGTGGAAACGGGCTCCAGTGTAGTCGAAGCAAGGTAGTGCCCGAGTGTATAAGGAATCACAAAATAACCGTCCGCCAATCCTTGCATCAGCGCGCTGGCACCAAGGCGATTGGCGCCATGATCGCTGAAGTTGGCTTCACCCAGAACATGCAAACCCGGTAAGTTACTCATTAAATTATAATCAACCCACAACCCACCCATTGTGTAGTGAGACGCTGGATAGATGCGCATCGGGGTTTCATAAGGATCTTCGCCGGTAATTTTGTGGTACATGTGGAACAGATTGCCGTATTTCTCGGCGATCTTGGGTTTGCCCAACCGTTTGATGGCGTCGCGAAAATCGAGATATACCCCGCGACCCGACTCACCAACACCACGACCATCATCACAGGCTTCTTTTGCGCTACGAGAGGAGATATCCCGCGGTGCTAAATTACCAAATGATGGGTACTTACGTTCAAGGTAGTAATCACGTTCTTCTTCAGGAATCTCGTTCGGTAAACGACGGTCCCCTTTCTTTTTGGATACCCAAACCCGACCATCGTTTCGTAACGATTCAGACATCAACGTCAGTTTGGACTGATAGTCGCCGCTAATCGGGATACAGGTTGGATGGAATTGGGTATAACACGGGTTGGCGAAGTAGGCTCCTTTTTTGTAGGCACGATACGTCGCGGTAACATTACAACCTTTTGCGTTGGTCGAAAGATAAAACACGTTGCCGTACCCCCCGGTACACAGCAACACCGCGTCACCCGCGTGGGATTCGACTTTGCCGGAAACCAAATCGCGGACCACGATTCCCCGCGCTTTGCCCCCGACAACCACGAGATCAAGCATCTCCGTTCTTGGGAACATTTTTATCGCACCGGCTCCGATCATTCGCGAAAGAGCCGAATAGGCGCCCAACAACAATTGTTGCCCGGTCTGGCCACGTGCGTAAAACGTACGGGAAACCTGAGCACCGCCAAACGATCGATTGTCGAGCATGCCGCCGTATTCACGAGCAAACGGAACACCTTGAGCAACACATTGATCGATGATGTTGACGCTGACTTCAGACAACCGGTGAACATTGGCCTCGCGTGAACGAAAGTCACCACCCTTGACTGTGTCATAAAACAAGCGGAACACGCTGTCGCCGTCGTTCTGGTAGTTCTTTGCGGCGTTGATGCCGCCCTGAGCAGCGATGCTGTGGGCGCGCCGGGGGCTGTCCTGAAAGCAGAAACATTTAACGTTGTACCCCAATTCGGCAAGGGTGGCGGCCGCCGAGGAACCGGCCAACCCGGAACCGACAACGAGAATCGTGAACTTTCGTTTATTGGCGGGATTGACGAGCTTGATATGCCCTTTGTGGTATTCCCACTTCGTTTCGATGGGCCCTGAGGGAACCTTGGAATCGAGCATGACATCGCTCCTGTTGGATTTACTATGCGCCTACAGCGCCGAAGAGAATGGCCAGCGGAATCGAAATAAAACCAAGAATAATCACCGTTGCTAAAGCAGGACCCGACTTGCGTAAAACACCGTTGTACTTGGGGTGATTGACTCCGAGGGTCTGAAAAACGCTGGAAATACCGTGCGCGAGGTGCATTCCAAGCAGAACCAAGGCCAGCACATAGAATCCGGCGACCATTGGGTTTTTGAAGCCCGCGACCATCATCCCGTATACGTCCTGGCGATCTGCAACAGCGGCGGAACCCGTCTGACCCAGGTTGGTAACTGTTTCGCGTAGTGCAAAGTGATCTGGAAACACGACTCCAAAGGTCAGATGTGCAAGGTGAAAGAAAATAAACACCATCACGATCAAACCACTTACGATCATTGCGCGCGAAGCCAGAGAGGAAACCTGCGGTTTGTGGATTGCGTAACGTACCTGCCGTGCGGCAGCGTTTTGGCGGGTCAAACGGATCGTCAAGATGACGTGTGCGATCACGGACACCAACAAACCTACACGCGCAATCCACAAGAGCGGACCAAGTCGCCGAAGATTTTGAGAATAGGTATTAATAGCGTCTTGCCCGGCGAAAACCAGCAGATTTCCGGAAAGATGCATAATTAGAAATAGAAACATCAATATTCCGGTGACTGCCACCGCCAATTTTGCGCCGACAGTCGACCGAAGGAACGCCGAAAACCAATTCATCGGTGAGTCCCCAATTCATAAGAAAATGTTTCGCACAGCAAGAGTGCGTGCCAGAAGCCACGCGGTGCTGCGGGGCGGAAGTGTTTTTACTCCAACCAAGCACCGGCGCCCCGATGTAGCACACCTGGACGTAAGATCAAAGCAAAGTGATGAGCAAATGAACCGATGCAAGTGATGAGCAAATGAACCGATGGTTACGCGGGCAAATGAAGCGAGTCATAGATGGTCAGCGGAAATAGATAAGTGAGCCCTAAAAATTTGTGTTGTCAAACCCGCCGGGTTGCCCGGACAGACCGCTGTTGCCAAGGGACAACCCTCCCTGCCCCCCCTGGCCGGCTGCGCCGCCGGCCACAAATTGGTTCGCAGATTTCAGCGGTGCAAAAGAGGTGCCGCCTTGACCAAAAACAAAGATCCCGTAACTTGCACCGCCGCAACCGCCGCCGCCACCGCCGCCGTGACCGCCGCCGCCACCGGAGCCGCCAAATCCGCCTTGGCCGGCACACCAGGTAGCATCGTTTCCGGATCCGTCTTTTCCGCCGGCGCCTCCTAAGCCGGCTAACCCGCCGACGCCGCCATTGCCGCCCACGCCGCCGGTGCCACCTGAGCCGCGTTGGATAACGTTGCCCGTTACTTTGGGAACCGAAGCGGGCGCTGCGGTGTAGACAAAAAACAATGCAAAGGCGCCGCCACCCCCGGTTCCGCCGTTTCCGCCGATCCCAGCACAACCTCCCGAGCCGCCCCCGCCGCCGGTGCCTCCGACGTCGTGCCCGCCGCAGCTACACACCTCGGTACCGCCGCCGGCACCCCCACCGCCACCGCCCGAGCCATGGCCACCTCCGCCGCCAGACGTTCCGGTGGAAGCAACCCATTCACCGTTCACTACGGTACCGGTGCTGGATGCACACCCAAGACCTGCCGATCCAAAGGTACCCGCCTTCCCATCCGCCCCGTCTTGGCCGTTAAATGACTTACTTTGCTGAGGGATGAGACATTGATTACATCCTTGTCCAAGACCACACGATCCACCGGCACCGCCGCCGCTGCAACTCTGGCCGCAGGGAGCTTGGCACTCACTTACGCAAATGGCATCCCAGGCCGTGGTACAACAAAATGAGTCGAGACCACACACGCAATTCTGACAAGGACATCCGCCGCAACCGGGAGTGGACTTTGTAACACAACCCGGTGCCGTACTCCCTCCGCCGGAAGAGCCGCTCGACAACAATCCGTCATACCCTTGTTCGCCGGACGCGCCGCCGCCGTTTGCACCAGGTTTGCCGGTTTCATTGGAATTCTGGCTGGCAATGGCATATGCGGGGCAGTACCCATCGCCGCCTTTGCCTCCCGAGACATCCACACCGCTGCATTGCTGGCTGCCCCCGGTACCACCGGAAGTTTTTAATCCGGTGCACGCGGTTCCAACATCCTGGGCGTTGGTTCCTTTTTGGCCGGGCTGTCCAGCCGGACCGTCGGTTCCCTTTGTTCCTGGCGAGCCGTTGCCGCCGCTGCCGCCAAATATTCGGTTGTTGGTGATTTCCAGACGAGCGTCGCAGTCTTTTGCGTAAACGCCATAGCTGTTGCCCGAAATGGCTTTGTTCTGGTATCCAAACACAGTGAAACCGTCCAGTCTGGTCTTTTCACCTGTACCCTTGATGTCGGCCGCGTTGACCGCCCCTTTTAATAGTGGTGTAGGATTCTGGCCGATAATCGCTGTTTCATAAAGCAACGATTCATGAACGTCGAACGTGACGTTGTATCCACCGTAAACGCCGACTCCTATCGCCAAAGCGATATTTTCCGAATAAACGCCCGTGGCAACATAGACGTCCCGTTTTTTCAACGAAACGGCTGCTTTTAATCCTTCGGTAATGGTCGCTTTTGGGGCATCAATCGTGCCTGGGTTGGTATCTTTGCCTTCTTTGGAAACAAAAATGCCGTTATTGACTTCACCGTCGACACCGTCACAGTTCTGATCGATACCGTCGGGATAATCCACTGCCGATACATAATGACACTCGCACCCGTCCGCAGGGTTCTGGTTGACATCCCAATACCCGGAGTTGCATTTCATTCCACAATCCGGTGTCTCCAACGTGGCATTACACACGCCGACGGCGTTTGCATAGTCCAGGGCTGCGCAATTTTTGTTACATTTTCCACAATGCTGGTCGGACGAGTATTTGCCGGCAGTCTTAAACGGTTCGTCGACCAAACCATCGCAGTTGTCGTCTTGGCTGTTGCACGTTTCGGTCGGCACAATACATCCCGTCCACCCCGTCGCGGTACAATATTCCGAGCCAAAACAAGTGGTTTGTGGTCCACCGCCCGGGGGGGCGTACGTAATGCTGCACCCCATCTGTAAATCCAAATTCGAACCGTCGCAGGTACATGAGGATGTGGCCGGGACACATTGTTTGGTTGTGCCAACCGCGTTTTGGCAAAAATAGCCGCTCGGGCAGTCCAAATCATCGGAACAACTAATGGAGCAGTACAACCCGTCAACCAACGGAATACATTTCGCATTTTCGCCGATACAATTCGCGTCGGTAGCGCACGGTTCACACAAAGTAGAAGTCAGAGGAATACACAAAAAGTCGTTGTATTTCTGCCAGCCATCCAAACACGACGTAACGACGCATTGAGGTACGACCAGCGTCGGGTCACATTCGGCAACGGCATTCAGAATGGACGAACTGCAACTGATGCCGCAGCCACCACAATGATCGTTCGATCCGTATTTGCCGTCGGCGTTCTTGAAGTTCTCGTCCACCAGACCATCGCAATCATTGTCCTTAAAATCGCAAATTTCCGCCGCAGGCTGCGGTGCCTGACAGAACCAACCCACCGTTCCGTAGCACACTGAAAGTCCGGCGCATTTCCCAAAAGCGTTTGTATTTTCGCATGTTTGTGTTGCAGGCAGGCCATCGTCGATAAACCCGTCGCATTCATCGTCGAGACCGTTACAGACTTCATTTTTTGGCGTTGGAGCGTCACATGGGCCCCAACCGGTTTTGGGATCACAGGTCTCGAACCCATAACATTTGCCGATGCCGTTTTGCTGAAAACATGTACGTTTGGCGCCCGCGGTCTCGGTATTACAATCACACGTACCATTCCACGGAAGGCATTTGTTTCCGGAGCAGAAGTACCCTTCTGCACACGCGCCGTTGTTGCACGACTCTACACAGAACTTACCTTGGTCGATTTCCATACAGGTCGCCCCGAAACAATTGGCATCGGTTGAACAGGGTTCACATGCGATAGGCGGAATCTCTAAGCACTGGAAGTCATTCAACTTTAGGTAGCCCGCTTCACAGGCCGAAACGATACACTGCGGTACTGTTTTGGACGCGTCGCATACTTCGGACAACGAGTTGGGATACTGGTCACCACATTTGTTGTTGCAGGTTCCGCAGTGGTCGGTAACGGTGTACTTCCCGGCGGCGTCTTTGTAGTCTTCGTCAACCTGGCCGTCGCAATCGTTGTCTTTAAAATCACAGATATCCGCAGCCGGCGTCGGCGCCAAACAGACCCATCCGGCGGAGCCATAACACTGCGCAAAACCGCTACAAATTCCGTAGTCGTTCTTTTGAGCACAAACCTGCTGCGTGGGTAAGCCATCGTCCACGAGACCGTTGCAGTCATTGTCTTTGCCGTCGCAGTCTTCGTTCGCGGGTACGGCCGCCGTACACCCTGTCCACCCTACCTTTGGATCACATGTTTCGAATCCAAGGCAGGTTCCTATCGCATTTTTCGATTGGCAGGTTCGTTTTGCACCTGCGGTGGCTTCGGAGCAGTCACAACTTCCGTTGGATGGCTGGCACACGCTGTTAACACAAGAGTACCCGGCATCACAGGGCTTGCCGGCGCCACACGAAGGTAAACAGAATTTGCCCGCACCCACCGTCGTGCACTTCGCACCAAAACAACTGTCGTCGCTGACACACGGTGAGCAGGATACCGCCGGCTGCAGGATGCACTGCAAGTCACTTTGTTTGAAGTAACCGGGTTGGCAGGCTTCTACGATACACTGTGGGACCTGTTTGGTAACATCACATATTTCGGTTTGGCTGTTGGCGACGGTACCCCCGCAGACCTTTCCGCAGGTACCGCAGTGTTGTGCACTGCCATATTTTCCGGACGCGTTCTTGAAATCCTCGTCAATCTGCCCATCACAATCATTGTCAATGAAATCACAGGTTTCTTTGGCCGGAACAGCGGCTTGGCAAACCCACCCTTGTGCTCCCAAACAGATCGACTGGCCGGTGCATTTGCCGAATTCATTTGTTTTTTCGCATGGTTGAGTGGCCGGCAAACCATCGTCGGGAATGCCATCGCAATCGTCATCGATACCGTTGCACACTTCAACAACAGGCGTTGCGGCGTCACACGACGTCCAGCCAACTTTCGGGTCACAAATTGAAAAACCAACACACACACCGACATTGTTTTCGACGGAACATAATTTTTTCACGCCGGCTGTGGATTGGGTGCAGTCACACGAGCCGGACTCCGGTACACACGCACCACCGGTACAAAGGAATCCGGGTTCACAATCTTGCTGAACGCTGCATTTGGGTACGCAGGATTTTCCGTTGTCGAGTTCGACACAAGCGCCGCCAAAACAATCGGCATCTTTTGTGCAGGGGAAACAAGTTACTTCGGGGGTTTCTATGCACTGAAAGTCATTTAACTTAAAGAATCCATCTTGACACTTAGTGACGATACACTGCGGTTTAACTTTGGTGCCGTCGCAGACTTCAGATTCGGCGTTCGCGATGGTTCCTCCGCACGGCGAATTACACGTACCGCAATGGGTGGCAGAAGCATATTTCCCATTTGTATCCTTAAAATTCTCGTCAGCCAGACCGTCGCAGTTGTTATCGGCAAAGTCGCATACTTCAGCGGATGGTATTTTTGCACTACATACCCATCCTTGGCTTCCGACACACGTGGATTTGCCGGCACATGTGCCAAATTCGTTCTGTTGGGAACAGTCTTGTGACACCGGGAGGCCATCGTCGACAATTCCATTACAATCATTGTCTTTTCCGTCACACGTTTCCGTGGCGGGCGCCGTCGCGTTGCAGGCCAACCAACCCACCGCAGGGTCACAAACGCTGAAACCGACACAGGTACCGACATCATTGGTGATTTCGCATGGCTTTTTTGCCCCGGAGGTATCGGGAGTGCAGTCGCACGTGCCGTTTGTCGGAACACAGTAGGTTCCGCCCCCGGGTACAGCAGAACATCCATATCCGTCCGGACAATCGTCATCCACTAAACAGGCCGCCGAACAAAAGGTCCCGTCGCCGATTACGACGCAGGATTTTCCGTCACACTGAATGTCTTCTTGACATTGTTTGCAGTAACTTTCCCCCTCTTTGAGACATAGGTAATTGTTGATCTTGTAAAATCCTGGGGCACACGATTCGACCACACACTGCGGTGTTTGAAGCGATGCATCGCAGACAGCGACCGCATTCGGAATCGCGTTTGTGCAACTGGTTCCGCACGCGCCACAGTGTTGGTTAGAGGCGTATTTGCCTAGGTCATCTTTGAAAGTCTCGTCGACGTCGCCGTTACAATTGTTGTCCTTGTAGTCACACAACTCGACGTCGGGAGCAGGGGCGTTGCACACCCAACCCGCGCTGCCAAAACAGAACTGATCACCTAAACAGGTGCCGACATTGAGCTTTGAGTTTTGGCATGGCTCACTGATAGGTAGGGCATCGTCAACAAAGCCATTGCAGTCGTCATCCAACCCATTGCATATCTCAGGGGCAGGGACCAAAGCATCACATGTACCCCAGCCACCAGGTGGGTTGCAGGTTTCAAAACCAAAACAGGTGCCGATACCGTTTTCGGCGCTACATGGGCGTTTTTTTCCGGCGTCGGCGGGTAAAAGGCAGTCACAAGCACCCGTCTTTGGAATACACGCAAGGCTCTTTGGTGTACCGTCCGGCC
Source organism: Myxococcales bacterium (assembly GCA_013360285.1). Classification (GTDB taxonomy): domain Bacteria; phylum Myxococcota_A; class UBA9042; order JABWCM01; family JABWCM01; genus JABWCM01. The sequence continues at coordinate 12,552 of JABWCM010000179.1, forward strand.
CGTTTGCCGGCAGGCACTGGTATTCACCGGGGCAAGTATTGCCTGTACAAGGTAACGTGCAGTATCCCTTGCCGCCGATATCGACGCATACGCCACCCGCACACTGAAAGTCGGCGACACATTCCTTACATTGTGTGTCTTGAATTGGTAGGCACTGGTATTTGCCTTCCAAGTAGTACCCTGGGTTACATTGTCCTACGGCGCACTGCGGTGTGGCGCCGGATGTGTCGCAAATCGATGTACCGTTTGGAAATAATCCTTCGCAACTTTTTCCGCATCCACCACAGTGCAATACATCGGCGTATTTTCCGTCGGTGTTTTTGAATGTCTCGTCCGTCTGGCCGTTGCAGTTGTTGTCTTGGAAATCACATACTTCAGCTTGCGGGTCCAGCGCACTGCACACCCAACCGGCGCCGCCGAGGCAAAACGCTTCGCCTTCGCAGGTCCCAAACTCGGTTTCAGCACTACAAGGTTGGCTGATTGGTAGACCCTCGTCGACAACTCCGTCACAGTCATCGTCAAGCCCATTGCAGTCCTCGGGGGCCGGATCTTTTGCATCGCAGGTAGTCCATCCGGATTCCGCAACACAGGTTTCAAACCCACTGCAAATTCCGTTGTCGTTTTTTACCGCGCAAGGACGAATGACACCGTTGTTCTCTGGCGTGCAGTCACACGTACCGTTGCCGGGAACGCACCGTTTGGCGCCATTTTCGGCCTCCTCGCAGTTGTATCCCGTCGGGCATTCCGAATTCGAGCAGTCAGCCGTACAATAACTTTTGTCGCCGAACAGTTCACAGGTACCTCCGTTACACTGGAAGTCGGTTTTGCAGGGCTGGCACAGTTTTGATAACTTAGGGACACAAATCGTCACCACATCGGGATAGGTGTTCAAAACGGCTTTACAGTCGAAACCTTCAGGGCATTCCTCAATACAGAGGTCGGTACACTGAAAACCGTCAAAATTTTCGACGCAAAACCCCGAGCAGCAGTCGGCGTTTCCTTGGCAGAACTCTCCAAATCCACCGCATTGTTCCATATCGGAACCCGACGTCGTTTCTTCTGGTTGTTCACCATCTTTTCCGACAAATCCGTCCGGAAACAGCGGAGGTACGTCCGGTTCGGTGCCACTACTATCCAGGGTCGGCTTTGCGTCGTCGTCAGTCGTGTCGCTGCCTCCCAGATTGCCATCACCAAGACCGTTCGGGGCATCCAATCCGCCGTTCCCCTGCCCACCCGCAGCGGTGGAGTCGTCCCCGCAGGCGGCTACAGCCAGCATGCAACCCAAACCAGACCAAATAACGATTTGCCGAAGCTCCATAGATTTATTCCTGCACGACGTTGGTAAGTTAAAAAACTACTAGGCTACACTGTAGAGGAGCACATCACGAACCGCAATACTTTACCCGGAGGATGCTTCGATCGAGAACGGAAATGTGGTGAAACGTAGCTGCACCCGAGAGACAGGGCACACACGTTATTCTTAAATACGCTCGGCGGGCAGCCATGCGGTACTTGATAAAGCACTGAGAGGGTCAGCGAAAATAGATAAGTGAACCCTGTTCGGCTAATTTAGGCTGCCTTGGCCATGCCCCTCCTTGCGGCATATGCCCGATATTGCCTCTCAGCGCTAAATTAGCTCGATCAGGGTCACTTCCGGCTTGAAGCTGACCCTCTGAAGCGCTAAAATTGACGGAACGGTGATGGTATATCAGTTGTTCGTGGCAGTTTTCCTGCCAGTTCCAAGAGTTTTTTGTGAGAAATGACTCCTTTGTAGCGCAGTATCGGGATTGGGGTAGTATCGAGTTCCTCCGAATCCATTTGTAACCGTTCGGAAACCACCAAAATGTAATTTCCGACTGCTGCTTTCTTTAGCGCCGCCAATCGCGGGACGAGGCTTGCTTTTCTCCAGAAGCCCAATAGTTCAACCCACACGAGGCCGCCGTCTTGATGGACCAATGTCAGGTCGGGTATCGCTACGTCCCCCCCCTTCAAAGACAGCACTTCAGACCGTTCACTTAACGTCCATGGCCCCGATACCGATGCCAATTTCTGTCTTAACAAAACTTCTTCTTCACTCTGCCAGCTTCCCCGGTCCGCGTAATGACTCCGTAAACCTTGTTCTGGGCTCAAACAAAATCTTGCCGCCTTGTCGTTGTCGCCCCATTTGACCTTTGCCTCAAGTTTCCAATTTTCGGCCAATAGCAGGACCGGCAGAAAGTTTGCCATTTGCAGTCCATACCGCGTATTTCCTTGAAACAACGACAGCGGTCCATCCAAATGAATAACCAATGCGTCGTTTTCTTCATCTCGTATAATTCTGTGGCTCAGTCCGAAGAATTTGACCGCACGTAGTACTGTTCGGACGCGACCTGGCGATGTTTGTGGATCAAGATGAACCGTCATCGACTCGGCGCGGAGCAGGACTCCCTGTGCAAGGGCGGTGTTATACCGATCCAGAAGTTCACCCGGCTCCAGCAAATCAACCGACCGGATTCGTTGAGCATCCGGCTTGTCTGCCCACAACGCCGCATCGATATCGGTCCAGTTTACACCATAGTGCTCCGCCACCTTTTCAAGGACCGTTCGGCGGGGCGTACCAGGTAGACCGTCCGCATGACGGACAATTGGTAATAACGTTGCGGCGAGGCGAAACACCCTTTGGCGAAGTTCCATCGGGTTTGCCGGCGAGTTGACTTCAAAGTCCGTTCGATCGAGCAGCAACTTAACGAGGCCTCGCTGTACAAGAAAATCGGTTTGTACACCGATGTGATCCGAGATCGCTTCATCCAGATCGGCGCGAGAAGACCCAACGGAATCCTGAAACAAGGCGATCAGCGCTGCGGCCCGTTGCTGTTGTTGAGCGGACGACGTGGAAACATACTGGGGCACCACCCGTCCGTCAGATATCCGCACGCGTACTAAATTAGCGGTAAGCATCGTGATCCCTTCGGCGTTTGCTTTGCGCGGTTTCGCTGGTCTGCGCGGTAATCATTTCGTACAAAATAGCCTGTTTTCCGCTCGTTCGCCGTAAAATTCGCCCGAGGCGTTGGACGTGTTCCCGAACACTGCCGGTACCCGACATGATGATGCCCACTCCGACGTCCGGAACATCGACACCTTCATTTAGCACCCGACTCGTTACGACAGTTCGATAGACCCCGCTACGCAGACCGTCCAATATCTCCTTACGCTCCAATACGTCTGTAACGTGGGTGATGACCGGGACAAGAAAATCTCTAGCCACGCGATAGGCGGTCAAATTATCGTTCGTAAACACGATGGTAGGGACCCCTGTATGCTCTCTTAACAGAGCTTCCAGTGCATTTATCTTACCATTTGGTGCAAGGGAAATCGCTTTTTGATCGAGGTATGCACGAAACGCCCGCCGCCCTGCGGCACTGCGACTTGATCGTGTGACAAACCGCTGCCAGTCTGTAGGCCCGCGCATTACTAGGCCGGAATCCCGTATGAATCCCGTATAGATGGCCCGCGCCTCGTCGTAGCGTTCTCTCTCTTCCGGCTCCAGATCGACTTCAATCGTTACTACGCGATAGTCGGCAAGAAACTCGCCTCGTAAGTCTGCGATATCAGTTCGGTACACGACGGGACCCACAAGCCAGTCCAACTCCGTGTGCGCGCCGTCAGCGCGCTCGGGTGTTGCAGTCAAACCAAGCCTATAAGGTGCAATCGACAAAATCGCCGACTGGCGGATCGAGGGTCCCGGCAAATGATGGACCTCGTCATAGACGATCAACCCAAACCGATTTCCCAGCTTCTCAGCATGGATATACGCGGAATCGTATGTGGTAACTGTAATATCTGCCAGTGTGTGAGCTCCACCACCAATAATCCCGATCGGCGTGCCAAGTGCTATAGACAGTCGATCAACCCATTGGGTCATCAGGTCGAGAGTCGGCACCACGACCAGAGTTGATCTACCCACATCACATATAGCCATTTCCGCGACGAAGGTTTTTCCTGCACCTGTGGGAAGTACAACCACACCTCGTTTGCCCGCTTTTACCCATGCCGCAAGTCCTGCGGTCTGGTGTGGAAACGGGGTTTGACGAACGTGGTGACGTAGTGAAACCTCCTGATAATTCCTTGCTTCATCGACAAAGGGAATCTGCGCTCGAATCAGAGCCCTTACGACATCACGGTAATATAACGCCGGTGCTCTTATTAATCCGACCCGCTCATCCGCTACAAACCCAGGAAGCGAAACGGTTGGGAGTTGACCGTCAAGCAACAATGTTCCCTTATGATAACGTAGTACAACATCGCTCATTGAACTTCACCAGATTTGAGAGGGTCACTCCCGGGTTGAAGCTG
>JABWCM010000414.1 GCA_013360285.1 Myxococcales bacterium
ATAAACCTCTGTTACCAGACGTATTCCTCGTTGTGGAGCATCTTGTGCCACAACCGGGCGGGTGGTGTTACCCCCTGTCGCGGCGCAAGCGCTGCCAAAGATGCTCAAACCAACGCTCCCCCAAAAAATCCTCGTCGGAAATCCCATGGTCCACTACTCCGGGGCAGCAACCGAATTGCAGAAGGGATGTGGCCCAAAGTTCTTCACGCACACGTAGCTGTCACGACAATCGGAGTTGCTGTCACATGCCGCCATACAGAAATGATCCTGTTCCGAAAAGGCAACACAAATAGCCCCATCCGGACATGGAACGCTGTCACAATTCGCAGCCGTACAATATCCCCCAGGTTGGCTTAGATCACACTGTTTTGCAGTTCCGCAGTCCAAATTCGTGTTGCAATCGTCCCCAATTTCCGCTGCGCAGCCGATGGCCCCTAAAAATGCCAACGAGAAAACCAACCAAAACCGTGTCACGGTTCCTCCCAGAAGAGCGATATGGTACCGAATGATAACATTCAATTACCATGCAGCATGACTAAACAACCCAAAAGACAACAAGAAGTCGTCGCTAAGCTGAAACGAGCGCGCGATACACCGCAGCCAAGGTCTCGGGGCTGCACGCCTCCGCGCGTATGCGGACATCAAGACCCACCGCACTCAACGCAATCAGGACTCGGTCCTTCGACCACGGCGTCCCTCCCAACGCATTGACCATCGTTTTTCTCCGCTGCCCAAACGCAGCGCGCACAAAGTGCGTAAAACCCACAACGTCTCCGGCTACGTCAAGGCGGTCTTCCGCGCGAACATCCATCACGATCACCGCGGAATTGACTTTGGGCCGGGGTGAGAACGCCTCGGGACCAACTTCAACAGCTATCTCCGGAACCCCCGACAACGCCACAAGTACAGATGGAATTCCATATGCCTTGGTCCCCGGTTGTGCAACGAGGCGTTGCGCCACTTCCAACTGAAACATCAAAACAAAACGGCGAAAAATTGCTTTGAATTGCAATAGACGAAACAAAATCGCCATCGCCGCATTGTATGGCAGATTTCCAACAGCGACTGTTTCACGGGTTGAGGCACAATATTCCGAGTAGTCAACTCGTGCGGCATCGCCGCAGATTACCTGCAGGCGCGGGTCGCCGAGTTGCTCAACAACGGGAACAAGGTCACGGTCCATCTCGATCGCAACCACTTTGTGCGCGGACGTGGTGGACAACAACAAGGCCGTTAAGTGACCCGATCCAGGTCCGATTTCAACCAGCGTTTCGTTAGACGCCGCGTCGCACAACAATGCGATGCTCCGTAACACACCGCGGTCCATCAAGAAGTGCTGGCCGAAAGCCTTTTTGGCAACAACGTATCCCGATGAAATCACGGCGACTCCCGCACTCGAATACCACGAGGACTTCCGATACGGAGGTTTGCGTACGCATCAAGGGCATCTGGAGAGGTAAATTCCCCTCTGGAATAAAAAAGCCGCCCAAGATTGGCCACCATTGCTGCGTTATCGGTGCAATATTCCAACGGCGTCAAAACAACCTGGACTTGCTCTTCCTCACACCGACGGCTCAATCGTTCACGTAATCGATGGTTGGCGGCCACACCACCGGACAACACGACCTGCCGCACATGCTCACCCCTTGCAGCGCGTATCGTCTTTTCCACAAGAACGTCCACAATCGCTTCTTGCGCGCTGGCAGCAATATCCGCGATTTCAATAGAGGACAGCGGAAACGAACCACGGTTAGCCAGGTAGTTTCTGACTGCCGTTTTTAATCCGCTAAAACTGAAATCCAAGTTTGCAGCACCCATCATACCTCGCGGAAATGCAATTGCCGCAGGATTCCCTTCACGGGATACCCGATCGATGGCGAGCCCACCGGGATAAGGTAGTCCCATCATTTTCGCCACTTTGTCAAACGCTTCGCCGGCCGCATCGTCAAGTGTGTGGCCCAACACAGTATAATTTCCAATCGCGTCGACACGATAAAGAGCGGTGTGCCCGCCCGAAGCAACCATAGCGACATACGGCGGCGTGGCAGTGGGCATTTCCGGATGTTTTGGGTTACTCAGCATCGCGGCGGTAACATGTGCCTCGACGTGGTCCACGGCAATCAAAGGTAATTTAAACGCATAGGCGAGTGACTTAGCGGTTTGGATTCCGACCAGGAGCGCACCAATAAGCCCGGGTCCCTGCGTTACTGCAATGGCAGCGAGGCCTGACCATGACAGATATGCCGAATTCAAAGCTTCGCGCACGACAGGTAGAATCGACATAACGTGATTTCTTGATGCCAACTCCGGAACAACGCCGCCATATCGGGCATGTACTGGAATTTGCGTTGCCACAACGTTGGAACGCACCGTTCCCGTAAGTTCAACGACGGACGCAGCGGTTTCATCGCAACTTGTTTCAATTCCCAGAATACACTTCACTCGTTACCTCTGACGGCCGTTCAGGAACAACGTCCGACACGATCCAAGATTACTTTCACATCAATTTTCGCAGGTTTAGCCAGAATCTGACTTAGAGGGTGTTTGGGAAAAAAATAAGCTACGCGAGCCATTGGCCTACTACGTCGGTCCTGCCTCGGTCGGCCCATCCTCAGCGTACCTTCGGGTAC
>JABWCM010000180.1 GCA_013360285.1 Myxococcales bacterium
TACGCTTGGGGTCGATTCGACTGTAGGATGATTCTCCAGCATGGCACCTCCAATTGGAAGGTACTCTAGCACAGTGCGATTAATATTTAAACACCCTCTAAGAGGGTGTTTGGGTAAAAAGCTACGATCACACTTTTATATCGGACATCGTACGCCCGACTTTACGCTGTGGGCGGTTTGGAGCTGTTTTTGGCATCGGTCCTGTGGCAACCTTCAAGTTTGGTCGAACATTTTTGGGCTTTTCGATTTCGGTCGGTGGATCGTCCCGTTCCAAAAGCGTATAGTCCCGATGGAGAACAAGAACGCGTTTTGCAGCTCCAACAATGCGATATTCGCCGTCAATGAACTCCGTGTCGGGAACTTGATTCGGGATCGTCGGTGGGGCGTCGTCGTTCATTATTCGTATCCTGGTTGGTGAAGTTTGCGCTTTTACACTCAATGCCGGTATCGTCTGGTTCGGTTTCGGAACCGTAAAAACTGGGGAAGATGGTACGGGTGATCTTCTCCATGTGTCAATGAAACTTGAGTGCGACCGAGTTTTTGGTCAGGTCAAAACGTGAGTACAAGAACCCCACTGGTTGATGAACGTATCGAACACGTTCCGGTGTTGCCGCTTCCGGAATATGTGCTGTTTCCACACACCCTAATACCATTTCATATTTTTGAACCTCGTTATCGCCAAATGACGGAGGACGCATTGGCGGGCGGCCGCCATATCATCGTCGCTGGTCTGAAACCGGGTTGGGAGCGAGATTACTATCAGTCGCCCCCTACTTATCGTATCGCTGGCCTTGGGAAAATCGTCAATGAACAACGGCTCAAAGATGGTCGATTTGACCTTTACGTACACGGGCTTGCGCGGATCACCGTCGAGTTATGGGAACGTGAAGTTCCCTATCGAACGGCTACGATTCGGGTGTTGCACGACCACATCGACGAACGGATGACAGATCGGATAGACGCCACCCGCCGGCGACTACTCAACTTAACGGACGGGTTGGTTCGCGTGCTCGGGTCCGCCGCTGGTCCGTTTAGTCGTGTGCAGTCGTCAACCACAGATTTGGGGGTGTTAACAAATCGACTTGCGTCAATGGTGCCGGCGTCTCCCGTGGAAAAGCAACGGTTGTTGGAAACTCTGTGCCCCGTCGCTCGTGCGGAATTATTGATGGGTCCCATGTCTGAGCTGATGTTGGCCGTTTCCCAGCTAACGAATGACCCCATAAATGGATCGGAAAATATCCATTGAGTACGGAAACGGCATCCAGGACGCTAATCAGTGTCTCTGATTTGTCTGTGTCGGCTTTTTTCCTGAACAAACCGCCGATTCCCATTCTACGTAATATCGAATTCAATCTCGCGAACGGTCAGACCCTTTGCGTCATCGGCCAGAGCGGGTCCGGTAAGTCCACCTTAGTTCACGCCATCGGAGGAATATTTCCGTCGCCCAACATTCGGAAAACCCGAGGCACTATTCGCGTCGGCGACCGTGAAATGACGCCGGAGTCGGCAAGCAGCATTCTCGGACGGATGGTCGGTGTTGTGTTTCAGGACCCTTGGTCGACACTTACTCCGGTGTATACGTGCGGTGACCAAGTTGTCGAAATCTTAAGGTTGCATTGTCAATTGACAAAAACACAAGCAAAGACGACGGCTTTGGAGATTCTCCAGCGAGTTGGTTTTTCCGATCCACATGCGGTATTTGGACGTTATCCCCACGAATTGTCCGGAGGAATGTGTCAGCGGGTCGGCATTGCGATGGCGATCGCGCCGCAGCCCAAGGTGTTGATTGCTGACGAGCCTACCACCGCGTTAGACCCGACGGTGCAAGAGACGATACTTGTATTGTTAAATACGCTGCAAACAGAACTTGGATTGAGCATTTTGCTTGTTACTCATTCCCTGTCCGTGGCTTCGCGAATGGCCGATCATGTGCTGGTGCTTCAGTCCGGCACAGTTGTGGAAGAGGGTTCAATATTAGACATATTTGATCACCCTAAGCATGCTTATACAGCTAAATTAGTGCGTGACTTTGGTAATTTTGGTGTGAGATCATGACCAGCACGCCGCACTATGTCGAGGTCGTGAAGCTGTCAAAGCGGTTTTCTCGTTTTGGCAGAGGAGCATCCGCTCTTTCCCGCCTCGCGCTGGACGACGCCGATTTATCGCTCGTGGCGGGCAGTGTGAATGCGCTGGTCGGGGAAAGTGGCTCCGGAAAAACAACTTTGGGGCGGTGTTTGTTGCGGTTTACTGAACCCACCGCTGGTTTGGTGCGGGTTGGCGACCACATGGTTTTTTCTGAGAACGAGGGGGCGTGGTCTCGGGACAAGCTGATGGAATTTCGTCGGATAAACCAGATGATCTTTCAGAATCCAGCGGATTGCCTCAACCCGAGGCGAACGGTTCGATTCAGCCTCGAGGAGCCGCTGATAGTTCATCGATTGGTCCCACGAGCACATAACCAAACGCGATGTGAGGAATTACTTCGATTGGTCGATTTGGGGGGGGATCTTCTTGAGCGGTTTCCCCACCAGATTTCCGGTGGGCAACGCCAACGGGTGGTTATTGCACGTGCTCTGGCGAGCGATCCTCGATTCGTTGTCGCCGATGAGCCAACGAGTGCGTTGGACATCTCACAACGTAACGAAATTGCGGACCTTCTCGTATCCGTGACAAGTCGCATGGGTCGCACACTTTTGGTGATTACGCATGACATGGCACTTGTGCATCGACTAGCGGAGCATGTGTTTGTTCTGTATGCCGGGCGTGTAGTGGAGTCTGGTCCTACTACTAAAGTGTTTAGTAATCCGCTTCATCCGTATACCCAGGATCTGTTGACGGCGAGTCGTGTGTTATTTAGGCGTGGCGTCGTTCACGTTCACTCTGAGTCCGTTGTGAAGACACCCGTCAAGAGTATTGAACACTGGAGGGGGCGCTGTGCATACGTGGTTAGGTGTCGACTTGCACGACCCGTCTGCTTTGTTGCCCCGCCAATCACCGGGAATGACGCTGCCACCCAAGGCCATGCTGTAGCCTGCCACCTGATGTCTCCAACTGCATAGATTTGTTAATTTAGTGCGGGTTTGCCACTGGCTTATCGGGCCAACAAGGTGGCGGCCCATTCCCGTCAACGGATGTTTTTCCGACTATGAGATAACATAGTAAATCTTGCAATTAATATAATATCACATGAGGTGGCGCAAAAAGAAGCCCACTATGCGCGAATTTGCTGGCGTCTCGGTGATCTTGACCACGCGCACGGGAAAAATCCGGGTTAGTTGTTTCGTGTCAGAATCGCGGCAAAAAACGCGTCCATGCCGCCTACAAGTGGACTGGTTAGCAAAAAACCGTCTTTTTCTGAGCCATGGACGGGTATTTGTGAGAATGTCGAACCGTGATTTTCCAGGAATCGCCGAATTACGCCTGGACCTTCCTCTTCCATGGGCGTGCATACACAGTACACCAAGACTCCTCCGACATTCAGCGCCATGGCGGCGTTGTGCAGAATTGCGGACTGAAGGGTTGCCATTTCGGCCGGTCGATGTGGCTCTTGGCGCCATTTGATTTCCGGTCTCCGGCGAATTGTGCCAAGCCCCGTGCATGGCGCGTCGACCAGAATCCGATCAAAACCCAGGCAAGCACGAGGAAATGGCTGGGTTGCGTCGGCGACAATCGTCTGGACAGAGGCCGGCGGTCGCCATTTTTGAATCAGTCGCTCCAGTTCCTCCAATTTTGCGGGATGAATGTCGAGCGCCACCACTTTGCCGCTCGACCCCGCCATTTCGGCAAGGTGGGTTGTCTTTGTTCCTGTTCCACAACACACATCCAGTATTGTTGCGCCCGGACACGGGCCTAACAAGGTGGTGACCCACTGTGCAGCCTCGTCTTGAGGCACCCACCACCCTTGTTCAAACGGAGTTCCACGCAATGGGTCGATTCCCTCCAGAATCAACGCATTCGGCATCGTTCCACAGGTAGATTGGGCTTCGGGGCGTTTTGATATCCATCCTAGAACACGTTCTGCTATGCCGTATCCCTCTTTTAGCCTCACCACGGATGGTGCGGGTTCACTGTAGGCCGCGCACAACCGCTCCAATCCGTGAAGATCACGGGTCTGTTTACTCCAGCGCTCCACGAGCCAATCGGGGTGGCTGTACCACCGCGCTAGTGTAGTGATGTCCATCAACGGGGGTTTGTCTTCTGCAGGTGCTGCGACAACTTTTCGCAGCACGGCGTTGCAAAACCCTGCAGACTTGCCACCCCGAACCTCTCTGACCAACGAAACCGCGTCGGATACCGCCGCGTGGGGTGGAACACGATCCAGAAAACGCAACTGGTAAATTGCCATTCTCAACGCAACGAGTACGACAGAATCCGTCTGTGCAAGATCGCGGCGTACAAATGGTAATAATTCGCTATCCAGGCGCCTTTGCCAGCGCAAAACGCCAAAAAATATGTGGGTCGCCAAGGAGCGGTCCCGCACGTCAGTTACACGTTTTTGAGTCAAGGCCCTTGCCAACGCAGTTTGGCTGTGCATTCCGTCGCGAAAAACCCATAACAAGGCCTGTAACACGGCTCTTCTTGTTGGAGTGGGCATGGATTCTGTTGATTTGACAGCGTTTGGCTTCGTTTCCACCGCAGAGCCTCCCTTGGAGTGCTCGATCCCGTGAGTCTTCGGTTACAACTACGGTCGTCGACCCTCAGGTTGTGTCTAGGTGTGTGGTGTTTTTAAGGGGAATTTTTGACAAGCCGGATTTTCGCCGAATTGTCCGAAAAAATCCCGAGTGATATCGGGAATTTGGCGCAGGGATTTTTGCGGGCGAGGCGGCAAAGACGGCCATGACAAAAATTTCATCTAAAAACACCACACACCTGGGCGTAGGCTGTCAAAAACATTCGCGACTGTCCACTGTGGCAGTATGTTTGGTTCGGAGATTTCTCAATGCCGCCACTCCGCATATCATGAGAAATCCGTGTTAACCGGATCGAGGGTCGACCCACGAGCAATTCCGGTTTACAGTCAGTCCGTGAATCAATTGGAAGCAACCGTCAGTTCATCATCCCCCTCGCCCGAAAAAACGGGTCTTTTGTCGCGTTTGTGGACATTCTTCAAAACCACTTTTCCGTGGTGGATAGCGGGCGGATTGCTCGTTTATCTTGGCTTAACTTATGACCTAAACAAGGTCTGGATGGAGCTTAAGAAAGCAAATATCGCCGTTTTATTGCCAATTTGGGGGCTATCAGCGGTGCTTGTGTTTCTGATTGATTCAAAAAGCTTAACTTATCTGTTTTCGTGGCTCAACACGCCCGTCACTTTTCGGCAGATCCTTCCAATTAAAGGTGCGAGTTACTTTCTTAACATCGTCAACTACAACGCTGCAGCGGGTGCCATTGCATTGCTCGTGAAAAAACGGACCGGCATTCCATTTCTTGAGTCCGCGTCCAGCATGCTTTTTCTTAACGTTATTGATCTTACGGTGCTGACTGTGTTGGTCGGGGTTGGCTTGGCACTGACTCCTGCCGGCATCACTCCGGAAATGTACTCCGCCTTGTTTGCGGTGACCGCGGTAATCCTAGGGATATACATTGGCTCGTTGGTTTATTGGAACGGCGGCTTTGATTTTCTGATTTTGGGTAAGTTGAGAACGTGGTCTATTTTTAGTGCCTTTCGGCGGGCTCGACTTAAACATCATTTTGCGTTGTTTGTCGTTCGTACGGGCTATATTCTTGTATTTGCGGTGATTCACTACGTTTCTTTACATCTGTTCCGCGTCGCTGTGCCGTTTGCAGAACTTGTAATTTACAATTCAATCCTGACTTTGGTGGGCACGATTCCTATTTCGTTTGCTGGGCTGGGTACTACCCAGGTCGTGATGGTGGCGCTATACGCCGCCTATGGAGAAGCCGAGCAAATATTAGCCTATAGCACGTCCATTATCTTTGTGTTTGTCGCGGCGCGAGTGCTGATCGGATATTGGTATCTTGGAGCAGTATCTGACGACTTACGGTCGTTGTTGTCACGCAAACGCCGATAAGCGTTGTCGGCTGCCTTGGTCATGCCCTTCTTTGAGGCATGTTTGCGATATAGCATCGGTTTGGTCGCGGCCAACTCAGCGTTAATTGAGCTCGACCGGGATCGTTTGCGGCTTAAGACTGACCCCGTTTGGGATTGAATGGGGTCATTGGGTTACTTCGGGTGGTGTGTCGTTGGGAGCAATGTCTGTGGGCTCCGTCAGCGACAACGCGTATCCAACCGCTCGAGCGCACAGTGTACTTTCCGCGCACAAATAAGCTCGCGCGTGTGGTTTGGCGTGTAGCCATAAAAGTGGAAATTGCCCTGCGGCAAATGCGTTGGAGGCGGCGGCAAGGGCTTCGGATGTTGAGGTGTTGTCGGAGGAAATCTCCCAATCCACGTGAATCCGTAACCATCGATTTTTAACCAGCATTTCCAGCGCGGGGCAATCGCAAGCAGGAGGGTTGTACCGTACGACAAACCAGTCTGGGAATTGTGTTGTCGATTCTGCTAACTTAATGTCCTGCTCAAGAAGGTCGACCGCCGACAACGATTCCCCTGATTCGGTATCATCCGCCTGTAGTACGGCTTTTCCACCGCACGCCACCCCCAATGAAAAACAAGCCGGAAGGCAAAGTGCTAAGATAAGATTGATCGTAGGTGAACTGAATGTGGCGGATTTGAACATAATAGGTCATGCCCTATACACGATCCAAAGTACGACGACCACCCAGGCAGCGAGGTTCGTGAGGAACCAGCGATCTTTCAACATGGCGTCGGTAGGGCTATCGGCCACCTGGCTTCGATTGAGCAATCCTACAAATCGAAACAAGCCAACTACAATAAATGGTACCGTGAACACCATCGCGCGGGAGCCAAACTGGTGGACCGCATGTTCGCTGACGGTGTAGGCTGTGTAGCACACGGCGGTCGCAATGCCGAGAACAACCATCGCTCGATTGACCCAATGCAGTCGATAGGAACGAAGGACCCGCCTTTGGGCGTGAGCGGATTTATGCGACAATAGAATTTCGTGTTTACGTTTGCCGAGACCGAGAAAAGACGCCAGAAGAAAAGTGCATGCGTATAACCACACAGTAACAGGGACCGTTATCGCTATCGCGCCTCCTAGAATCCGCAGCAAGAACCCCGTCGCAATACTGATGACGTCAGCAAAGACGATGTGCTTGAGAATGAATGAATAAGCGACATTCAGAGTAAGATAAGCTGTAAGAACTCCCGCAAGAAGAGGTTCCCAGAGCAACCCTACGGTAAGTGCAACAATCGCGGATGACACGCTTACGATTGTTGCGGTGGGGACGGATAGGCGCCCCGATGGAATCGGTCGTAAACGTTTGGTGGGGTGAAGACGATCCTTGTCACGGTCTACGATGTCGTTCAGAAGGTAAACCGCACCAGACGTAAGGCAGAACATGCCAAACACCAGTGTTGTTTGGCCGATGGCTAACCAATCGATGGTTCCGGTAGCCTGATGTACAAATCGCCGGGCAAATATCAATGGGGCAAATACAAATAGATTTTTCACCCACTGGTGGGGCCGCATTGTTTTTAGTAGAGCCCCGGCGATATCGATCGGCGATGGAGACCGTGTTTCTGTGTTTCCCGCCATACGGTCAGTTTTTTGGTGATGGGCGCACGGGTTTCGTTTGTTGAACGAGGGTGACATTGTACTGCTGATAATATGCGCGCATTTTCGTTCGATAGCTCTCCTCTTTCTTGTTAAATGTATCCAGCGCCTGAAGTAGAGCTCCGATTGGCTGCCGTCGGTTATCTTCGCGAATTTCTGTCAAAAATAAGTTGACTGCTGCTTGAAAATCCCTGTAAGCGGATACCAATTCCGTATGTGCTTCTTTGAGGCGATCCGTATCGGTTGGAACAGAGGTCAGTGCGGTGATCACTTCTTCAAGCGCCGGCAGTACCCGTTGTCGGATTGCGGAAGTAAGGGTGTCAACCTCCTCGTTGCGCATCGCTTCGTCCCACGCATCAACAAATTTCTTCAGCCGTGGATCGATTGTGGCGGTTTCGTCGCTGTATCGCTGTATCGCGCGCTGTTCAGATGCCAAAGCTTGATCTTCAGCAGATTCTTGTTGTTTTTTTTCGCAACCAGACAGTGTGTCCAGAAACAGTAGGGCAAAAAGGCACATAGCCAATACTTTCATTGAGCGTTCCTATGACCGTTGGCATCAAGACGGGTGGATGGCGCCGCCACGGTGCACCGCCACACTTGCGCCCGATACTAACGGACGACTCGTCAATTGCCAAACGGCGTAATGGTAAGTGCGGCGTTGACCGATGTGCCAAGGTCTGCTACCCAACAAGTTATGGATCCGCGGCTTGCAGAACTGAAAAACGATCTTGAAAAACTCGGAATATTGCCGGTGTATCTGGTGTGTGGCGAAGAAGCGCTGGTGGTTGCATCGGCCGCCCAAATGATCGAGGAGGCTGCGCTTGCGGGCTCTTCGCGGGATTTTAACCTGGACCGATACGAGTTGTCCGATGTGCCTGTTGACACAATTCTTGGAGCGGTGCAAACGCTTCCGATGATGGGGGGCAGACGTGTTGTACGTGTTCGTTGTCGGGAGGGACTAGACAAAGCTGCATCGGATGCACTGGTAACCTATCTCGCGAATCCATCGCCGACAAACACGTTGTTGCTTGTCGCCGCAAAAGTTGATCTGCGGTTGGCGATTGCAGGTCAAATTAAACATAAGAAAGGGCTTTACTCATTTACTCCGTTGAAAGCCGCCCAAATTCCGGATGTCTTGGTGAGCGGCGCCAAGGAGATCGGTTGGAATTTGGATAAACGTGCCGCCTCCATGTTGGTGGAAACGGTGGGGACGGATCTGCTGACCCTTCAGACGACGTTGGAGAAATTGGCGCTGTATGTGGGCGAACGGCGTGTGATCACAGTTGCGGACGTAGAGGCCAGCGTTGTTCGCACCAAGGAAGAGGTGATTTGGGAATTCATCGACGCGATGGCCGAGCGCCAACTTTCGAAAGCGTTGCTGATTCTGGATGGGATGTTGGAACACGGCCAGGAACCACTTATGGTGGTTTCGATGGTTGCGCGCCACTTTCGGCAACTGTGGAAAGTGAAGTCCTTGCTGGCCGAAGGTTGCGCGCCTGCTGACGTGGCGAAAGAAGCAGGTGTTCACCCATTTGTAGCGCAGAAGTTGACCCAGCAAGCACATAGATTTCCAAACAAACAGCTCCATTCGATTCACCGGGCCATTTTTCGTACGGACGTGGGTTTGAAGTCCCTTCGTATTGCTCCACGAATACAGTTGGAAAACCTGTTGCTGGAGGTCTGTGCCCGGTAGGTTTAGTTTCCCGCATTACGCTCGTGAAAAAATGCTGCATGGCCCGTGAGCGGCGGATTTGGGGCGCATCAGTTGGTAACATGCCTACTTCATATTTCCGGTGTGACTCGGTTTTTCCGGGCTCAATTCGGTGCAAAGTCCTGGGTGGCTGGATGCTCCCATAGTTGCTCACAAGCTCGTTGACATTATTTGTCTGACCGTGCTAAAACCTCGCACCTTTGTTACCCGATTGAGGGTGGTGCCAGGATGATAAAGTAAGATAGATTCCTTGGAAGAATACGAAGTATGGCTCAACATAAACAAGCACTAAAACGACATCGCCAGTCATTAAAACGAAACGCGCGAAATCAACACTATACGAGCATGTTGCGGACGTATGTGAAACGTGCACGCGCTGCAATTGCCGAAAATCCTGCAACTGCGGGCGAAGTAATTCGCAAAGCCACCAGCATCATTGATCGTGTTTCCGCGAAAGGGGTTATTCCTGCGCGCACGGCTTCTCGTAAGATTGGCCGCTTGATGAAAGCTCACGCCAAAGCGTTGGCTGGTTCGTAGTTTCGAATCCACCTCATCGACCGCTTCTCAAAACAAACGTTTTGTGTCTGAGGCTGTGAAAAAATATGGACGTGACCCAAGTCAGCCGATTTTGAGCGCCATTGGCTTTGAAAAAGTTGAGTAATATCAGGCATATTGCGAAACCTTTTTCGGAGACAATGGGGCCAAAAGTGGCCGGAATTGGGGCACGTAGCTATTTTTTCACAGCCTCTCTGGAACAATGTATCCGCGCGCGGTGGTGTGTTTGCGTTCAGTCACGCCTTGAATCCCTGATATGAATAAGCCCGGATTTTTTACAACAATGGAGATCCGGCACCCTATGGGCGAGCAGGTTGCACTACGGGGGCGAAATTGTGTTGGTAGGAGTCGGTTTTTTCAATACCAATTCGGCGCAAAATCCACGCCCAAAACCTGCGCCCATATTTTTTCACAAACTCATTGATTTTGCTGCCGAAGTACGCTGCTTATGGGATGGCCTTTCAGGTTCGTGTGACAAGGCTCACTTCTCAGAGACGGTCGGCGGAAATACGCAACTGACCCTTGATTGGCTCATTTAGGCTGCCTTGGCCATGACCGCTGGTGCGGCATATGCTCAATATGGCTTCAGTCGGGTCCCGACCAATCCAGCGCTAAATTAGCTCGCCCAAGGTCACTCCCTTATTCCCACAGATCCGTCGACTGCTGTAGGTGTGCCGGATTGTTTCCAGCGGACCCGCGCGTTCCAATCGGCCAATGTTGCCAGCATTCCGTGGGCTAACGGTGGAGTATTGGCGGCAGCCTGTTGAAAGTAATGTGTTGCCCAATCATACACACCGACATGATACCAGGCTTCGCCGAGGCAACGTTCGGCCTCTCGGCGGAGCCGAGTCGGAAGGTGGGTTGCCGAGACAACCGATGACAAGACTACTGCGGCGCTAAGATAACGCTGCTCTGAAAAGAGTGCTTTGCCTACTAAGTAAGTAAGCAATGGTTCGTTTTGCCGTTTGGCGGCGGCCCAAAGCGCAGCGCGCGCTTTGTCTGTTGGAAGTCGAGATACGAGGTAGTGTCCGATATCGCGTCGCGTTGTCGGATCGGTTGTATGTAGCGCCAGGTATCGAACCTCAATCCCACGCAATTCGTCCTCAGAAAGAGGCGCGGATAGTAGTTTCCGATAACTTGCCAGTGCGGATTCGTTCGACCCAATAATCCAGTCGACATCGGCGAGGGTGAGTTCTGTACGTGTGCGTAAAATTGCCGATGTTTGAGGATCTACAACAATAGATTCACCGAGTTGGCGCGCCTCCTCAAATCTGCCAAGTCGGATTAGCAAATCGAGTTGAGCGAATCGTTTTTCGGGTACATGGGGATTATGAAAGGTCACTTTACGCCAAATTGTTAGCGATTCTTCGTAGTTTCCTCTCCTGTTTGCCATTTCTGCTTCCCGCTCCAGACTGGCGACCACGAGAGGGCAGATACGGTTAAATATGGGCTTCCGATCATAAATAAAACGCGCTCTCTCCAAGTCGTCCGGGGCAATCGGTACGCGCGTTGGGTCGGAAATCCACGATTTCCATTGTGTTACCAGCACCGGAAGCGGTTGTTCAAACGCATGGTCAAAATCCCCGCCCGCGTATGCTTTTTGAACCGGGCCGATTCCGTATTGGTCAATCAAAAATCGAATAAAAGATCCAGCAGTTGTATAGGCTGTCGCGCCATACGTGCTGAAGTATCCCGCCGGTCCGAGGACTTTGGTCATATCCGGCAACTTGTCCAACATCATCAGTGTCGTACTCCATTGATGAAGAGACAAACGCCCTCTCGAACTCTCGACGGCGACGGCCAGGCCCTCCACCAGGCCCATCTTGGGCACAAAACCCAAAACGGTTGGTATACGGAGAGGGCCGATTGCAAAGTTAGCTGCAAAAATATGAGCGAGTTCGTGTTTTAAGACTTCGGCGCCATATTCTGGTCGTGTTAAGTGAATCTCACCCAGCCACGGTTTAGCGATCTGGACCTTGTCGGCGCCCATGAGACGACGCTTTTGGGAGTTGTTCGTATAGAGGTATGAACGAATTTTGTAAGGAACGACAGTTGCCAATTCTTGAGTCAGTTGAGTGAAACGAAACTCATGATCTTCCGCGATTAGAGCGATATTTTTTTTAAAATAGGGAACATTCTGTGGATAATAAATGACAAAGTGTTTCGTTTGGTAAATACCGCTCAGTTCAGTTTCAATATGTCCTCTTTCGATTTCATATCCGATCGAACCGCGTTGTAGGTAAAAAAACAAGCTGACCACCGTCGAAAGGGCCAACGCAAACCGTGTCCAAAAACCTATCCTTGGTTTGTCATGAGATTGGTGTGCTGGTCTCCGCGACCGCGCGAAGTAGATCTGCGCGCAAAAGAGGAAAGCCAGAGCTTGAAAGACGTTGTTTAGGCGATAGAGGAGAAAAGTGTGTCCGATGTGAATCACATCGTCATAAACTGCGCCAGAAATGAATCCAATATACGGATTGTAGGCAAAGATGGTGGGATGATGATAGAAATGCCACAACAATTGCCCACAGGAAAGCAGAATAAGGCCAATGAATGACAACGTTGCACCCAAACCGGATCGCAACGCCAGACCCAAGCCATGGCCGATTGCGGTCCCGAAAACAGCCGACATAACTGGTCCTACCAGGTAGAACAGCAGTCCAGATCCGTAGTCGCAGACTTTCACACGGAGGATATTGGCGGAAATGATTGCCAGTGGGACCAGGGTGAGGTTCAGGCTTAGCAGCAAAGAATGCGATAGAATTCGCCAGGGAGACTGGGGTCGGGTGTCTGCGAGTTGTTTGGCCTGTTGAACGTTGGAGATCGCCAGGTTTCCGCTTGCAATTGAAAGAACAGGAGCGATCACAAGGCAGAAAAAGTACGCAAGAGCGTCAAATCCAGGAGTCAATGCTAGAAAAATCGAAACAAGTGAGGAAATCCCGACCCAAACCATGAATCGGCGCGTTGTGATCAGTGTGAGCGACACAGTTCGCCCCTCTCGTTTTGTTTCGACAGGATGTGCCTGCATGGACCGGTAGAAACGATGTGTATCATGAGATTTTTCGGGGATGACCGACTGGGTTTTCCGTGGTGATGGAACGCGGTGGCAATTGTTGATGATTTACGGGCTCGGATGTACCGGTGTTCAAACTCCCTTGCCGATAACCTTCGAGATCGATGGTAACATAACGGAACCCCGCTCCTTTACAGCCTTCGACAATGGCGCGTCGGCGGGAAGGATCCATGGCTCGTTCGATTTCGTCGGCGCCCAACTCCAATCGCACCATTGTTTCGTGGTGGCGGGCGCGGAACTGGCGAAATCCGAGATTTCGTAACGTATTTTCGCACAATTCGACTTGGCGAAGGCGTGTCGGTGTTACTTCGGTTCCATACGGAATGCGTGACGCCAAGCAAGCAAACGCCGGTTTTTCTGCTGTCGACAACCCCAAGAGCCGGGAAATGGCCCGTACATCGGCTTTACTCAGGCCGGATTCAGCAAGGGGGCTCACTACGTGGTGTTCGGAAGCGGCTTTTCGCCCCGGGCGATGATCGGACAAATCGTCGAGATTGCAGCCGTCCAGGATAGTTTCTAACTGAAGCTCGGCCTGGGTTTTTGCAGCAAGAGAATACAGTTCTGTTTTGCAGAAATAGCAGCGGTTTGGGGAATTTGAGCGGTACCCTTCAATATTCAACTCGTTGGATGCTTCAACGACGTGTCGGACCTTTAGCTCGCGCGCAAATTGTCGGGCATCGTCCAATTCGGTTGGCGATAAGGACTCACTTAACGCGGTAAAAGCGACGCAGCGGGGGCCAAGTTCTCGGGCAGCCACCGCCAGGACTAGTGCGGAGTCCACACCTCCCGAAAAGGCGACCAGAACCGATTTTTGGGCTGCGATAAACTTACTTAGACGATCATGAAGTTGGAATGTATGGGTGGTGTCCATCGTCCTGTTTCCGGCACAATTGGATTCGGTGTGGGTATGGGTGCTAAACGACCCAAACACAATGTTTCAACCTACACCAACCGTTAGCGGTATTCCAGGTACCGGCTGACTACGGCCACTGACCATCTCAGAGAGTTTGTGAAAAAATAGCTGCTCAGAGGGTCAGCGGAAATAAGGAAGTGACCCTGAGATAGCTAATTTAGCGCTGAATTGGCCGAGACCCGACTGAGGCAATATCGAGTATATGCCGCA
>JABWCM010000415.1 GCA_013360285.1 Myxococcales bacterium
TGCCCGGAGAAAAACCGAGTCATATCGGGAATATGGCGCAGGTTTTTTTCTGGGCAGCGGGGCCAAAAGCATCCGTCCAAGTTCGTTCAGCTATTTTTTCACAAACTCTCTGTCTCCAAGACCAGCGGTTTGCGTGGTTGGGATTCGCCGGCATTTTTGGGGTTTCGCTGCGAACTTGGGTGGGCATCGCGCGATCTAAAATAGTAACTTTGCGACACGTGCTTCAAGTTTATTGAGTTCTGTTGTGCTGGATGGTTGTCCCAGCATGCGATAAAAGGATTGTGCCGTCGCTATCTTAGCGAGAACGGGTAACAAGCGGCTGGCCAGTCGAGGTTCTCGGATTGCTCCTCTTAGAGTCCTTAGAGCAGTACGGCGGTCTACTGGTGGATGTTCCTGATTGAGGGCCGCGCGCATCAACTCCGGGTTCAATAGACCAGCACTCATTAGTTTCCGGATTTCGTTGGGGCCGAGTGACTGACTAAATCGACGGAATATGTCGCTACCGGTCAGCAATCCCCCGTACATTGCGAGAAAAGTACTGGAATATCTTTGGGTGACTTCTTGCGTACCCGGGTCCAGACAGCCTTCCGCAGCGTCGGCCAAAAGTCGCGCCGCAACCAAACCCATTCCTACGCCGCTTCCGTGTGCGCTGTATACCTGGCACGCCGCGTCGCCGACGATTGCCAGGCCGGGCAATCCGATGTGTGTTTGAGGCCGCCGTAGCGGAATAGCGCCTTGTCCACCGAAGTGGCGGCCGCCGATCCATGGCTGTGAACGTACAAACCTGTCCAGCATTGTTGCGCCAGTTGGCGCTCCGGTTGCAGGAATCGAACCGGTCAGGACGCCCACATGGTTCATTTCCGGATCCGTGAAAAGCGTGATTACGGAATACCCGCCGGCCACCGCAGTCAGAGCCAAACTATCGCCCGGACTTGCGCCATGAGTAGCGAGAAATGAGCGAGCGCGAGATTTATCAATAACGAGGCATTGATATTGTGCGGCAGCACAAATGTCGTCGTCTCCCACTGGGGCGCAGTATTGAGCGACTGTGGGGACCAATTTCCGCGAAACAAACGAAATCCCTGAGGCGTCTACTATGAGTTTGGGTTTGAATATCGTCCGGTCGTCGTTGACCAATACTTCAACGGTGTGATTTCGGTCATCTAGCCCAGAAATCGCAATCACACGTCCGCGTACAAACTCGCAACCCGCTGTTTTTGCCATTTCGCGCAGCCGTGCAATGAGATAGCGCATGTCCACATGCAGAGTTGGGCTGTTTTCGACACGAACGGAGGCCGATCCATCAGGCATGGCCACCACAAACGAGTGTGCTCCAAAAGGGTTTGTGTGTTCGGGTCCCGTGGGTAAGGCGATTTTCGCTCGATGAAAACACCATGCGGGAACGCCGTTGACCCAGCGCGCGCCACCCTGGGCACGCCGTTCGATTACGCAGACGCTTCGTCCTTGGCGAGCGAGGAATGCTGCGGTGGCAGCGCCAGCACTGCCCCCACCGATCACCAGGACGTCTAGTGGATGTGTAGTGTCCATATTTGCCTCCCGCTTGTGCACCACCATGCCGACCGGCATAGTGTCACAGGAATTTGATACTCTACCGAGTCGAAACAACTGCATCATTCATTCGGCTCGGTGCGTAAGTCAACTGTGCTGTGTAATGTTGGTTTAAGTTCGACAACACGACTCCTAAAGATCGTGGATGTTCGGGTCGGTAACCGCCATTGGGTACTTTGGCGATATTTCAATTCTGTGGACTTCTGTGGTTGGAATTTTTCAGTTCTTGAGAGGCTCAGCGGAAATAAGGGAATGAGCTTGGTCGAGCCGATTTTGAGTCGGGTGGTCCGGGGCCGGACCGAGGAATATTGGGAATATTCCGCAGGAGCGGACTGGACAAGCCGGCTAAAAGCGGCCGAAGCAGGGTCAGTCATCTATTTCCGCTGACCCCCTTAGACGGATCGTCATACATGATTTCGATCGTCCCCGCCGCTGGATGTGTGCTCAGCACTTTGTTCAGTATCCTTTTGATTCGGTTTGAAAGTGCTATCGTACATTGAGTTGATTGTTTATCTCCTATCCAGACGTGCCCTTCTACAACATCCGAAGGAAAAAGGGCCTGAGGCGAGTGTTGCTCAAATCCGGTTCGGTCAACCAACACCACCCATCCGTTGTCGACTCTGTCAACAAACGTGGGATGTTTGCATTCAAGCTGTGCAAATGACTTGTCGGCACTTGTAGAGTACGGGATACAGCGTATAACGACAATACACATCAATAACGTGGAAATGGCTAGAAGATAGATAGAAGGACGACAAATGAGCGAATTTCTGTTCATTTTCGGGGCTACGTTCGACAGCATGAGAGATGGTTTTTTGAGACGGTGACTTGCGTGATAATAAATTAGCATTTACGGTCGTTAAATTTTTTGCTATGAGTTTGTGAAAAAATATGGGGACGGACTTGGACGCGAGGATTTTGGTCCCGCTGCCCGGAAAAAAACCGAGTCATATCGGGAATATGGCGCAGGTTTTTTTCTGGGCAGTGGGGCCAAAAGCATCCGTCCAAGTTCGTTCAGCTATTTTTTCACA
>JABWCM010000181.1 GCA_013360285.1 Myxococcales bacterium
TCATTCGTGTTCACAGTGTCGCTTCTTTTGGGTGTGGCACATGACGCGCGGGCCATCAGCAAAGAGGAAATTGTCACACTGACAAAATTGGGGATCTCGGACGCCGAAATCATCAAAGCGATCGATAAGGATAAAACTGTCTTTGACATCCAAATTCAGGACATTCTTGCTCTCAAGCAAGCGGGCGTCACCGAAGGTGTGATAAAGCACATGCTTGCGACACCACAGTTATATGGAAAAAAACAACCCGAAAATGCGACTACAGGAACGGCCAGCCAAACGGGTGCGCCCGAAGTAGGCCGACCAAAAACACCAGAAGAAATTGCCGCAGAACAACAAAAAATAAGAGAAGAAGCAGCAAAACTTGCGGATGAGGCTAAAAAAGCACGCGAGGTACAAAGGAAAGCCTACGCGCAAGGAATACTCAAAAATGGCCAAGAACTCGCGGAGGACGGCAAGTTTGTGGAGGCCATTCGACAGTTCGAGACGTTTGTCGAAAAGGGGAACTACGCACCCGGCAGCGACGAATTTTACATTGCAAAATATGGCATCGCGAATGCTCTTGCCAAAGCTGGCTTAATTCAAAGTGCAGCAAAAAACCTTGTCGAAGTGATACTAGAGGGGCCCGACAAACCATTTTTTCAGCCCGCATTCAGAGATTTACGGGAGCTACGAAAAAAAATCAGCTATTCCCCTCCCGACCTTGAGGAACTCACGAATTTCTACGTCGGTGGGTTCTCCCAGGCGTTTCAGGATGAGTTTAACTATATGCTTGGGGAATTTTTCTACGATTTTAATAACTACTCACAAGCTTTAAAGTATTTCGATCTAGTGAGTCCGAATTCGCCTGATTACCCCAAGTCACTGTATTTGAAGGGTTTGGTCCAAGTCAGAAACCAGCTATTCCGTTCT
Organism: Myxococcales bacterium; assembly: GCA_013360285.1. GTDB lineage: Bacteria > Myxococcota_A > UBA9042 > JABWCM01 > JABWCM01 > JABWCM01. The sequence continues at coordinate 913 of JABWCM010000181.1, forward strand.
GCTCTTGAGTCCTTTCAAAACGCGATTGTCGCAACGGAACAGTCCAAGGGCGACCGAGAGATAGCCGATCTGTCCTACCTGGCACTCGCTCGTATCGGCTACGAAAGTGGCGACTACGACGCCGCCATTTATTACTATCGTAAGGTATCGAAAGACTCCACAAAATTGCCCATTGCGTTTTATGAGTCCGCTTGGACGTACTTCGTGAAGGGAGACTATTCCAGGGCGTTGGGGACATTTCAGTCGCTTCATTCTCCGGCTTTTGATCACTACTTTTATCCAGAATTGTGGATTCTGGAGGCGACAATATATCTCAATCTTTGCCAGTATGAACTCACCCGGAAAGCCATCGAAATGTTCAACGACGATGTCGTTTCTTTGATGCAACCGATGGAAGATTTCATGCAAAGAATGCGCGCACCCGCCGATTTTTATGCAGCAGTTGTCGACACAGCAAACCGCACAAAAGTGCAGATGCCCGCGCGACTCCTGCAACCCGTAAAAGCAAACGTGGATTTCTACAACCTCTATCGTACGATTCGCCAAATTGAACACGAACAAAAAATTGTTCAGCAAAACAATGACGCCCTCGGCGGATTTGGTCAGGAACTTTCCGCAAAACTGCAGGGACTCCGACAGAGTAAAGTGAACGAGATTGGAATCAAAGTTCAGCAGGTGCTCAAGAAAACGCAGGCGGAGATGCAGGAATTTGCCATCAAGGTAACCGAAATAGAGGTAGACCTTGACGCGCTTGAGCTTCAAAAGATCGATGTTGAGATTAGCACACTTGCAGGTGAACAGGTAAATGAGTCGACCAAAGAAGCTGCGGGCGAAGGTGCAATCGCTATTGTGGGTGCTGATTCAATCCAATGGCCGTTCGAACCTGAATATTGGAAGGATGAAATTGGTAGCTATCGCGCGTTCATCGCTGAGAGGTGCTCAAAATGATGGTACGGGTCAGAAGAGAAATCAGATTGTGTCACTTAGTAGTAGCGACTGTAGCAGCCGTGTGTTTGTTCGCGGAACCGTTGATTGCACAGGAACAGAGCGGAACAGCGACGGAGGAATCCCCCGGTCCTGAGCAAGGGGGAATGAAACCCCTACGCGGCGGCGACTTCACCATGGATCAATTTGAATCTGCGCAGTTCAATGACCAGGTTAAGCAGTTGCAAGCAAAAAAGAGTCAGATTCGTAACCAAACTATTGCAAAACTCGAAAACTTGCTTCAACAAAACCCCTATTACGATGCAAAGGCGGATATTTATTTTCGTCTAGCCGAATTTTATTGGGAAGAACAGCATTATCAATATTTGCTTACTCGGGAACAATTTGACAAACAGATGGACCAGTTTGAGCGTGGCACACTAACGGTGAAGCCGGACGAACCCGCTGAAGACTATTCGGTCTCACTCGAATATTATCGAAAAATCCTGCAGCAGTTTCCTGATTACGCCCGCATAGACGAAGTCATTTACTACCTTGGACGCGGAGCTCTCAAGGCTGGCAAAGAGCGAAAAGACCGTGAACTAACCAAGGAGGGCGTGAGCCATTTCCAAAAACTGGTTCAGAATTATCCGAACAGCCGATTTATTGCCGAAAGTCACCTCGCCCTCGCTGAACACTATTTTGAGAACAATTCGCTCTACTACGCAAAAACAAATTACGAAAAAATCATTAATAATTTCCCAGACTCTCCGATGTATAATTACGCACTCTATAAGTTAGGGTGGGTTTATTTCAACTTAACAGAGTTTCGTAAAGCGATAGAGACGTTCCAGAATGTTGTGCAAATTGTAGGCAAGGGTACCACTCGTGGAATGATCGAGTTCAAGGACCAAGCACTCAACGACTTAATTGTTTGTTATGCGGAGATTCCCGAGGGATGGCGCGAGGCGAGAGAGTATTTCGTTGACGTCATTGGAGAGGAAGAGGCGTACAAAAAACTACGCAAATTAGCGGAGTTATACGTTGGCCAGGACCGAGACGAGGACGCAATTGCTCTGTATACCCATTTCATTGAGCACAACGAAACGGATCCAAATATTCCTGAGTACTATGACAATATCATCGCGGTTCTGAAAAAGCTAAACGACTTCACGCGAATTGAAGCTGAAATACGAGAACTAATTCGTTTCTTTGACAAAAAGAACTCGTGGTACGTGGCGAACACGAAAAATCCAGAGGCGGTCAAAGCGGCGATGACCCTTTCGGAAAACAACTTATTGTTCCTGGCCAACCACTACCATCAGAAGGCACAGAAGGAAAACAGTAAGGCAGCCTACGAACAGGCAGCGGCCGATTATGCACAGTTTCTAGATCTGTTTCCAGACAGCAAGAGTTCTTATATCATTAACTTCTACTATGCCGAGATACTATACGATCCAATTCACGACTACAAAAAGGCAATCGAACAGTACGGCGGTGTCATTCAGCGCGATAAAAAAGGGGAATACGTAGAAGATGCTGCGCTTGGGATCATTTATGCTTATCAGGAGTTAATGAAAGATGCCAAATTGATGGAAGATGTCGGGAGTGGGACAGTAAAAGTTGTTAAACTTAGCGCGGACGAGATGAAAAAGCGGTCGGCGCCGATTGAGCGAACCGAACTGCATGAACTTGAACGAGGATTCGTAGATGCGTCCGACAAATATGTCGAGTTGTTGACAGATCTGATCAAGGACCCGGAGATCCGCAAGAAGAACCCCGAGCGCGGAGAAAAAATCCCCGAAATTATGTTCATTGCCGCCCAGGTTTACTATAACCACGGTCAGTTCAAGGAGGCGATCACTCGCCTAGAGACCCTGTTCGAGTACGATCCACGTCACAAATACGCAGCATATGCGGTCAACACCATGCTCGATTGCTACGTGCGGCTTAGATACTGGGACGAGATCAACACATGGGCAAATAAACTCATTGACGCGCAGAACTTTTCAGTCAAAAACAAGGCGGAGTTAAACCGCATCAGAGCAATTGCGCGAGCAGAAAAGGCCCGTGACTTGACGCAAGAAAAGAAGTTCGACGCCGCCATCGACGAAAACATGTCTGTTTACAAGGAGTTCAAGAAGTCCAACCCTGAACTCGCATCAACGGCCTTGTACAACGTCGGGGTTATTCATGAAAACGCAAAGCGGTTGCCCGATGCAATCGACACATACCAGCGCGTAGTCAAGGAGTTTCCAAAAGAGGAGATGGCGCCGGTTGCGATGTTTACCATAGGTGTTATTTACGAGAGCCAAACCCAGTTCGAAAAGGCTGCCGAAACCTTTGAACAGATGGCAAAGTTCGAAAAACACGAGGATACACCTGACGCGATCAAAAACGCAGGATTGATCCGAGAAGCGATGGCCGACTACGACGGCGCTATTCGATCATACGAAATGTACATGAAGACCTTCAAAGATCGCGACGACTCCATTGATGTCGAACTGCATATCGGCAGAGTGTACGAAATGATGAATAGTGATGTCGGACGCCAAAAAGCCGCCAGCCACTTCCAAAGTTTCGTAAAAAAGTACGGTAAATCTCCGGCTCAAAACGAACGGGTTGTAGAGGCGCTTTCGCGCGCCGCCCAGGTACTTAAAAAGATTGATAAAGTAAAAAATCGTAAGGAAGCAAGCAGACTGTTTGAAGAATCGATCAAGACGTTTGCACGGGTTGAAAATCCGGCAAAATCGTATGCACGTAACTTTGCTGCACAAGCGGCGTTTGAACTTGCTGAATATGTGTACGACGACTTCCTGGACGCTCAAGTTGACGCAAGTAATATTCGCAACTTGAAAAAGACGTTGACCACCAAAGCCGAACTGCACCAGAAGTCAGAAGCTGCGTATGCGAACATTCTTGATTATAAAAGCGGCGGCGTAACAGCAGGAGCCTTGTTCCGAATTGGCAAGTTATATTATGACTTCTCCAAAGCACTTTTTGCGGTGCCAATCCCCGAAGAATTGCCTCCGGAACTTGAAGAAGAGTACATTTTTACCTTGGAACAGATGGCGGCACCGTTGGAAGAAAAGTCTCTGACTTCATTCCAGTATGCAATGCAACTGGCACAGGAGCTGAAGGTTTACAACGAATGGTCAAAACAGTCCGCAGAATACGCAGCCAAGGTAAATCCTGATTCATTTCCCGTGTCCTCAGAGCCCGCGGTTCAACCCAACCATATGAAAGATACACTGCTGAGTGCAAACTTTGTGCGTTCACTTCGACGCGGAGACGTTGAAGTGAACATTATCGAAATCAAGGAAACGGACAACAGCAGGAAAGTGGGTACGGAACAGATGAACGACTAATAGGTTCCTGATGTTATGGAAATTCGGGCACGCTAACTTAATTGTGTGCTTGTAAGCTTGACAAGCTGATTGGCTATACAGGTAATATAATGCAAAGACAACAACATTGGGTGACCGTGCCGCTACTTCTCATTGTGGCAATTCTTGCTGCCTGCGGTGGGCCGGCACAGACAACAAAGCAAGATAAAGTTCCTTCTGCAGGACAAGGGGCAACAACCGAGGAGTCCGCGCAAAAGAAAGAGGAACCCGAAGAAGCATCTGAACTAACCGTACGACAGGTGATTGTTCCGGAAACTCCTCAGTACATTGAGGGCATAGACAAAGGTGCGCAAGACGCCTTCAAAGAAGGTGTTGTTGCTGTATACACGGCGCCCCCGGATTTTGGTGTCGCGGTTGAGAAATTTTCTGACGCAATCAAAAAGGACAAACAGTTTCTGGAAGCGTACTTTAATCTAGGAATGACGTATGAAAGGATGGGGGAAAAAGAAAAAGCGTTGGCCACTTATCAGGACGCGTTGACAAACAACCCAGATAGCCTTGATGCAAAAGGTTATGTGGGCAAGATCTTCCTCGCGAAAGCACGAGATTCAAGAATCGCAGGAAACGATTTCGAAGCTGATCAGTGGACTGATAAAGCAAAAAAGTTGTTGGACGAAGTTTCGGTCAAAGAACCGGACAATGTTGCAGCGAACAATAGTCTTGCCCTCTATTGGCTAAGCAAAGACGATACCAAAACGGCCGAAGACTATGTTAAGAAAGTACTCAGCATCGAACCACGCAACGTTGCAGCGCTGAATACGCGTGGGCTGATCAATTACATGAACAAAAATTATCAAATTGCTAAATGGATATTTGAGCAAAAGGTGCTTCAAACCGATCCAAACAGTACCGAAGCCCTGACAAATTTGGGTTTAACTTATCTTGCCATGAACGAAAAGCCACGTGCTGTTGCTAGCTTCCAAAAGGCAATTCAGTTAGACCCGGAAAATGTGCCTGCACGGATGAACCTCGCGGCAATTTACCTCGACTACCTGAACTATGCTGCTGCACAAGATCAATATCGGTTGGTCATCGAACAGCAGCCAGAAAATGTTGAAGCACTTATCGGTTTTGGCACATCATCATGGGGACTCCAAGCGTATCAAGACGCTGTCTCAACATACGAAAAGGTGCTGGAGCTTTCCAAGAAGCACAACATGTTGCTGGAACGGTTAGGGAAGATTTACGAGGGCCCGTTAAGTGACACAAAAACGGCGGTAGATTACTACAAGAAATATATCGCGGCGGAGAATCTTCCACCGACGCACGTCCTTGCTCAGAAGGTCCAAATTCTAGAAAACTCCAATTTCGAGATGCCCAAACAACCAGATTCAGAGCAGCAGCAATTGGACGAACAGGGAAACCCGTTACCGCCACAGCCATCAGACGATGGTGCCACGAAGCAAGAGCCAACGGAAAACCCGGTGCCGGCAGATTCACCACCTGTCTCTAATGACCAACCAGAAAAAAGCCAGACAGATCAAGTGCCTATCGCGCCACCTCCGGCAGAAGACGTTCCGCAGCAGTCGGAAGAACAACAGTCCGAGTGAGTTTCCGGGAATGATATGATGCGTTGGTCGCTTGTCTTTGTAGTTCTAAACGTGGCACTGGCCGCGAGGAGAAAAAAATGAAGAAATTTTTATTCGGCCTGTTGGTGAGCGGTCTTATTGGTGTGGCGGGTGCATCGCCAGCGAGCGCCCAAGAAACCGACGTAAAGTCAAAGTTTTATGACTTTTCCGATCAGATTATTGACGGTGAGATCAAAAAGCCGACGACGTTGTTCACTGATGCTCGTCAAAAAGTGAAGTTTGATCGACTACTGCGGCTAAAAAAGAGCTTTCTTCCAGCCATTCTCGAAACATCGAAAGAGAGTGTCTTTAAGTAAGCGCCATTTGCTAAGTATATTTGTCGCGGCTACTTTACGTCACCGATTCCCTTCCTTGACCTAACACTCGGGCGATTCCCGCGCGGCTCATCAAATGGCCATACCAAAGTGTACCGGAAATCTGGTTTGTTTGAGCACATAGGTAGCCAGGGTTTCTAACAAGAATTCGCAGCGAGACCGCCAAAATGCAAGCTAGCCCTCATTCGGGTGGCTTAGGCACAATTTTCTGTTTTACAATGCCTTTCAGCGTCATAATCGCTGCCACCGGATGAGGCTCCCGGTCCAGAACCATTGAATTTCCGATTTGGGGCGACGTGCCTGAGCGAGCCCAAAACGGCCCTGACATGTAAGTGTAGGAGAATAAATACTGATTTTCCTAAATCACTGGCATTGAAGCTAACCCGGATTTCTCATGAGCTTGAGGCTACCATCGTCGATCGGTGAGCGTCGTTGGGCGTGGTAGACCTCTTTGGTCCCCAACATGGCTGTGCTGCGGATCGTGTGTAGCGGTGTGGAGGCTGGCTTACAACCTGTCAAGCCCGGAAACGGGAACAAGGGCAAAAAGTGTACACATCCCGACAGCAGCGCTCGAAGAGTAAAAAATCCGGACGAGTTTTCGATTTTCAAATGTAGGAGTAAACTCACCTCGTGTGGCAGCGTGCGCTACAGGCTCCGTATAACGCAAGGGCACGTAACAGGAATCACCACAGCCATCATCAGGTGCTGACATATGACTTCAAGCCTCGTGCCGCTTGTTGAAGTACTAAAAAAGTGGGAGTCCAGCCCAGGCTTCCTCAAAAATATCACCACAAAAAAGGTTCTTCCCGCTCGGGATGGTATTTACTCGCCATTCCCGGTAGACATGGAGCCACGCATCATAAATTTGCTGAATAGGCGAGGAATCGTTTCGCTGTACTCGCATCAAGCGGAAGCCTGGTCACATATTCGAAAAGGGCAAAACGTATGCATTGTAACCCCCACCGCATCGGGCAAAAGCTTATGTTATCATCTACCGGTTCTCGCGCGGTTATTGGAAAGTCCTCAATCCCGCGCTCTATACGTGTTCCCAACAAAGGCGCTCGCACAAGACCAGTACTCCGCGGTCCACTCACTAATTCGGGACCTCGACGTACCCATTGGAACATTCACGTTTGATGGAGACACGCCCCAGGACGCACGCCGTGCGGTACGGTCCGACGGCCAAATCGTAATAACGAATCCGGACATGCTGCACTCCGGAATACTTCCTCAGCACACAAAGTGGGTACGCCTATTTGAAAACCTGGAATTTGTGATCATCGACGAAATTCATACCTACCGGGGTGTATTCGGAAGTCACTTGGCAAATATTGTTCGGCGACTAAACCGAATTGCTAAATTTTACCGTGCATCACCTCAATTTGTTGTTTGCTCGGCGACAATCGCTAACCCAGCGGAATTGGCGACACAAATCATCGGCCAGGAAGTCATTACTATTGACAAATCCGGTGCACCTCGTGGAGAGCGGACAATTTATTTCTACAACCCTCCGGTAATAAACAAGGAACTGGGTATTCGACAAAGTGCTGTTAAGACGGCCAAACGGCTGGCCCTCGATCTGCTACGCCATAAAATTTCGACCATTCTGTTCGCGATGAGCCGACTACAGGTCGAAATTCTTGTTAAGTACTTGCGCGATAGCCTTGAACGCGAACACCACAGTCCGCAGATTGTGCAGGGGTATCGAGGAGGCTACCTGCCAAATCACAGGCGTCGCATCGAAGTCGGGCTGCGTAGCGGCGAGATCAAGGGAATCGTAGCAACAAATGCGCTTGAGCTGGGCATCGACATTGGGCAATTGGCTGCTTGCTTTGTCGTTGGTTATCCCGGAACCGTCGCAAGCTTGTGGCAACAGTCTGGTCGAGCGGGTCGACGCAGCGATGCGGCTGCTACAGTGTTCATTGCGCGGAGCAATCCTCTCGATCAATTTCTTGTTCAGAATCCGGATTATTTTTTCGAGCTGACGCCCGAGCATGCAAGAATCCACCCAGATAATCTTTTCATTGTGGTCGACCACATAAAGTGTGCAGCGTTTGAGTTACCATTTCAAGACGGCGAAGGTTTTGGCGACTTAAGTGTATCCGACACGACTGCCATATTAACTTACTTAACAGATCATCGTGTTCTCAATTATTCAAATGGTAAGTTTCATTGGAGTGACAGAGCGTTTCCCGCGAATCAAGTTAATTTAAGAAATATCCCAGGCGAAAATACCGTTGTCATCGACGTCGAGACCCAAAAAGTGTTGGCTGAAGTCGATTATAAAAGCACACAAACCTCGCTACACGACCACGCGATTTACAACATTGATGCAAAACAATATCAAGTCGAACGGTTGGACTGGGACAATCACAAAGCATACGTGAGAAAAGTCAAGCCGGACTATTACACTGACGCGATGACGTACTCACGTGTCAGTGTTGTGCACAACACGGAGGCCAAGTGGATAACTTCAACGCTCGTCGAACATGGCGAAGTTAGTGTAACTCGAAAGGTAATCGGATTCAAAAAGGTTCGGTTTTACACTGCGGAAAATGTAGGTTTCGGTGACGTAATACTACCAGAGCTTACGATGCACACTTCTTCATATTGGTTCACGATTCCCCAAAAAGAACTTGCGCGACTACCATTTGACACTGCCGAGATATTGGATGGCCTTTTGGGTATTTCGCACGCACTATTCTACGTCGCTTTGTTGGCAGTAATGTGTGATGCAGCGGACCTAGGCCGCTGTGTAGGTGAAAAGTCGGCAAAATGGGCGGCCCCAAGTCCGGACGGGGTAAGCGCCTCAAATTCAGGATTGATCTCGCAGAAGTCTGGGATTTCATCGGCGTCTGCGCCACCCACCTTATCTTTCGGAGATTTCGATCCAACGGTTTTTATTTACGACTCGTATCCAGGCGGTGTAGGATTCAGTGCGAAGCTGTTTGAGCAGCACAACGCGCTCATCAGTGGTACTTATCAACTCATCGTAAACTGCAAATGCGAACGAGGGTGCCCATCGTGTGTTGGCCCCCTGCTTAATGCCAACGTGCGTTCCAAAGACATCCCTCTGCGTATACTGCGGGACGTAGTGGGCTTTCGATCCACTGGCGAAATGACCTCGACGGGCATGCAGTCCATTCGCAAATTAATACAAGAACAACGAGAGCAAGACATTGAATCGTAACCCCATCGGTATTTGGCCTTGCCTTGCTGCACGCGAGGTACTAACGTGGATGTGTCGCCAATTTTCAGTTGCAGCATCTCAACAAAACGCGTCAGTGGTAAGCAGACCAAGAATTTGGAACGTCTCGACCCGCTTGTTACGTGCACCCGTGAGAAATCCGGGCTCGGTGTGCGGTATTTTTAGATGAATTCCACACCCTGGCCGCCTTGGAGGATCTCGCCCGTAAGAAACTGGGCGGTACCGCTCAGATATTCCTCAGGTTTTTTCTGGACTATCCGCCTCAAATTCGGCTGGGCCGTGAAATCCCCTAAAAACCACCACACAACTAGTTACGTTGTCATACTGGGCTCTCTCTCGAAAATTCGCTGCAGTAAATTAACCATCGATACGCAGTTATTGGTACAGCACCAGCAACACAGCAAACGTATCGCGTATCAATTGAATAGGAAACCATGAACCTGAAGGACAAGTTAAACACCTGGCTTCCGACAGGCGGGTATCAAACCGAAACCATTTTTGAAGTCAATTCAGCGGACTCAACGTCACATCGCTGTTCCTTCGTAGACGCCAACGTTGTCGTACATCAGAACACGCCCGAATTGCGACCGAACTCCCGACACGACTTCAATCGTACTGATTCCGAACAGATATCGTGGTCCATTCGCCAATGGACCGATGGATCACGGATGTGGTCGTTCTGTGATGTACCCGATTCGCAACCTGTTCCATTTCTCGAACTGTGCCCATGGGTTACTTGTGAAACACAAAACGGAACTGTGTACGAACTACCAAGCACATATCCGATCAGTTTCCGACATGGAAACACGCTGCTGGCAGACGCATTGCTTCATCCAACCGTGTCGCTCCCTACATTAACATCCGATCCCCGGCTTGCAGGATTTCGAACCGAAAATGCGATTTTTCTTGATATTGAGGCAACTGGACTATCTCACGGAGCAGGAACCTATGCCTTTCTCATCGGACTTGGAGAGTTTGGTCCAAACGGAGACTTTCTGATCCGCCAGTTGGTATTGGACGATCCCGGAAATGAAGCGGCAATACTGTCCCGATTGGCGGAGCATCTCGCACGATTTGACTACATCGTAAGTTTTAACGGAAAGAGCTACGATCTATCGGTTTTGCAAAATCGAATGATTATGCATCGGTTCTATTCTCCGAACGACGTTGAGCTGAAGCTCACACCGCACCTCGACCTCGTTCATTTGTATCGCTCGATATGGAAAAGGGCGTTTCCGGACTGTCGGCTTCAAACCCTTGAAAAACGTGTGCTGAACTTTGTTAGACAGGATGACGTCCCCGGAGAGCTGGTGCCTACGTTGTATTTTCAATACTTACACAGGATGGACGCAAGGCCGCTATCACCAATTCTCGACCACAACCGCTACGATGTGCTGTCGATGGCCGCGCTGGTGGCTAAATTACTTCACACCATCAACAATCCAGATCAACTGGACCACCCCGAAGCGGCAGCGGGACTTGCAGTTCTTCTAACCCGCCGAGGCGATAGTCGTCAGGCGCTGAGCGTCGGTATGCAAGCGATTGACCGTAGTCTTTCAGACACGACACAGCGCGAAATTTTCAAAGCACTTGTTACCTGCTGCAAACGACTAGGCGACACAGCCAAACTGATAGAAATCCTGGAACGATACTGCCGAATATTTCCAACCGATCCCGAACCATGGATGCAACTCGGTTTCTGCCACGAACGATGGACCAAAGACGTGGAGGCCGCGTACCGGTGCACACAGCAAGCCCTACATCTGCTCCCATCAAGCAGCATAAACGAACAGGCAACAATTGAACGACGACTAATTCGTCTGCAGCGAAAACTTGGATTCAGTTGACGATGCGCGTTGGCGCTGTTAGCTTTCCGCGGCATTGTGTTTGCCGACACAAAGCGTGTACGTGTGGAGCGACCGAAAAAAGCTGCAATATTAAATTTGATGTTCAGCGTTTCCTAAGAGGGTGTTTGGGTAAAAATTGCCGGTGAGCGAGACATTGGCCGTAACGAGTCGGTTTTGACGACCGAGGCCCACCGGACGCGTGCCCAAAGGCACGTCGAGGATGGGCCGACCGCGACACAGGACCGACGGAGTAGGCCAGTGGCTCGCGTAACTCAACTTTTTTTCCGAAACGCCCTGTTCGCAAGGAGATCTCATTGTATGGGATTTTGGTATACCGCGGGATCGAGGATCGGAATGACGATTTGGACCGTCTCCTCTGGCAGTCGGCATATCGTACAAGAAGTCAAATGAGTGCAAACAAGTCAGACACCCCCTAAACTTTTTGGTGTAGTTACGACCACTAACCATCATAATTACGTATAGCTGTGCGCTTTCGCCGGATGCTGCCAGGATAGTGGCAACGCGGCCACATAAGTAACGGCAAACATTCATTTAACAAACGTTTTCTTATTTTTTGGGTGTAAGTTTACAGCAACTGTGAGGCTCGCATGTGGAACGAACGAATTCAATCACGCCAGGTATCCATTTCAGTTATCGGGCTGGGCTACGTCGGATTACCTCTGGCTATTGAGATCGCCCGGTCGGGTTTCCGAGTTATCGGCGTGGATATCACAGAGGAAAAAGTCGCGGAGATCAACTCAGGCAGAACGCACCTGGTTGATCTGTCCGATGAACTGGTTGCAGAACAGGTCAACAGCGGCCGGCTCACCGCAACAACCGACTTTTCTTACGTAGCAAATACAGACGCGATCATTATCTGTGTTCCTACGCCCCTAAACAAAACCAAGGATCCCGACGTATCGTTTATCGTTAACGCCATTCAGCAGTTGCGACCTTATCTAAAGTCGGGCCAACTTATCACGTTGGAAAGCACCACTTACCCAGGCTTCACACGTGAAGTGGTGGTGCCAATGTTGGCGGATACCGGGCTTAAAATTGGCACAGAACTCTTTGTAGCATTCTCACCGGAACGAATCGATCCAGGAAACGAACGCTTTAGCGTTAAAAACACCACAAAAATTATCGGCGGGTACACCACTGAATGCACAAAGCGTACTATAGCGTTGTACAGCACATTTATTGACAATTTGCACCCGGTTTCGTCACTGGACGCAGCGGAGATGGTTAAGTTACTCGAAAACACATTCCGAGCGGTAAACATTGGTTTAGTTAATGAAGTTGCTCAGATGTGCCACAAGCTAAACATCAATACCTGGGAGGTGATCGATGCCGCCGCAACCAAACCATTTGGCTTCATGCCGTTTTATCCCGGACCTGGACTAGGCGGTCACTGCATCCCCATCGACCCGTTGTATCTGTCGTGGAAACTCCGAATTCTGAACTACCAAGCACGATTTATCGAACTCGCACACGCAATCAATTCTAGGATGCCTAACTTCGTCGTAAGTTTAGTTCAGGACGCGCTAAATGAGCACGAGCGTGCAATCAAGAATGCCCGAGTGCTCGTACTCGGCGTCGCATACAAAAAAGACATCGACGACCCACGTGAATCTCCTGCCCTCGAAGTCATTGAAGCGCTGGAACACAAAGGAGCAACAGTGCAATATCATGACCCCTACATTGCAAGTGTACAGATTGGTGACATTCGATACCATTCCATACCTCTCGAGGACGCGGTGGCAGCGGCGGACGTCGTTGTAATCACAACTGACCACCGAGGTATT
>JABWCM010000182.1 GCA_013360285.1 Myxococcales bacterium
GTACGTCGTCATATACCCCCACACCTAAAATCAGCGTGCCGCCGATAAATAACCCCAACACGTGCGACGGATCATTGAGAAACAACCGAGAAAGATGGTTGCTGTAAATCAGAAGACCGACGAAAGGTGCAAAAAAGCCACATGCCAGAGCGATTCCACCCAACCGTGGGGTGGGAGAACGATGGATTTTTCGGGAATGATTTGGGGTATCGACCCATCCGAACCGATGGGCGATTCGGCGCACAATCGGGGTAAGTACGGCAGAAACCACAAGCGCGACCAGAAAAGTCACGATATGGGTACGCGACAACATTCTATAAACAATCCTGTGGGCACAAATTGGGGTTTTGTTTTTCTGCAGCGTCGCAAATTCCGTCGGGACATTTGCCCCCACCACCGCCACCGCCGCTGCTTAAACAAGCCCCTTTGCCCCCGTTGGTCGCCGGAGACGTTCCGGAAAGTTGGGCCACCAGAGCCGCCCGCCGTTGTTTTACAAAGTTTTTGAGCCCAAACGTGGTAACCTGGCCTTTGACGACGTCGGCTGTCAAATTGGCTTCAAACTCGGCGGTGGTAAAAAACTTCGCCGTATCTTTTTGCACATAGGGTCGAATCAAATCGGCATAAGTGTCGATTCGTTGGTTCATCCCGGCTTCCGTAAACAGGTCGTCCACGATATCGGTGAGAATACCTCGGTATTGGGTGTGATACGGGGTGTTGGCAAGCAGTTTGCCAATCAGCGGCTTGGTGGTGGGCGCTCCGCAGGTCGGTTCGTCGATTTTGAAATGGATCAGGTCCGTCGCGCTGCAGGAGCACTTAAAGTTACCAAATGCCTCGTTGGTATCCCAGGGAATCAAACTGAAAACGCCATCTTGTTCGTAAAGATAATAGTTGTGCCCCGGTCCCAGCAGGCTGTCGAGATTCACCAAAATGGTTTGCACCGCGATGTAGGTAAGTGCGTTGGTGATGTCCAACACCGTGGGGTAATTGGCGGCCGGTCCGTTGTTGAGCACATTGAGAAAATTGATGAGCGCCGAATAATCGGACGTATCTTCATTGGTTTCGAGGCCGATATTGGGATAGGACGCTGCGTTTGACCCCGACCATCCCAGGTTACCCGCGGGTGGTTCCGGCTTAAATAAGTCCCCATCGTTGTTATCGAACCAGTTGTCGATAAAGTCGGAATCCACCACCTCGACCAACGTGTACACCCCGAGATGTTCTCCAGCCACCGTCACGTCGGCAAACGCGGTGCGCGGCGCCGGTAGGTTGGCTTCGCGTGCCAGCTCATACGCCAATGTTTCGCGCAGAAGGCTGGGATCCTTAAATCCGTTGTTCAGTACAAACTTTTTGAGCCCCAATATCTTTTGTCCCGAAACATATTCGTTGACGTCGATCTTAAAACTATATCGATGGGAAGGCCCGGTCGCCAACGAGTTCAGGCTGGAATTCCCCTTGGTGCGAATCGCCACGTTTTCAACCGTGATGCCGCCATAATGTAATGTTGCGGGATAATAAACTTCCGCAAGTGGGTCGGCGAGCAATGCGTTCCAGTCCGACTGTTCCATGTCGAGCTGAATCGTAAGCACTTGATCTTTTGGAAACGGATCGGTCAGCGGTGGGGCATTGAGCAGCACATTCGGCAAACCCGGTGTGGGCGCCAGGGTTTGAAAGCCGCCCGTTCCGTCGGGATAACGGCCATAACTGGTTCCCGCAGGCGCGTCTCCGTCGACCCACGATAATGAATCGATGGTTTCTTCAGCCGAAGCCAAGGTGACCGAGTCGTCTTTGCCTAACTTAAAGGGAACATATGGCGAACCATCGGCCGGTGCATCGTCCATAGCCCAAACAACAACGTAATCGCCGGCGTTGACGGTGATTGCCGGCAAAGCTGCGGGTATGTGGTCGATGCCCGCGTCTACCAGGGTGTAATCCGACAACAACACCGATCCGGTTCCCAAAATAAACAATTCGATCCAATCTTCACCGGAAACAGGAGAGCACACGATTTCATTGATCACCGGCCAAGCAACCGGTTGGCCGATATCGTTTTCGCTGTCCGGCACAACGGCTACATCGGCCGGTTCGGATACATCATCGGTCGTTGCGATGTCCAAGTGGGGTTCGGCGATGGAGCCATCTGTGGATTCGTCCACATCGGGAAGGTCGACATCTAGGGTCACTGCCGAGTCGGTTGTGGCGACGTCCATTTCGCTGTTGAGATCCGGCGACGCACTGTCCGGCACGTCATTTTTGGAACTGGAGTCGGTAGAATCTGTTGCCGCAGATGTGTCCGACAAAACCAGATCGGAGTTGCCGATATTGGATAAGTCTAAATTGGCGGCATCGGTTTGAGAGCTGCCGCCGCCGGAGTTTTCGCCGTCTCCGCCGCAGGCGGGTAACATACCGAGGATCGCCAAACCAATCACAACACCGTACCAAACCGATCTTCTTCCAACCATGACGTAACTATCCTTCATCGACAAATCGAAATCCCAACACCCCCAGTTTGAGAAAGTTTACTCCAAAACGACACACGATGTCATTGCCGTAAAAAGAGAGAATCCGTCAGATTGGTGAATTTTCCATCCGGTCGGCAAAGTATGTGCCAACCACTTTACGAACTGCTATAAAATATCTAAGGAAGGTAGGTGTTATGGTTTGGAAAATCGGAATCAAATCGATCATCGTGGTGGGGATGGGGATCCTGGGCGCGACGCTGTGGATGTACGCTTGCGGCGGTAGTTCCACCTCGTACCCCGTCGACACGGCGACCGGCGATTCGCCGAGTGCGCAGGAGAGTGGTGCCGAAATCGGGTCCAATGTCGATTTGCTGCCCCAAGATGAAGTCGTCGCCATGGATGTTGGAGTGGACGATCGGGGTTTTTCCGGGGACTCCGGGGAAACCGACGATGGGGCGACAGCGGATACGGTCACGCCGGATGGATCCGGCGGTGGGGATGACGGATATGGTGATGGCATAACCGATGGGGACGAGGATGGGGACGAGGATGGGGATGGCGTAGAGGACGACGGGGGCGCCGTGGACGATGGGGGTTCGGCGCCGGACATCGTCAACGATACCGACGGCCCCGATGGCGGCGGCTGCGCAATGCCCTGCGATGACGGAAATGTGTGCAACGGAGAAGAAACCTGCGACCCCAAAACGGGCTGCGTCCCCGGCTCTCCGCTTTCTTGCGATGACGGAAACGTTTGCAACGGCAAAGAAACCTGCGACCCGAAGGCGGGGTGCCAATCGACAGTGTTTCCGGCGTGCCCGCAGGCTCCGCCGGAATGCAACCAAATGGGGGGCAGTGGGGGGCCGACGAAGGGGAAGTTGACGATGACGGAAGCGGGGGGATTTCGGTTGTTCGATGAGAATACGTGGGCGGCAAAGGGCACGATCCTCGACGAATTGGCGGCCCAACCGAGTATAAAGCCGGTATCGCTGGATACGGTGTTGGCGAACCTGAATCGTACGGCGACCAAGGTGAGCAGCGTATCGGGGGTCGAGTGTTTTCATACGGGTTTTACGTGGAATTCGGGGGACAACCGGGTGGCATATTGGTATCCGCAGGGGATTACGGGCACGGCGGATGCCTATGCAGCCGGCAGTTACAAGGAGCACAAGGTGGTGGTCGTGAGTTGGTACCACAAACCGGACGTCGAGGGGACGGCGAGCAACAAGGGGGTGCGGCTGGCGATCACCGATGTGACGGACATGGCGAACATCCAGTATCGCCTGGTTTTGTTGGTAGAGCCGTACATGAACGGTACGACGCCGGACTTCAAACCCATTCCGGTGCACGCGGGGGGGATCGCCTGGGTGGGGGATTGGTTGTACGTGGCGGATACGGCGAATGGGTTTCGGGTGTTCGACATGGGGCGGATTCTGGAAGTGCACACGGGGAACAACGAGTGGATCGGCAAGGTATCGGCGACGGAAGGTTACCACGCATTTAACTACCGCTACGTGGTGCCGCAGGTGGGCAGGTACAAGTTGTGTTCGGGCTCGTGCTGCACGAGGTTTTCCTACGTAGCGCTGGACCGATCGACGACCCCGATATCTCTGGTATCGGGTGAATATTCGGCGGACAGCATCGCCGGCCGGGTAGTGCGCTGGCCGCTGGACCCCCAAACGGGGCTATTGAAACAAGTGGACGGCCGAGTGCAGGCCGCCGAAGCGGCCTTCCCGGGGATAGATAACATGCAGGGCGCCCTGTCGTGGAAGGACCAGTATTTTTTGTCGTGCAGCGGCAACGTGTTGGGCCTGTACATAGCCAAACCAACCCAAACCCTGGCCAAAAGAACCTGGCCCTACGGCCCGGAAGACCTCCACTACGCCCCGAGTTCGGACAACCTATGGAGCTTAACCGAACACCCGGACCAACGGTTCGTGTTTGCGGTGAAACTCAGCGCCGTCGCTGCGGGGTGTAAGTGAGGGGCTTTTCACCGCAGACTGCGGCTACGACCGCCAAGGTTGGCGCGCCGGAACTTCCTTGGTTGTGGACCGAGAGCGGCATTCGGGCAACCCGTCCGTGGCTGCAAAAAGCGTTGCGAAACAGCGATTTGCGCTTAAGTGACCGGCATTGGCGTCAGGACGTTATTCCGTCGACACGGTTGCGACCCGAGTGACCAGGTGAAAGCACGGGTCACAGGGCGGCCTCCGACGATGCCGAAGTTCCCAGACGGCCGCGCACACCGGCCGGACCTGGTCCGACTGGCATTTGGTCCCAGGTCCGGCCTTCGAGGATGCGGCCGGCCTTCTTCTTGTTTGTGCCACCCCATTGTTTGAAGAAGAAAGGCACACCGGCCCGGTTGCATTGATCGCGGATATCGGTAACCCACGTCGGTTCAATGGGGCGCGACCCCGGCCCCGACTCGCCGCCTACGATCACCCAACCGATCCCGTCGAGGTCGAGGTCGGGGAGTGGCCCAAGCAATGGCTCGAGCGAAAGGAACTTGGTCTGCGCGTCGGTCGAGCGCAATTCGTCGATGCGTGTGCGGTACTTGTCGGTCTCCACGCTGACGCCCATCCAAATGTTGGGTGACCACTCGAGGTCGGGGCTCAGTTCGGCCAGGCGCTCGGCCCGCTTGGTGAGCACCTGAAAACGATGCCAGTGCGCTCGTTGCATCACGTCGAAGACACGTCGGATGTACTCGAACGGCACGTCCTTATGAAACAGGTCGCTCATCGAGTTCACGAAGACGGTCTGCGGCTTCTTCCAGGCGAGCGGCAGTTCGAGCATGTGGGGTTGCAGGGTAACATCGAAGCCGTTCATGTAGTTCGGCTGCCCCATCGCTTGAAGTCGTTCCGCCATACGCTCGGCGTAGCAGTGTTTACAGCCGGGGCTCACCTTGACGCAGCCGGTGACGGGATTCCAGGTGGACTCGGTCCACTCGATCGCGGATCGCTGAGCCATCAGCGCACTCCGTTCAGTATGTGGTCCGCGATCCGAAGGGCAATGTCCTTGCCACCCTTGTTTCCGACCGCGAAGCAGAGTAAGTAGAGCGGGCAGTTCGCCTTGTTCTTGAGAACGCCAGGCTCCTCAACGACGCCGGCGAACACGCTTTTCAACCGGCGGTTGAAGTAACGACCGATGGTCTCCAGGGTTGCCTTCTCGATGCGCCTCATCTCGTTGCCGAAAAGATCCGACTCGACACGGACGTTGTAGAACTCATCGTACCAATCCTTGGTTCCCAGTAGCGTGTCGAGCCGGGCGCGCCAGCTCTCGGGAATTTCCCCGGTCCTCTTCAGCAGACGGTTGACCCCCATGCCCAACGGAAAGAGCAACCACAGATCGATCGCTTTGGTCCTGGCGACCGCTTCAATGGTCGCCCAGTCTACCTGCATACCATAGGGATCAAGGAAGAGCACGGCCCGATTCGACCTCCAGTTTTTGTTGCACAGGTTCTGGATCTCTCGATTGGCGTCACCCAGTCGCACCTCCATGTCTGCGGCCTTGTCAGGGAACTCCCTCTTGAGGCCATCCAGCGCGGCACAGCGGCTCTCGCTGCGTTCGATGAAGATGTATTTGTCGAAACGGGGCTCGGTCTTCAGGGCGATCCGTGCAGATCCATCGAGCAACCTCTGGGGCTCATCCATGGCCAAATCCGGAAACAGGATATTCTGGTCCTCGCTGTCGTCGCGGCCGGGGTCACGGTAACCGGTGCCCGCGAAGGCATCGATGTAGCCCTTGCGGAAATTCGTGTTCTTGAGCGCGGTCGTATACTCCTTGAGGTAGCGCTCGAGCACTTTGAGTTTGGTGGTGGTCCAATCACCACCGAACTTGTGAGCTTTTCCGTCGTTTGTCGTCTTTCGTCCCATGGTCACGCTATACTCTTGTTCAGCTTTTGTGTCAAAGCCTATTTCGAGGGACAAGCACAATTGCGCATGGCGCGGCCTGATTTGTCCTCGAAGAACCCGGCCTGCGCCGGCCCGTCGTCTCCCTTGTTGGCCTTTGGCCGTCCTTGATATGTAAGCGTATTCCGGTCCCAGAAACAACCGCCCGCGTACCCCTGAATCGACGGTTCGGCGTCGGCCACTTCCAGTCGCCGCTCGGTCAGAAGGCAATATGTTTCCTCTCGTTCGATGCCGACAAACCGGTGGCCGAGTTTCTTCGCGACGATCGACGGCGTTCCCGAGTCCAGGAACGGGTCGAGCACGAGCGCGTCGGGTTTGGAACTGACCAGCATGAGTTTGGCGATGAGCTTCACCGGTTTCTGGGTCGGATGATCCATGTTCTCGGGCATGGACCAGAATGGAACCGAAGTATCCGTCCAGAGGTTCGACGGGTACGTCATTTGGAACCCGCCGTTGGCTTCTTCGGCCCCGTCCTTGGGTTTTCCTTGGCCATCGCGGTCGTCGAGGCGCCCGGCGACGCCAAGGCAATGACCCACCGGCCACGTCAAATGTACAATGAGACGGCGTCCCTTGCCAAGAGGCGCGGTCGGTCTCATCTTGCGCGCCCCGTCGTTTGGCTGAAAGGCGCCAAAACTTCGACACCTTCACATCGTGACACTCCTTATCATTCAAGGACTGTTACTGGTTCGGTTATACCGAAATGATCCAAAAACACGGGCTGCGATTTTTTCTCTTGAGGCTGTTTTAATCCTGCTGTTCCTGCACCTTGACGGCCGGCAGGCTGAGCGCCTGCTTGAGCGTCCGCCGGTGTGCGCCGAATTCAGCGGTAACGGTGGAAAGGAAAATCTGAAGCTGGACCTCATGAACCATACTGCCCTCCAGGGCCGAGCTTCGCTGGGGAAACGGTCCGTGTCAAGGGGGCGATGGGCGGGCCGCGGGCCACGAACCGGGGTTGAAGACGGTGCGGACCGAGATGGCCTCCGAGGGGCGAGGCGCCAAGACCGGCGGCCCCCGCTCGGGCAACGATGCGGCGTTCCTTCAGAACGCTGAGAGGATGTGCGCCAAGAACCCAGGGCGTTGCCCTGGGCTGGTATGCGGCGCCCCTTCGGGGCTTCGGGCCCCTCGTTCGGGCCGTTTCTGGCTCCGCATGTTCGGAGGCTCGGAACCGAAAAATGCCCCAACGGGGCATTTTTTACCAGCCCAGGGTGTAACCCTGGGTAACAGGTTTGCTCGGTTCGAGGCGTTCTGAAGGAAAGCCGCATAGCGTGCATCGGCGATGATGGCCACATTTTGCGGCGTTCTTTCAGAACGCGAATGGGGTGCGCCAAGAACCCAGGGCGTTGCCCTGGGCTGGCAGGCTATGCCCCTTCGGGGCTTTCGGAATTGGCGGCAAACGTTGCGGCTCAGCGGGAACGCGGGCCTGGCAAATAGGGAATACTCCGGGCTCACCGGGATGAGCAACGGAAACTGAGGAGGCATTTTTGGAGGGTTGTACTAGACCATTCCTCAAGCGGCTACAACCACGTTATGTACAGTGATATTCGTATATTGTCGTTAACCGGTTACAACCAAACCCAGCCCACATATCGCGTTTTGGAGAGGTTCCTTGACACTTGGCTGAATGCGCCTCAGCATGGCACAGCGGCAACTGCGCCGCTGTGTTTGTGAAGTAGAGGTACTCGATGTTGCGATGGCGTTGGTTGGTTGTGTTTTTTTCCGTGGGGGCGACGGTGGTGGCGGCCTGCGGTGGGGAACCAGCGGACATAGATCCCGGCAAAACAAAAGACACAATCGAATCGGTGGCTGACGGACAGGGCGGCATGCCTTTTGACGCCGGAGCCGATCAAGGGGCGGCTGTCCCCCAACAGGATACGAATTCGTCGTGGGATATGGCGGAATCCGATACTGGACAGGTTGTGCCCCCCGATGGGGTTGACACGGATGCTGAAGAATGTGAATCCACGCTCAAGTTTTTTACGAACAAGGTGTGGAATGCGTGGATGGGCAAGGTCTGCTTCGCCTGCCACAACGCGCAAGGAGCCGCACACGCGTCCAAACTGGTCCTGCGGGACCCCACCTGGCCCAACTACCTTTCGGTCAACTTGGAAACCGTGCGCGACGTTGCCCAATACGACTACCAAGGAACGTCCATCTTATTGTTGAAACCGACCGGCCAGATGAATCATGGCGGAGAGAAACAAATAGAAGTGGGCGGACCGGAATATCGTGCGCTTGTGGAACTGCTCGACCGTTTCGATTCGCCGGTAGAGTGTGAAGAAGTGACTGGGTTCGATGATTTCTGGAATGGTGTCACTTTTTTGGACGCGAATGCCACGTTTCGAAAGGCCGCTTTGTCGCTCACCGGACGGCTTCCGACCGCTTTTGAAGTCGAGTTTCTGGAAAAGCAGGGGGATGCGGGCCTGCCGGAACGATTGGCCGCACTTTTAAAGGAAGATGCGTTTTACGAAAGGCTGCGGGACGTGCTCAACGACCGGTTGCTGACCGACCGCTATGCGAGTGGAGAAGACGCTGCCAACTTGCTGAATTCGGCGGATTATCCCAATCGCAAATGGTGGAAAGACGAGGCATATCCCGTATCGGAAGCGGTGCGTGCGTTGGGCGCGTCAAAGGCTAACGCGGCCATAGCGCGAGAGGCGTTGCGGCTCGTGGAACACGTGGTCCGCAATGATCGGCCCTTTGATGAGATTATCACGGCGGATTACACGGTTGCCAACTCCTTGACCGCCCACAGCTATGGGGTGTTCGACCCCAATGTATTTACAAATCCCGAAGACGACACTTTTTGGACCGAGGTCAAGTTGAAGTCGATTCCGCACGCCGGAATCCTTACATCGGTGATGGTGCTGAACCGTTTCCCTACGACGGACACCAATCGAAATCGCCACCGATCACGCCTGGTTTGGGATTTGTTTTTGGCCACCGACATTCTTGCGTTGGCCGAGCAACCCATCGACCCCACCAGCATCGTGGAGCATAACCCCACGATGTTTAATCCGGCCTGCACCATTTGCCACGAGGTCCTTGATCCGGTGGCGGGTGCGTTCCAAAACTGGACGGCGACGGGGCGTTATCTACCACCGGAGAACGGTTGGTTCGCGGATATGTTGCCGCCGGGATTCGGCGACGAAAAAATTCCGGCCGACCAATATAACCAGAGTCTGGCATGGTTGGCCGCGCGCATTTCGGAAGAGCCGCGGTTTGCAACGGCGGCCGTTCGCCTTGCGTTCCACATGTTGACTGGGGACGAACCCATTCGGGCGCCCAGCCCCAGCGACGATTCGATTCAATCCGCGGAAGAATTCGACGCCCGAATGTTGGCCTACGACGTACAACATGCCGACTTGCAGGGGATTGCTGCGGAATTTACAAAGGGTGGCCGAAACTTTAAGGACGCGGTTGTGGGGGTAGTGATGTCGCCGTGGTTTCGGGCCGACAATGCCGAGCTGACCAAAACATGGGTGCGGGACGTGGAGTTGGCCAATGCGGGGACAGGGCGAATTCTGACGCCGGAACAACTCAACCGGAAAATTGTGGGAACGCTGGGGTATCCGTGGCGGGACAAACCCACGTCGTCCGACTATTTGCTAAGTACGAGCAACTACCGGATCTTTTATGGCGGTATCGATTCCGACCAAATCACCGCGCGTTTGACGGAACCGAATGGCTTTATGGTGGCTGTAGCGGAGCGAATGGCTCAGGAGATGTCCTGCAAGGCGGTGCCGCGGGATTTTTCCAAGGCGAAGTCCCAGCGGATTCTGTTTCCAAAGGTGGAACGTACGATGGAGCCGGAGGACGCCAACGGCTTTTCGATTCCGCAAGCGCAGGAGCTAATTCGGGAGAACATTCGTTATCTTCACGAGCGGCTCCTTGGGGAAACGCTGGAAATGGACGACCCCGAACTCGATGCGACGGTTGCGTTGTTTTATGCGGTGTGGAAATCCGGAAAATCGCGGGTCGCCGCAGGGGACGAAGGCATCAATCTGCGATCGAAGTGCCAGTCCACGACGGATTTTTGGACGGGGGAGGAACTGATGACCCAAAACAAGATTGTAGAGGATGCGAACTATACCGTGCGCGCATGGATGGCGGTCGTGTCCTATTTGTTGTCCGACTACCGGTATTTGTTTGAATGATGTGGCTCGAAGGTGGGCTGGGCGAACCGTGGTGCATTTGTTGATGTGAGGCCAAAGCATGAATCGCAGAAGTTTTCTCAAATGGATGTCTGCCACGGGAATGACGTTGGCTCTTCCGCGCCGGGTCGGAGCCGCTCCGTCGACCGGTCCGTGGGACACACCGCGGTTGTGGGTGATGGTGCATGCCGCGGGAGGCTGGGATCCCACCGCCTTGTGTGACCCCAAGGGTCGCCAGAACGAAAGCGTGGAAAATCCAATCAATCTTTATTTCACCGACGAAATCGTCACGGTTGGTGCGTTTCAGCTCGCGCCGATTCCTGGCCACAAGGAGTTTTTTGAAAAATACGCGAACCAGTTGGTTGTGTTCAACGGAGTCGATTGTGCGACGAACAGTCACGATGCGGGCACGCGGAACACGTGGAGCGGCAAGTTGACCGAAGGGTATCCGTCGTTTTCGGCCCTTTATGCGGCGGTTGCGGCTCCTTCATATCCGATGTCGTTCGTGACGAATGGGGGGTACGATTATACTGCGGGTTTGGTCGCGCCCACGCGTGTCGGCAATCCCGACGTTTTGGCGAAACTGGCGTACCCGAACCGCTCCGACGTAAACGACCCAGCGGCCTGGTTTCAGCATCCGGAGGTGTTTGAACAGATGAAGTCGGCCAGAGATGCACGTTTGGCGCGATTGCAGGAAAAGCAAGGTCTGCCGAAGGCGTTGCACAGCCAATCCATGTTGTCGGTTGCCCGATTGGGGGATACGCCGCTCGAATCGTTGATGACTTATCTTCCGCCGAGTTTGGACAACTCGGACAATTTACTGAAGCGCCAGGCCGAAGTTGCGGTCGCGGCGTTTGCGTCAGGATTGTCGGTAGCGGCAAACCTGACGTTGGGGGGATTTGATACCCATGGAAATCATGATGAGTCGCATTATCCGAGGTTGCAGAAATTGTTGGCCGGCGTGGACTATCTGTGGGAGTTGGCCGCCACGGCGGGGATCGCCGACAGGTTGGGTGTGCTGATCGGGTCGGATTTTGGTCGGACGCCGTGGTACAATGCGGGCAAAGGTAAGGATCACTGGTCGATCACTTCCATGATTGTGATGGGAATGAACCTGGAGGGGAATCGTGTTATCGGGGGGACCGACAGCCAATTTAAGCCGTTGAACATCGACCCCAAAACGCTTAAGTTGTCGGAAAAAGGAGTCCGAATCACCCCCGAACATGTGCATAAAGCGCTGAGAATTCGCGAGTTCTTGGATCCGTCCCCGCTGGGCGCAAAGTATCCACTCACCGCGGAAGATTTGCCCTTGTTTGATTGATCGGCCATTCGCTGAGCGCAGCCGCTGCAATGGTGCCAACCACGATAAGGGGCGCCCGAAACCTGCATGCTTTCCGCCTTCCGCCCGCACAATGACGATCCTGTCGGTGGTCGTTGTTTCGTCGCTGCAATGTTAGAATAGACCCGGAAGGCAAACGGACTACGTGCGAAGTGCCGACAGGCTGTGAAGATATGTGGGGACGACCTCGAAGGCGGGAAGTTTGCGCCGAATTGGACTCGAAAAACCCAAGTCATATCGGGAATATGGCGCAGGGTTTTTCGGAGCCAAGTCGGCCCAAAGTCACGGGCACCAGGGCGCGTAGCTATTTTTTCACAACCTCATTAGCTGTCCTCACCCAACGAATCGCCTCAAGCGCGACCTTGGCCTTCAATTGACTACTGAACATCTTTCGATCTTGGTCACTGGTGGACCGCTCCTTCGTACTCGACACCGTACTCTTGTATTTCAACCTTAATTTAATGTCCAAAAAGCGGGGTCCACTATAGTTTTTCCCAGACTAGAACAGGTGCCGCGCATGTCGCGGCAGCCGCTACTCGCCCGGTTCGGAGCAGACTCGGCGCCATATAAGTGGCACGTAGCCGGAAGTTGCATCTTCCCAGCGGCCGCCGACCGCAATGACAAGCTCCGGCCCTGCCCCGGCTATGGCGCTGATCCACTCGCCCACGTTGCCGTCGAGACTCCATTTGTGCCCATCCCAAAGTGTGATCTCGCCGGACTCCGTCCCCGCCCAGACGAGATCGGCGTCGGCCCCCCATATGTCCCATATTCGGCTCTTCGTTGCGCTGACCATGGGAGCCCAGGTGTCGCCGGCAGAATCGGAACGGTACACCGCGCCGCTCGCTGCTGCGGCGAAGATGTACTCTGCATCGGCATCGGCAGCCCAGAGCGATGTCCACCATTCGTAGCCACCGGGACCCTGCTCCAGCTTTGGAGATAACGACTGGCCATCCCAGAGGGCGATGACGGAGCCGACGTCGTGCTCCCAACCCGCCACCCAGACATGCGTCTCGTCCAGCGGCCAGACCGCGACCCAATCCAACAGGGGATTGACCTTGGGCGACGCTGGAAGGAAACTCCACACCGTGCCGTCGAAGCGGAGGATGGTCGCATTGAGACCGACAGCCCAGATTGACGTGCCGCTCGTTCCCCGAATGTCGTACATTGGGTTCAAGGTATTCGCGGCGGAAGTGGCCCAACCATCGGGTCCGAACGAGAGAATCGTCGAGAACCAACTGACCGCCCACAAGGCAGTCGACGACGTTCCCCACACCCCTTCCAGGTCATCCCCTGTTCCCGTAGAACTCAGCTCCCAGGTTTTTCCGTCCCATGTCGCGATGGTCCCGTCCCACCCGACGGCCACCGCCTGAACCGGCGAGAATACCTGAACGTCCATCAGCCAGCTCGCGTCGATGCCGCTCGGATTTGTGATCGGCTGCTCGACCCACACAGCTTTCCCGCGGCACGGATCCAACACTGCGGCCCTTTGCGGCGTCTCACCTCCCGCATCGCCCGCGCTGCTGTCGTTGTCCTCGGCGACAACGTGAGCGTCGGAACCGGCCGGTCTTTGCGGAACATCACTTCCCGCATCACCAGTGCTGCCGCCGGAGTCCTCGGCGACAACGTGAGCGTCGGAACACGATTGACAAAATCCGGGGAGTTCGCTCCACGGCGAGCAGATGGGTGTCCGGCCGTCGGCTTCGATACCGATTGCCACTTGGCCCGGTGGGCAACGATTCTCTGAGCAGCCTCCCGGCAGCGTCAGGAGAATGAGGAGAACGAACCACCCGAGGGTTCTGGTCATCACCGTCCCCGGTACCATCATTGAACGAAGAATCTTCATCCAGGGCCTCCATGCTATGAAGTTGTGAAAAAACTTCTGAGTTTGTGAAAAAATATGGTCGCGTTTTGGGGCTGCGAATTTTGCGTCGAATTGGATTCGAAAAACCCGAGTCATATCGGGAATATGGCGCAGGGTTTTTCGGAGCCAAGTCGGCCAAAAGTCGCCGGCACCAGGGCGCGTAGCTATTTTTTCACAGCCTCTCTGAGGGTCAGCGGAAATAAGGAAGTGACCCTGGTCGAGCTAATTTAGCGCTGAATTGGCCGGGACCGGACTGAGGAATATCGGGAATATTCCGCAAGGA
>JABWCM010000416.1 GCA_013360285.1 Myxococcales bacterium
TCGGTCAGCGGGGACGCCAGGAGATTACGCGGCACATTGGGATCGTCACCGGCGGGATCTGCGGGTTCGGCGCCAAGCATCAGCGGGTTCGACGTTTGCAACATCCGCACGAGGCCGCCGTCGGGTAACATCGATAACGTCTTGGCACCGACCTGCTGGGCATCGACGTAAACTGTGACCTGCGCGGTCGCCGACCCGGTCGGTTGCGTAAATGTCACGGCGATATGGTGACTGTCATTGTCCATCAACGCGGGTGCTGCTGCGGAGAGTTGGTCACTGAGCACATCGACCTCAACGGCGCCGCCGTTTAGCCGAATGGCAAATGTGGTGGTGGTCGCGTCGACGGTTGCTCCCTGGTCACGACTGCCGATAAACGCGACCGGTCCCGATCCGTTGTTGCGGACCCAACAGGTGAACGAAAATCCCGTGTTGGGGAAGTCGCTGAGAGCAACCGCATAGTAGCGGCGGCCGCCAAATTGAACGCCGCTTTTGGAGGGCGAGGGCATTGTATTCTCCTGACTTGGTGATGATGACTACGACTTTGAATGTGCGAAACGTTGCCATGGTGGCAAAGGACCGGTTGAGGATGGGTAACTTGGCGCAAAGTGGGCGCCGGAGTCAAGACTAAATTGGTAACCGTTCCAAACGCCCCGCGGGGAGAATGATCTGTTGTTGGCGATCTGCTGTCGGCGAGCCAGGTACAAGGCGCAGCGGGTAACCACAATCAGGAAGACGCGGGTTCCTCCACCCCACCAGGGCGCCCGGATTAATAAGATTTCCCATTTTGAACACGCTCTATGACTTCCCAGTGGCCGACCTTGTCGGAACCGACACGTTTCAGCCGACCCTGTTCACGGAGAACTTTGAGATGGCGCTTGATGGTCTTGTCGGTGACGCCCAATGCGAGCGCCACCTTCTGGGCCGTCGTTTTGGGATTGACCCGCACCATCATCAGAATTTTGTCCGAGACTTCGTTTACAGGGACATTTACAGGGACATTTACAGGGAGGCGGTGGATGCGTGAATCGAGAGGATGCGATTGATCTTGCGCAGATGTAGCACATCGCTGGATTGCTCCTCGCTGATCTTGACACGTTCGAGCAAGGCATGGATGTCGCCGATCTTTTCGTGCCATTTCGGGTCTTCTGTAAAGAACTTCTCCAGCAGCTTCACGGCCTTTTTCCTTCCGGGTTGGGTGCGAGGATTTCCTCGAAGGGCTTACTCATGGGCTTCACTTATCGGACGGATCATGCGGATCCAGTCTGGATGTTCAATGGCGCCTTATGTTAGTCTTGGTACTGCAAAAGGAACCATGACGCACGGATTCTGATGGGGGGTGTGCGGCGATTTCAGGGTTTCAGAGTCTTGGTGCTGCAAAAGGAACCATGACGCACGGAGGCGCCATTGAACACTGACCAGCTTATCGCAATGGAACAAAATTTTCTCAAACACCCTCTAACGTTTCCCCTCGCGGTCGCGGTTCCACTCAGCAAGTTCGATATGCCGCCGCAAATCATCTGCCGCATACGCTCCGAGCAACCTCTTGGTCACTTCCAAAGCCTTGCCCGTATCCACCACGCCCAACTCCAGAAGGGTTTCAAGGTCCAATTCGTCCTTTCGGCGGCGAGCAACCATCTTCATCACCACCAGATATTCCGGCCGCACCAGCGGCACGGCAAGACCCGGGACCCACTGCGGATGCTCCAACGCTTCCGTAAATACCGCCGCATAATCGTCGGAACGCAGGATCCAATCCACTGGGATACCACCAGGGGTGTGGCTTTGGTATCCGCCAAAGACCAACGGATGCTCCGGCACCAAACCCGGCAGAACCCCCGACGCGGCGAAGTCCAGATCCGCAGTAAAGCGGTCGCTGCCATAATGTTGCATGGCCACTCCCCCAATCAACAACACTGTGACCCCATGTTGTTGAGCCAACATCCCGACTTCCTCGATGCCTCTGTCGATCTGCTCAATCGACAACATTTTTCTCTTGGTTTCGCTGCTTTCACTCATTCATATTCCTCGGCAACCCAATAGAAGTCGTTTTCGGCCTTCTGTGTTGTTTCCGGTTGTTGTTTACACATACACCGACAACCGGGATGATATCGGAAGAGCCCCGAAAGTCAATTGCAACAATAGTTTAGCAGACATAGGTGGATCGGCTAGAACAACGGTTATGTAGTGTCGCAGCCAACCTGGGTGCGTCGGCCATTGCCGGTTATCTTACTGGACCGAAAATTACCCCCTGGCACAGGCACCTGCTCTCATCACTCAGTTTTGAAGGGATGTCGCCAAGCGTTACAAAAAAACAGAAAACGCTATGGCGGTCGTTTGGAAAACCTTATTGGTAGCCCAACACACTTGTCGAAAACTCAACGCCGCACATTTACTGTGTGGACGGTACTAAAGGAACGCGGTACAAAAATGAAGTAGCTTCTTCCTCTGCAGAGGTGCTAAGTCACCAGGTGCAGAGAGGGTCAGCGGAAATAGATGAGTGAATCCTGTTCGGCTAATTTAGGCTGCCTTGTCCAGTCCCGTCCTTGCGGAATATTCCCGATATTCCTCA
>JABWCM010000183.1 GCA_013360285.1 Myxococcales bacterium
GGAAGAAAACCGAGTAATATCGGGAATATTGCGCAGGTTTTTTTCTGGGCAGCGGGGGCAAAAGCATCCGTCCAAGTTCGTTCAGCTATTTTTTCACAAGCTCAGAGGATTTCTTAGGTGATTTGGGGCAAGTCCGGCGTTGCCGGTAAACGACGCTCATTCCCGTGGTTCGTCGGCGTGCACACCGGCGCTTTGTCGGTGCTGTTGTGGATTTTTTGTTTACATCACGTCCGTGCTCACCCACCGGGCACAGCCGACCTCATCGGTTGTTTGACTCAAAATGGCAACAACATTGCTTTGGAAGGGGTTCACGTAACGGTTGATGAGTTACCGCAAATCGTTTTAACCGATAAAGACGGGTGTTTTCTGGTGCCGCAAGTCCCGGAAGGGCGACGTCGCGTTAAGTTACTGGGGAAGGACATTCTTCCCCTTCAACTCGACGTGGATGTGCGCGACGGTGCCGATCCCATCTCCGTTGAAATCAAGCGGTTGGACGACGAGGATTTTCGTGTTGTGATCGCGGGGCACGCTTCCAATGCCCAGTTTGCCTCCACCACGTCACTGACCGCGCGTGATGTCCAGTCTGTACCGGTGAGAACGGCCGAAGACGTGTTGGGAATTGTCCCGGGACTCACGTTGATCCAACATGGCAGCGAAGGGAAGGGCCAACAGTTTTTTTTACGGGGATTTGATGCCGTTCACGGCACCGACCTTGCGATCACTATCGACGGAGTTCCCATCAACGAATGGTCCAACATCCACGGACAAGGATACATCGACTTGACTATGTTGCCTCCCGAAGTGATTCGCACTGTCGAGGTGACCAAAGGACCGTTTTCGCTGGACCAAGGAGCCTTTGTCATGGCTGGTTCCGCCGCGTATCGCCTCGGTGTGCCGGTTGCAGACCTTGGTTGGCGTGTTCAGTGGACATCCGGTACCACAAATCGGCACAGAATATTTCTTGGGTATAGTCCAGAGCACGGTACGGGTGACTCCTTCTTGGTTGCAGACGCAACATTTGACTCGGGTTATGGTGAAAACCGCGAGGTGCTGAGAACCTCCGTTGCCGGTCGCTCTGTTTTTTTTGATTCGGAAACATATGGCAAGCTCGATCTTACTTTGCTGGTGGGGGTCAGTCGGTTTGAACTCCCCGGTGCTGTTCGGGCCGACGATGTGGAATCGGGAAAGATCGACTTTCACGACAGCTACGATGACTGGTGGCATGGTTCGTCGGCGCGTACAATCGTTTCGCTGTCTCACACGTTTGAAAATGACGAAATCAGCACATATTCAACAGTATTTTCCGGATTCCGCGATTTGGACGTTGTGGAAAATTTTACGGGATTTCTGATTGAACCCGATTTGGGCGATGCACGCCAACAAAACCAAAGAGCGTGGTCGTTCGGTATGTCGACACGGGTGGATTGGGCCGCGCGGCCATGGATGGACGTACAGGCACTTGCGGGTGTGTCCGGAGACGTCATCCGACAACGCCAACACAACGTGGAAACGTCTGGGTTGGTCTGGAGCACAGCACAGAACAATGACATTGTTCAGTTGCACCCATTTTTGGGTCTGGGTTTGTCTTTTGATCCGGTTAGCGAGTTACGAATTGACGTGGGTGCTCGTTTGGATCTCGTGTGGGTCTCACTGGCGGATCATCTTTCGGGAGCAGAGAATACGGGTGACCCGTTGTGGGTTGTGTCTCCCCGATTTTCGATCAATTGGCGCGCTGCTCCCGAGTTACTGATTACTTTTGCTTATGGTCGGGGTTTTCGCCCGCCGGAAGCGCGTGCATTTGCGAAGATTCGTCAAAAACCGACCACAATTGACGAGGAACAAGTGCCCGATACCGGGCCTGCGATGACGGTCTCTGATGCGGTCGAGTTGGGGTTTTTGTTACAGCCGGCCGCCGAAGTGCTGATTCGGGCGTCCGGATTTGGTACCTGGATTGGCAATGAGTCGATTTTTGATCACGTATCCGGTCTGAACTTGTCGTACAACGCGACCAGGCGGGTTGGTGCGGAGGTGGGGATCGACGTCTTTCCGTGGCCGTGGCTAAAACTGTCCGGAGACCTGACTTACGTAAACGCGCGGTTTGTTGAATCCAATAACCCAGTTCCGTTGGCACCCTGGTTGGTTTCCGGTGCACACGCACTCTTTACCCATGAATCAGGCTGGTCGGCAGGGTTTCATTTTCTGTCGATTGCGCCTCGAGACTTGCCGCATGGTGCTACGGGGGCGGCGTTGTACGAATTGCAGGGGACCGTCGGGTGGCGTTGGAACTGGCTACGTCTCTCTGTGGCGGTAGAAAATTTGCTGAACAAACGCCAAAGAGAAGGCGAGTATCACTTCGCAAGTTTTTGGGACCGCGATGGTGAACCTAGCCAATTGCCGGTTTTGCAGATCATTTCCGGAGCACCATTCAATGCTCGTTTCTCGGTTGGTATCCATTTCTAGCTAGGTTGGCTCAAATTGAAACTTGTCTCAATTTGAGAAGAGCCATGTTTTTTGAGGCTTTGAGATGAATCAATCGGGACTGTCTCAATTTGAGAATGAAACACGGGTTTGGGATATGCAAAAGCCAAGCGTTTTCGACATACAAAAGTTGGCACACATTCTGCTTACTAAAAGAAACGTAGTGCTTGACACAAACGACTCACAGCAGTATCGTGGCGTTTGTAATCGTTGCTACCGGGTTGCAGCAGTAACGCAACCTGCGGATCGTAAACAGCAGCAGTATCGTTGTTTATGTTGGGGTCGACTAAATTTCGTAGACCCCCCGAATTCATAACGACTCTTCGTTGAGTGTGACGCCAATCAGCGAAGAGTTTCTGCCGGGCGTGCTGGCTCGGGTGTCCGCGTGGTATCCCACCGACGGCGGCACAAGACAATGGAAACAAAGTCAGCAGCAAGGTGTCATCCCCACAGCCCTTTTGTGCCATTAGTGGCACACCCCCTGCTCGCAAACCGCTTAATCATCGCCAGTCCGATTAAGGGCTGCAAAACCTACTTCAAAGGAGAGCTTCCACAAGAAGCTCTCCTTTTCCTTTTTCTGGCACTTTATTTTTTGAGTCACTTCTCAATAGCGCGTGAAAACGAAACCACGTCGACTACCACTCCTTGATGATCGGTGCGGATGCCCTGCTGTTTCAGTTCTTTCACGAAAGAGCTTGTCCGGGCTCTCATTCCGTTGATGGTTTTGATTTGGAGAGCTTTCTTGGGATGAATATTTGCGGCTTGCCGAAGGCCGAGAACGATTTGTTCGGAAAATTCGCCTGGAGAGCCAAATATCACTAGTCTTTCGCCGCTTTTTTCAAGAACAAAAAGCGGTCGACCCTGACAGAGGGCGACGAGCGACCCTGACATTCGGCGAATGGTGTGTGGTGTGCCCTCCGCTGAGATTGGCCAGGGGAACAACACCCCGTACGGGTTTGCTGGATCGACGAGCGACAACACCACCACTTTGTCTTGGCTGTCGTCACGGCTGATCCGCAACAATTCCACAGCAGCCGGCAACGCAAACTGCGCTCCGGACAACCCGGCAACGAAATGCCCACGTCTAATTTGCCCGGATTCTTCCATTGTTTTAAGCACTGGATACAACGACCCGAATCCTCCCGGGTACTGCTCGGTTGTAACGATGTCACGGTTGATGATGCCATATCGGTTGAGCAGACGTTTGACGTCTTTGAGCAAACGTTGGGTTTCGTTTCCTACAGACGGGTCGTTTGTCAACAGTTCCCGAACCAAACTCCATCGTCCTGTGGTCTTTAGCATGACTTGATGGCGGAGTTGGGCCTGTAAAGAAGGATTTTTGGGTTTGGCCAACAGTCGCAGCGGTTCAAATAAATCGTTCGTGACTTGACCGGCCCACACCAAATCCCAAAGCACTTCCATAACTTGTTCGTCGTCCATGTGGGGAAGGATTCGGATGACGTCCGACAAAAACGATGCACCGCGCGTCTGTAATGCCGCAAGCATGTCAGCATGAAGTGGGGTCTTTGGGTCATATGGAGTCCAACTTGGGGTCGTATCGTGAATCCGGTCCCGTAAATAAATACTGATTTTTCCGTCTCCACCCGGCATAGGTGCGTGCCCAATCCATACGATGTGCCCCATGGTCCCCAACTCATCAAGCATACCTGGCACATATTTAGACATTCGTACGGGTAAGATAACGCTCTCCAGATCCGAAAAAGAGAAGATACTGCCTTCCAAGGACTGCAACACATCCAGAAGTCCCGATTTGCCCTGACGATTCGCGTATATACCGAAGTGCCGCAGCGAGAATTTGCAGTAAGTATCGTTTTCTACCGGAGCAATCTCTTTGCGTAAGCGCGCCAGCGATACACGACGAATTCGCCTGAGCACGTCCGGATCGCACCATTCGGGGCTTGTTCCGTCGGGTCGGAATCCGCCTTGTTGAAGTTTCTTTTGGCGCTCTAGTGTGAGCAAAGCCTCGGTGACGTTCTCTAAGGCAAGTCCATAACGCGACGTGATGTCATCGGGTATTACCGGACCATGGTTTCTGCAATACCTTGATATTAAAGATATAACCGCCGATTCGGAAGGTTCGAGGAACACCGCGGGTAGACCGTCAGGTAACTCGCACCCCAACGCGTCTCTGTATTTTGCCGCGTCTTCGATGGCGACCCATCTGTGTTCCCCACCTATGACGACACGTATCAAACGTTTCGTTTCGGCAAGCCCTGCAATCCAAGAAAACCAATCTCCGGAACAGCGAGCCTGTAATTCGTTATCGCTTAAGTCCCCAAGACGACGAACGAGGTCCACCAACGCGTCTGGGTGTCGTGCGTGTCGTTCGGGTTCGAGGTGTTGCAATTCGGTTTCTACTTCCGAAATGGCGTCTTTATCAAGCAAATCGCGTAGTTCACCATCACCGATGAGTTTGCGGAGCAGTGTGCGGTCCAACGACAATGCAGCGGCTCTCCGTTCCGCGAGTGGGGCGTCTGATTCATATAAGTACTGAGAAACATAAGCATAGACCAACGAGCGTGAAAACGGAGAAGGTCCAGCCGTGACAACTTCCGCGACCGCAATTTCCTTTGATTGCACCGCGCGCAACAATTCGACTAACGCCGGTATGTCCATTACGTCCCGCAAACACTCTCGATACGTTTCTAAAATGATCGGAAATTGGGGATATTGCGACGCTACGGCTTGGAGGTTTCGGGCACGAATCCGTTGTGCCCAAAGGGGCGCGCGGCGATCAAGCCGTCGTTTCGGCAACAGCAGCGCGCGTCCTGCGTTTTCTCGAAATCGACCGGCAAATAGAGCCGATTTGGACAATTGTTCGGTTACGAGATCTTTCACGAGATCTGGGTCGGGAAATAAACTGAGGCCTCCGGGGAGTTCGTCGGCATCGGCAAATCGCAGCGAAATCCCGCTGTCTCCATATAGTACTTCGATCTGGTAACCCGCTTTTTGCACCAGCATCGAGGACAATGCCAACGCCCATGGCGCGTGGATCCGTCCGCCAAATGGAGACAAAATGGAGACCCGCCAGTCCCCGATTTCGTCGCGAAATCGTTCGACAATAATTCGCCGGTCGTTTGGCAAAACACCGGTGTAGTGTCGTTGTTCGGCGACATAATCAACCAACATTTCGATTGCTCCTTCGTCGAGCAATGAATCTGTCTGCAACCATTTTCGAGCCGCGTCATCGCTCATCAGGTCCAATTTCCCTAGAAATCGGCCTACAGCACGACCAACCTCGATAGGACGACCTGGACCGTCTCCCTTCCAGAAAGGCATCTTGCCGTGTTGGCCCGGGGCTGGCTCGACAATGACGCGATCTCGGGTGATGTCCAAGATTTTCCACCCAGAAGCCCCCAGCATGAACACCTCACCGACGCGGCTTTCATAAACCATTTCTTCGTCCAACTCGCCGATTCGAGGCCCCGTTTCTCCGATGTGGACTCCGTACAGCCCTCTGTCTGGGATGGTTCCCGCATTGAGTGCTACCAGGGTCGATGCCCCGTGTTTCGCCGCTACGACATTTGATTCTCGGTCCCAAACCAGTCGGGGCCTCAAATCCGCAAACTCATCCGAAGGATAAAAGCCGGACAACATATTGAGCACCGAGACAAACCCGTCGCGGGGCAAGTCTCGAAAAGAGGCACATCGCGTCACCAATTGATATAACGAGTCCAACGTACGCGGCTCGACAACACAGATCGCTACGAGATGCTGTGCGAGGACGTCGAGTGGATTTTCCGGAATATGTGTGCTTTCGACGTCACCTCGGGTCATTGCATCGGCAATTACCGTACATTCGACAAGATCGTCTGGAAACTTTGGAAAAATGCGCCCGACGCTTGTTTCCCCTACCCCGTGACCGGCTCGTCCCACTCGTTGCAGCCCGCTAGCAACGGAACCGGGTGATTCCACCAGCAACACGAGGTCAACTGCCCCCATGTCAATCCCCAGTTCCAGTGAACTCGTCGCGACGATACACTTCAGTTTGCCCTCCTTTAGGGATTCCTCCGCGATTTTTCGGTGGGCATGTGACATGCTTCCGTGATGGGGAAGGCACAATTCGAACTTTGAAATCTCGTTGATTTCGTGGACGAGGCGCTCACATAAGCGCCGATTATTGACAAATAAGATAGTCGACCGGTGGGCATTTATTTGCTCAACCAGTTTGGGAAAAATGACGGCCCATAGACTTGTGTCTCCGCGTTGCTCAGTGGCCAGGCTCAGGCTGTCTGCCGCAGTAACTGTTGAATCCAATTCAAAAGCAGAATTTGAACGCGGTGGTACAACGATGCGGAGGTCCAGCCGAGGACGCTCTGACGTGTCGATGATGGTCACATGGCGGTGTCCACCCAGAAAGCGGGCGATTTCTTCCAGTGGTTTTTGGGTCGCCGACAAGCCGATCCGTTGTGGTTCATGTGTAGTGCGTTCACAAAGGCGTTCCAAAGTCAGCGCAAGATGAGAGCCACGTTTTGTGGGTGCAATCGAGTGTATTTCGTCAATGATCAGCGTATGCACATCTTCCAGGGTGTGTCGCGCGGCCGATCCGATGAGCAAAAAAAGGGACTCCGGAGTGGTGATCAAGATGTCTCCAGGGTCACGACGTTGCCGCTGACGTTCATTTTGCGGGGTGTCGCCTGTGCGAATGTCAACGCGGATGTTTGACCGCACAAACCCCATGGACGTGGCTACTTGTTGTATTCCTTCCAAAGGCATACGCAGATTACGTTCGATGTCGTATGCCAGCGCTTTGAGAGGAGACACGTATACAATGCGGTAACCAGTATTTTTTGATTCCTTTTTTTCCAAACACCGATCGATGGCGTACAGAAAAGCCGCCAGCGTTTTTCCGCTTCCGGTAGGGGCCAAAAGCAGCGTATGACAGCCGTCAGCTATTGCCCGCCAACCTAAGAGCTGTACCCGAGTGGGTGTAGTAAACGTCTCCTCAAACCAACGACTTGTGGTTTGAGAGAACGGCAGTGGTGTATTAGCTGCCATAGTACCTCGGAGAGCTCGTGAAAAAATAGCTACGCTTCCCGGTTTCGGCGAATTCTGGCAGTCTTGGTTCCGAAAAAACCTGCACAATATTCCTGATACTATTCACTTCTTTCCCCAGTCGGTCTGGCACAAAATGTACGCCCAATGGTTGTTTCTACATTTCTCGCCGGCCCAGAACAGTCTGTTCGAGACCAGTTCACGATTTCTCAAACATGTCTCCCTAACGTCACACAAATGTCATTTGTGGGCGTTAGTCTTGCCACATGGAACAAACAAACGGCCATCCACAAATAAATGAACCTGAGCATGGAGAAGGCAGCGACTTTCAAATCCCCTTTGATCCGGCAGAGCCGGGTAGTGTCCAAGTTGCCGCAGAACAGTTACGGAAACGTTTCGGACTTGGATATACGCCCACGTTATGTTACGACGACAGGATGCGTCATGGTGGGGGTATTCTTGTTCGACGGATTCGAAGTTTGTTTGTCGGATACTAACATAACGAGTCAAGACTTGCAGTGTTTGAATATGAACCCGGACTTTTCACGAGCTTGCGGGCTATTTGCCGAAATCTCAGCGCAGATCAAGCAGTTTGTCGGCCAATGCAGCGATTTCCGGGTTGGTCGTTGTGGTTTTTAACTGTGTCAGTTGCTCCTTAAACGCGGCAATCATTGTCGGCGTTTGTTCCAATGCCTGTAAAACCGCCATTACATCTGAGCCCTGACCGCCGCTCGTCAATATCGTTTCGTAAGC
Source organism: Myxococcales bacterium (assembly GCA_013360285.1). Lineage (GTDB taxonomy): Bacteria > Myxococcota_A > UBA9042 > JABWCM01 > JABWCM01 > JABWCM01. The sequence continues at coordinate 8,248 of JABWCM010000183.1, forward strand.
ATCTAAAAACAGGTCGGAATTTCGACCCAGACTGGACAGGATCGCAGCCCGACGAACATCGCTCGATGTGTCGTTTTGAATCAACAACACGAGCGTTTTATCGATACCGTCACCTGTCCAATCCCCTAATACCGTTGCCGCGCTGGCCCGTACGAGTGAATTGTTGTGTTGGGCGGCTTCGTTTAGCATCGAAAGTGCTTTCGGGTGTTGGCTTTTTCCAACCTGACCAACCAACGCCGCTTTGGTTTCGACATGTTGAGTCCCGGTCCACAACTGCTCCACGGCCGACCATGCCTGCGCCGATCCGGCACCGTCTGGTCCTTCCAAAGCGGCTGCTTGCATTGCAAGTGCGCCCCCGATCAAAGGTAGATGCGGAGATCCCGCAACTTCACTCTTCGAAAGAGCTGTCAGTGTGTGAACAGCTTCACTTGAACCGAGTCGACAGTGACCGAGGGCTGTTAACACCGGTGTAAGCAGGTTTTTTCCATCAGTCGCTGCCCACTGCAGCATGGATACCAATGCGCCATGTGATTCCTCGTTTTCTGCACCGGAGAGTCCGGAAAGAACAGCAGTTGCCGTCCATGGGTGCATGCCGTTTTTGATGGCACCCACCGCCGCCGCCGTCTGGTCGGGGTAAAGACGGAACAGCGCACTCAGTTTGGGAATCCAGGCGTCTCGAGCGGCGTCATCGGTCCGAAGTTCTCCGAGTAAACGTAAGCTCTCGAGAATTTGTGGCAGTGTGAGGTCACCAAGTACCACGCGGTCATCCGGCGGTGTGTTTTCGTCTTCCACCGACTGTGCAAAGAACGAAACCAACTGAAGTTTCTCACGTTCAAATGACCCGATAGCTGCGTCGTCACGGCTGTTTGCGATGTAAGATAGCGTAACCTCTAGGGTACTGTGAACTTCTGGAATCTTGTCGGTGGCAGCAATTCCTTGCGTCTCGGTCATTTCGGCCTGTCCATACCATCCATGCTGTGCCATGATAAACCGAGTTTTGTGATGAGCTGTCGGAACCATCTCCGGGGGCAGGGAAGTGCGCAGTTGGGTGTATCCGGCCTTCATCCGCTGTAGTATGCGTGTCTCACCCGCGTCGTTATCTTCTGTTCTTTGGCGGTAAACGGCCGTATAGGTCCCGTATTGGTCCAATTCATCCGCGCGCCATGCTTGTTTTCCGTCTTCGGACTCCGATTGTTGCGCCACGGCCGTAATCGTAGCCAACACATCGCGTGCTCGAGCATGAATGGTCGACGGAAACAGTAAATCTGCCAATGTGCCATTGGGTCTGAGTTCAAAGAAGTAGGGTTCACGTAAGGACATAAGAACGGTTTCATTAAGCTCCACCGCCAGATCCGTCATAGACAAATCGGAAACCTCCAAACGAGCCCGCGCCCGGTAATGTCCAGAGGCGTTCGGTCCATCGGTGATGGTGAACGACCAATTACCTGATACAGCATGTACTTGCTTGGCGGTTGGGTTGCTTGGAGGGCCTACCGCAACATTACGCTGAAAAGATACTGAATATCGCCGTGTTACTCCCAACGTCCACCGGGTAATTGTGTCCGTCGCCTCTTCGTCTTGGATATTCCCAGGAACGTTTCTTTCCGTCGGGCCCTCTTGTTCGTGTTCTCTATCGGACTCGTCGGATCCTGGGTCCCGATCCGGGTCTACTTCGACCCATTTCTTTGGATTTTTGGTCTCTTCGTCCACTTTTGGCCAGAATGCATAGCTGACGAGTCCCACGATAAGCGCCGCGAATCCGATAATGAGCACGAGGTTTTTCATAGAATTCCCGAATGTGATGTTACGGGTGGAGTTACTCGAACCGAGTGTTCATACCAGTACACCACGAGGAACGACAACAGGAAGGTGTTTGTACCGAGGGTCATTTCTCTATTTTTGCTTATTTAGAACTGTGAATAAGTAAATTAAAAATCTGATTTTGTTTGATATGATTGAGTTTTGTTTTGGATGTCTAATTTGATGTTCTGCGCAGTGGCGAATCCCAAGGTCGGGTGGTGCCGAGCCGACTGTCGGTATCTGTTGTTAACCAGTCGACATTGGCGTTTGTTGTTTGTAAAACATAAACGCGAACTTGTGTAGTGTGGTTGTCCTAAGCGGTGGTCGATAGAGGAGTTTGTTTGGTTTTGGAGTCTTCAGAACGTTTACGGCGGCTGGTTCGCGCCTCCGTTCAAAGGTGGACGAATTGGTCTGCAAACGGCGCTCTGGGAACAAGACCGCGAAAAATCGCTCATTTATTGCGCAAATATGATCCTTCTTCGTGGGGGGGTACCGAGTCCGCAGTGTTGGAACTGCTTAAAGGACTTAGAGAATACGGAATCGAATCGGTCGTGTTCGCACCTTATCCTTTTCGATCACCAGGTTTATCGGCCGGGTGGACGCCTTCGCCGGATGATCCATTTTCGGCTGCTGGGTTTGTTGTTCGTCGGTTTTCAGCGTTTTTGCCAACATTTGGAATTTCTCGGAGTGATCGCGAGCGGAGCATTGCGGTTGGCGGCAATATCATGTCGCTGTCGGCACCATTGATGCTTTTGACAGAGCCGAATGTGGACATCATTCATGCGCATGCGTTGGGGAGAATGGGAGCAATTGCGCGGACTGTGGCCCATTTACGGCGTATTCCTTACGCTGTATCGATTCATGGTGGATTCTTGGACTTGCCGGACCCGGTTCGCGAAACCCTGTCCGCCCCCACTGCCGGCGGATTTGAATGGGGCAGGGTCTTTGGATGGGCAATGGGGGCGAGGCGGGTGGTGAGCGACGCCGACTCGGTCATCACCTGTAATCCTCAAGAGGCGTCATTGTTGACGCGGAAATTGCCCCAAAAACGAATCGCTCTGTTGCCGCATGGAATTCGTGTAGGCAGGTTTCACACCGATTGTCGTGAAATTGCCCTATCAAGATGGCCGCAGTTAGCAGGCAGGAATGTTTTGTTGTGTGTCGGAAGGATCGACTCGATAAAAAACCAAGTGTTTGCTGTTCGAGCACTTCAGACCATTATCAAACAGTTCCCCAATGTGCTTCTGGTACTAGCCGGAGCGGAAACAGATCCCGTGCACGCAGCGGAAGTCCACCAAGCCATTCGCGAACAGGACCTTTCGTCTTACATACTGATGACCGGGAATTTGGGACACAAAGATCCAGCACTCGTAGGGCTATACCAGATTGCGGAAGCGGTAGTGCTGCCATCACTTTCAGAGACCTTTGGCATGGTGATTCTTGAAGCGTGGGCGGCGGGGAAAGCGGTCGTAGTATCCGATACTTCCGGCGCGAGACAGATCGTAAGGCATTGTGAGAATGGTATGTTCTTTGATTTGAACCACCCGCAATCATTTGTCGATTCCGTCAGTTTGCTCTTGTCCCAGCCGCAATTGGCCGCTAGTTGGGGGCACCAGGGGCACCTGGATGCGGTTGCACACTACTCCTCACCCGTGGTGGCTGCGAAGTTTGTTAAGTTATACCGCGAAATGTGGGACTGTCGGGTTCGATGAGACTCGTAATTCTGCGAGACGATGACGCAAATGCAACAACGCCGCTGCATTGGATTCAGGCGTGTGTTGGGCCTTTTGTCGATCGCGGATTGCCCGTGCAACTAGCCATGATTCCGGAGGTGGCCACAGATATTCGGCTGGCGGACGGACGCCTTGAAGGATTTCTGACTGGCCCCATGGCAGGCCTTCGTCGGGTTGTCCCCATCTCTGCGAATACGGCCCTAGTCGATTACGTTCGTGGTCAACGGTTGCTTGGGGTTGTACAGCATGGACTGAGCCACCGGATCGTTGGGAATAGGTTTGAATTTGATGAAGCCGATAGCGGAAAGGTGGCCCAATGGCTTGACCGAGGAACGAGGTGTTTGTTGGACGCCTCATTACCCAAAGCGACTACCTTTGTAGCTCCGCAGGATACGTTGTCGCGAGGTGGTTTTACGGAGGTTCGGCGTCGTTTTCGCCAATATTCGACCGGATGGTTTGAGCGTTCTCGGCTGCCTGTTGCATTGTGGCCGAAGTTATTATGGATGCGGGTCAACGAAGCGACGGCCGTTTGGAAAACCGAAGGCATTACGCTGTTTTCCCACCCCGGCTGCCTCTTGTCTTATAACAAACCGGTAAACAGCATGGCATCCACCGTGATCGATCATATCCGTAATCAAGTTTGCACCGTATTGGTATTGCACCATTGGGAATATTGGCTCAACGGTTTTCCAGACGAATTGCGTCTTGACGTTTTGGCCGAAATAGCAGAATTTCTTGAAAAATCGCGGGATATCGAGGTTGTTACCTTTGATTGTGCCGCGGAGCGGTTGGGCTGATGGCGACAATTGGCTTCGATGGTAGTTCTTTGCGGAAGTACTCACACGGGCTCGTGACTTGGTTGACGGTGCTGTTTCTCATGGTGGGAATTCCCTCGGTTTGGGCGGAGGATGCCGATATGGCCCACGGAGAAACGCCAGGGGTAAATGAGCCGGTTGGGAACTGGAAGTTTAGAACGGATAAGCCGGTCAAAGTTGTCGTGATCGGCGGGTCGGTATCGGCTTATACGGGTGGTAACTTTGGCGATTTTCTGGGTAATGTTTGTCGAAACGTTGAAATAGTCAACCGTGGTAAAGCGCGGTATGGCGCGTGGGCGTTGAAACAAAGATTTGTGGCCCAAGTACTCAAAAACCGTGGCATTAAGTTAACGGACAAAGCAATTCAACACTGGGTTATTTTTCAGGGGGGACTCAACAGCGTTGGTACCCCTGAAAAGACGAACAAGGACTTACGCGAACTGTTTGTCACCGCCTATAACGCCGGCGTTCGCGTTGTGGGGCTTTCATTGTCGCCTTGGGGAGCCGAAGCGGACAAAAAACGGTGGTCCAAGACAGCAGGCCTCAAGTACAAACAATACACCCAAAAGGTGGTTGATTATGTGATGGGACGACTCACCCCCGCGGATGCGTTTGGCACCTATGTAGAACGGGACAGATCTCTCGGCTGGGCAGAGGGCGAACTGCCAACCATTGCAGTAGATCTATATGCATCCGGTCTCCGGGACAAGGATGCACCATTGAGAAATGAAAAAACGGTCGAAAAATGGGTCGAACAGGATACAGAAATAAAAAAGCGGCTAAAATCACTGCCGGCCGATGAGGCTGTAAAAGAGAAACAACGCATCGTCGACGAGTTGAGGCGAATTCCGCAATGGTTTCTGCGCCGAGAGTACCACGCGTTTGATCACATCCACCCCAACCGAGAAGGACACCGGATCATTGCTCAAACTCTTTGCCCAAAATTACCAGCCGACTGGGGATGTGATTGTGAGGCCTTGGGAACGGTCAATCCGTTAAGATAGGGGTAGATCAAACGGGTCTGATTACGACGCGAATTTTGAGTCGGATCGGACAAATACGAAACCACTGCAATATCGGCTGAATTCACCCGGTTTCGAACGGCCGACGCTGCCTATCAAAACGTTTATCTATTTATTTCCACTGGCCCTCTCAGAGGGTGTTTGGGAAAAAAATAAGCTACACGAGCCATTGGCCTACTGCGTCGGTCCTGCCTCGGTCGGCCCATCCTCAGCGTACCTTCGGG
>JABWCM010000417.1 GCA_013360285.1 Myxococcales bacterium
ACCGAGTAATATCGGGAATATTGCGCAGGTTTTTTTCTGGGCAGCGGGGGCAAAAGCATCCGTCCAAGTTCGTTCAGCTATTTTTTCACAAACTCTCTGCATAACTATTCATGGGTTGTGCCCCCCTGGATCACATTCTTCGTCCACAGCTCACCGACGGAATAATCCTCCAGCCATTGTTCGAAATCCGTATGTCTTAACCGTTCAAAAGTGGATTGCCCACTCTTACGATTCACCACGACGATATCGTCGATGGCAAACTGATCGAGCAGAAGTGGTGATTGGGTTGCAATGATGATCTGGGTTCGTTTGGATGCGTCTTCAATGAGTTCTGCGAGAATGCGTACGGCTTCGGGATGTAAACCCAACTCCGGTTCATCAATAATCATGGTCGATGGCGGTGTTGGCTGCAAAAGTGCCGTGGCGAGGCAGATAAAACGTATGCTTCCGTCTGACAAGTGATAAGGCTGCATGGGATAATCGGAGCCCTTGGTTTTCCAAGTGAGAGAGACTTTAGTCTTGGGTCCCATTTGTTGAGGATCGAGCAAAAAATCATCGAGAAATGGCGCAACAAGGCGGCATGCGTTCAGGATTTCGTCATAATAGAACTTGTGTTCGTTGCGGAGACGCAACAAAAACGGACCGATGTTGGATGCGTCGTATCTGAATGTTTTGTTGTCTTCGACAATTTCGGCGTGCCGCATGGCAGCGGTGGAGCTGGTATCGTGGAAATGATAGATTTTCCATGAACTGATGACGTTATAAACGGGCCTACTGTACTGGTTGTCGTGGGATGTACCTTTGGCTTCCTTTACCAACAACGAAGAATTGTCCCCACTGCTTCCGAGTTCCCACCAGCCCGTGGTGCCGTGCTGGTAATAACGGGCTTCGTCAACCAGCGCGAAACCTTCTCCTGGACCGGGCATAAGTGTAAAACGGTAACCTCGTACCCCAAAACGAGTTTCAAACTCCATTTGCTTTGTCGTTTTGCGGCCGTTGTAGAGAAGGTCACTGATGCCGCCGTTGTCCCGAATGTAGTTGGCAAGATTTCCTTCGATCAACGATTGAAGCATCCGGAAAAAGCCGATCAGATTACTCTTCCCGGCTCCATTGGCCCCAACCAAGATATTGAGGCTTTTCAGTTCGAAGTCCTCCAACTGTCCGATGGATTTGAAACCGCGTATGGTCAATTTGTCTAATGAGCCGGCCACCTACTCTACTCCTGTATCCCCCATCCGTTTTATGAATTCTTCGGCGATTAGGCGAATGTTTCGGCGTTGATGATCCAGTTTCAGAGTGCGCAGATTGCGGCTGCCGTCGATATGGATGGGTTCGAATTCGAGATCGCGGAAGCGGATGCGGTTTTTCCGGAACTGTTCAGTCACATTGGCGAACCGTCGTAATCCGCGGGTTAATCCGCTGGGGTGGCGGATTCATCGGGATGGAGCAATTGGGTCAGTTCCCGATCTTCTTCCACACTCAAGGAAACCGACGATTTGCGGAACTCGTCGAAGTACAGATTCTGGCGGTCGGAATTGCGGGGAAACAACGACTTGATGATACCCGCGTTGTGATGATACGCCGTGACCCAGTCTTCACGTACGTTCCATTCCTGCGCCCGTGCCAGCGCCAACTTTTCGGCGGCTTGTTTACGCGCTGCCAGCGCCGTTTTGAGTGTTTCCAACCGAGACTTCAATTCTTCGCCATGTTCTGCAAATACGGGGGCCGCGATGGTTGACGTGGACAAACGCAGCAACAGCCCTTGTCCGGAAACCACCTGCGCTGCGCCGCGTGGAGCCACCTCGCCGTGCAGGTTGTTTGGAAATACCCGATCAAACACCGGACCACTTCTCATGTTGCCATCGATTCGGTGTGCCGTTATGGCGGTGTTCCGTATGGCATTTTCCAACTCATATTCCGAAAACTGGACACCTACCCGGACCGGAATCAACTCCAGATCCGCATCCTCTCGTGCCCTTTGTGCGGCTCTCAACGCGGTGTTGATTTCCATAAAAGGTGCCGAAAGAGCAGCGGTTTCCGGATGACGGCTCACCGCGGCGCAGTAATATAGCCCCAGCTTGTACAAAGTTCCTGAATCTACTTTCGGTGATGGTAGCTGCATAAACCCTCCGAATTGTTTGATTACATACGATGGTCGCCACCGCGTCGGCCCGGGACGACACAACGAATGTCGCTTGTGCCCACATGGTTGTCAATACGAAACGAACTTTTTAGAGCAAACGATCATCCTCGAATAAGCGACAACAGTTCCTCACAATAACCGGTGACCTCGTGCACCAAGTACTGTGGAACCGCTCGGTTGTGTGCTTCCGCGTTGCGAAACATCATCAAACCGTCAAAATGTTTGTCCCAATATGATTTGTCGTGACCACTACGCCCCAAAACCGATTCGAATAACGCCATTCCTTAGAGGGTGTTTGGGAAAAAAAATAAGCTACACGAGCCATTGGCCTACTGCGTCGGTCCTGCCTCGGTCGGCCCATCCTCAGCGTACCTTCGGGTACGCCTCCGGTGGGCCTCAG
>JABWCM010000418.1 GCA_013360285.1 Myxococcales bacterium
TGTGCAGTGGGTTCGTGGCGGTGGCTTGGCGGACGATGGTTTGGGTGATGCCCGCCGATGAAATCGCTACGTTGTCCATCGTGCGGAACAGGCGGTCGTTTAACGAACGGGATGTTTGATAGCTGATTTCCATTGCCCAATGGGTTCCTTCGTCATTTTTGCGCTGGACCAGGGCAGCGTCGTTGGCCGCGCGCTTATTCAACAACCACGAACTCCAGTTTGGCGCTGTCGAGTGCAGTGGGTGCGCCTGGCGCGTCGGCGCAATACAAGAAAGCATCAATGGATTGGTATCCCAACTGGATGCCGTCAGCCGGTATCTCGGCCCGATAGTACCCGCCCGTGTTCCATTCCGCGCCAACAGGTTGGCCGCTGTTCCATCGAACTTCTACCACAAACGTCTCGGGAGGTACGTCGTTTGGCAGGGTGACGTTTACCTGAACACCAAACGTTTTGGACTCCGGCGACACTGGATTAAGGGTTAGCTCACTGATTTCAGCCCCCTCACACGTGAACTCGTTTTGGTCTTGTCCCGCGCTTTGCTTTCCGTCGTCGGATTCCGGTTGACAGGAAAGACCGTTAGAGGATACGGCAATGAGCATCAGAATACGGACAATTGTGGTAACGAATTTCATGGCTTCTTCTCTGGTTGCCCCAATACACGTCTCACTTGGTTGGTTCTCCACCGAAAAGTGGCAAATCTCACCTCGGTCGCTTAGTCAGCCTCGGGGCACGTAGGTGGGGATACGAAGACCATATCCCTGCGAAGAACATGGATGGGCGCGTCGATGGGTGGGTCCTTCTTGCAGTACAAGGACGCCGTGACGACGTCCGTGAACGGCCCAACGGGCCCCGGATCCACGAAGGCTCTGAAGTGCCCTTCGGGCATCAGTATTGCCTCCACTGGGTTCCCGTTGTTGACGCGCACATCAACGATATATTGGCTGTTCTTAGTCACGTCGAATGTGGTCAAATAGACACAGATGCGGCTCATGGCTGGCGATTGTGGAATCACCGAACTTTCTAAACCAACGATTTTTTCCCGCTTGTGACAAGAAAACTCATTCAGGTCGGAAATGTCGAAAGTGCCGACATCTTGCACATTCGCTGAGGTCGCATCCTTTCCCGAGGGATCGGAAACCTCGCAACTATACAGCAAGATGACGAAGACCCGATGTGGGAAGGTTATGCTCATTTGGAGTCCGGTGTGATGCGCGAAACATCCGTCAGAAGTCGACTATGGAAACAACAGTAACGCGTTTTCGACAAGTTTTGTCATCGCTTCGCCACCGGCAAAAGTCGTCGTGCAATCTTGTTTTTGGCCAGAGCGCCGAATTGTGCCCAAAATCTTGGGCTTCTGGCCAACGCCGTACGCGATCACCGGTCCGCCATCCATTCCCACATGGTTGTACAAAGTCGTCATATAAAGAATTCCGGCGTACCCTCCGGTCGGATTGAAGTTCTGGTCGGTCGTGAGTAACACGGGTAGTTTTTTGGTCTTTACTTTGGAAACCTTCGTGGCTTTTCCGGCAGCGCCAGTTATGTAAATGTCCTCAAACCAGGATTTTTCTACGCTTTGTGCAAAAACAATGCTCAGCTTGCCTTTCAGCAAATACAGGGCCTCGGGGCCCCAACCTTGTGGACTTTTGGCCGAGAACACCGACGTTGTACCCTGCTTCGTCGGTTTGGGCGGGTAGGGATATAGCGCTGGATATCCAATTTGGCTCACAAGCTGTTTTGTTATATCAGCCGTTGCAAGGCCAATTGGAAGGTTACCTTTGTTGAACCCCGAATTCGTTTGGTTTGGTATGTTGATTTTCTTGGATAGTATGCATACCACACAATCAAACCCGGGCCAAGGAGTCCATGTCGCTCCATTTGAAGTCACCGGTGCTGCAGTCGGCGTCACCGCTCCCTTCCAATGTACCACGTCGGTGATTGTTGCCTGCCCGTAGGGCGAATTTCCCCAACAGTAACTGGGTGCAAAAGACATTTCCGTTGTTGCGAGAATTGTGGGGTTGTACGGGTCGTCCGTCAGCCATGTAAGGGAACTTGCGCTAGTGAGCACGTGGCGCGGTCCAACCAGCACACCGCTAAAGAATGATCCGGATGGTGGATCCACAAATGGGGAAGCGTGCTTAAAAATAACGCCGACTGTGTCCAGAAAAGTAGTTATCTGATTGGGACACAACCACATATTGGCGGGATGAGCGCAGGCAGGCAGAGTTGGTCGCGGTTCAATTGGATAAATGTCGAATGCATCTTGTGTTGTCCCAAACCCTCCAGATGCAGCTAATTCAAACTCCGATGGCAAAACTCGAGTTGGCTTCCTAAAACCCGCGAGGTCATTTCGTCGACGACCGTGACCCATCCATCGGGAGTCATCGGCCGTCACAATCTCAGGTCTCCGCGCCATCACGCACCTCCTTGATTGTCGCAAACATGAGCTGGTTTCATCACATTTCCCCTCACCGCTCCCTCACCGACATCCACACACGGAAGGTGAGCGAGTAGTTTGTGGATGCGTACACGCT
>JABWCM010000419.1 GCA_013360285.1 Myxococcales bacterium
TGCGGAATATTCCCGATATTCCTCAGTCCGGTCCCGGCCAATTCAGCGCTAAATTAGCTCGACCAGAGTCACTCCCTTATTTCCGCTGACCCTCTATGAAGTGAATTCCGCCGGCGTAACCGACGGGAAGGCCGTTAGTTAACAATTTAACAGCGCGCGGCACCTATTTGACAGGTCAAAAACCACACCGTAGTCTTCCTTTAACCTTTGAGGGCGGTAAGTCTTTGAGGGTGTTGTCGACGAACAGGAATTTTTCTTGAATCACCTTGGCCGTTCTTGCCGCGGTCCGAATCGGCAGGAGACCCCATGACCTCTCGTCTCTTCGACCTGAGCCCTTTACAACGCGCCATCAAGCGCCTCGACGAAGGGTGGGCGCGGTATCAACTGGATACCGGCGACACACAAATCCGCGACGGTTTGATTCAGCGCTTCGAATTCACCTACGAAATCAGCCACAAGATGCTCAAACGTTTCCTAGAAGCCACTTCGCCCAACCCTGCAGCCTTTGACGCCATGGCCTTTCAGGACCTGATTCGCACAGCCAACGAACGGGGTCTTCTGCTGGGTGACTGGCCCGATTGGCGGCGTTTCCGCGAGATGCGCGCGAGAACCAGCCACGCCTATGACGAAGCCATCGCCGAAGGAGTCGTGGCGGGCATCCCGCGTTTCCTCGACGAGATTCATCACCTCCTGGCGCAACTGGAGCAACGGACGTCATGAGCCCCGCCTCTCCGCCGCCCAGCCGCCCCGAGGCTCCACCGCTGGACATGCTTCCCGAGCACTGGACCATCGTACGCGACATTCTGCGCCGGCACGTGCCGCATTGCACCGTTTGGGCGTTTGGTTCGCGCGCCACGGGCACCGCCAAACCCTATTCCGACCTGGATTTGGCCGTTCTTGCCGCTGAGCCATTGCCGTTGGATGTCAGCGCTGCTCTGGCCGAGGCGTTTTCCGAGTCCGACCTGCCCTGGAAAGTCGACGTCGTGGAGTGGGTCAACACCGCTGAGCCGTTTCGTTCCATCATTGCGCGTGAGCATGTCGTCGTTGTTGACGCGTCGTAATCGTAGAAGAACGTTCGGCGCCAATCGTGAAACAGTTTTTTGCGTGGTGTGCCGAAGAACACTCCAAAGTGCTGGACGACTCGCCCATGAAAGCGGCGCTGAAATATGCCCTCAATCAGCAAAAAGCGCTGGAACGTTTTCTGTCGGACGGCCGTCTGCCGTTGCACAACAACGCCGGCGAAAAAGCGTCGGCAGACAAGCGGCAGGCCGAAAAAACTGGCTTTTCATAGGAAGCGAAGACAGTGGAACGGCCAATGCACGATCTGTGTCCCTTCCGGCATCCTGCCAACTTCACCAAATCCAACTCTGGGCTTATTTAAGAGACCTGTTTTGTTTGCTGTACAACTGGCCCCAAAACGACATCCTCCAGTTGGCACCCGCCTACTGGAAAGAAACACGGGAGAGACCGGAGATAAAAGCCCAACTCGACAAAAATCCATTCCGCCGTATCAACGATGCCTACATCGTTGCAATTTTTGAACCGGATGTCGCGAAAAAAAATGACACAGACGATCTGGTTAACAACGGGGTTCGTTGAACGGATACGACTATTTCACAGCGCGCCGCACCTATTTGACAGGTGAAGAGCCACAAAGTAGTCTTACTTTTGTCTTACTGGGAGGAATAAAACTGTGGAAACAACCAAATTGTCCAGCAAAGGCCAGGTAATCATCCCTAAGCATATTAGAGAATCACACCACTGGGATACCGGGCTTGAGCTACAGGTTATTGAATTTGCGGGTGGAATATTACTTAAGCCAAACGCGCCTTTTGAGAAAACCAATCTATCGGATGTCGCCGGATGTTTACAGTACACCGGCCCAAGAAAATCAGACGAAGACATCCAAAAAGTAATGAAACAAGCAGCAAAGAAGGCGTGGCGTGATCGCAATTGACACCAATATTATCGTCCGGTTGTTAACTCGGGATGACGCTGAGCAATATCACGTCAGCAAGAAATTATTTGAAGCTGAAGAAATTCACATACCGGATACTGTCATTTTGGAAACAGAATGGGTACTGCGTTTTGCGTACGAATTTGAACCAAACGAAATCTGTAACGCATTTCGAAAACTATTTGGACTCGCCAATGTAAAGTTAGCCAATGATTTCACAGTTGCGCAGGCGATCAACTGGTATGAGCAAGGATTGGATTTTGCTGATGCGTTTCATTTGGCGTTGAGTCAAAATGCCGAATCCATCAAAACCTTCGATGATAAGTTCATTAAGAAATCAAAAAGTTTGTCGAAATGTGTAGTCGAGAAGCCCTAACGCTAGCGTTTAGCCGCGAACGGCCCTTACAGAAGATGTCGCGCACGCAGGCGCACGACTACATGCCCACCGCTCGTCAGATACAACGCGATATTAACCCCAATGCCAGTGACTTAAGGAAATTTTTTAGACATTTCAGGCAACTACGATAGAACCTCCCAAGTGAGGAGGTGAGTGTATGCCATTGGGAGAGTGGGTGTATGCCATTGGGAGAGTGGTTATCGTGTGTGGGAAGTCGTCCACGGTCGGACGACTTCGAGCAGTTCAGCCAAGCAATCGATATGAAATGGGTGAACCAAGCACTTTCGGCGGCGGGTACGAAGAGTATCCGCAAACGCAAACTACCGAGCAATGCTGTGGTATGGCTGGTCATAGGTATGGCGCTGTTTCGGGACCGAGCGATTCCGTCGGTGTTGAAGTATCTTGGCCTTGGAGATTCGGGAGAGCAACCGAAATCGGACAGTACGGGTGGGCCGGTCACGTCAGGGGGTATCGTGCGGGCTCGCGACCGAGTGGGTCCCCAGCCTTTGCAAGAGTTGTTCGGGATATGTGCACAGCACTGGGTCAACGAACTGGATGGCACCAATGATTGGCGTGGTTACAGCCTATACGGAGTGGATGGTTCGACGTTGCGGTTGCCGGATACCGGGGAACTTGACTCCTATTTTGGGCGACCTGGTACCGGTCGTGCTCCGTCTGCCTATCCCCAGGCCCGCGTGGTGGCGGTGATGGCACTGAGAAGCCGGTTGTTGTCCGCGTTTGCGGTCGGCCCTCTGAGCGAGGGGGAGCAAACCCTGGCGGAGCCGCTATTGCAGGCCCTCCCTCCCAGCTCCCTCGTGATCTTGGATCGCGGTTTCATCGACTACGGGAGCTTCGTCCGAATCCAGCACGGGGAGAATCGCCACTGGCTATGTCGCGCCAAAAGCAACCTCAAGGGCCGGGTCATCCAACCTCGGCAAGGCATGGATGAGTTCATCGAGCTGGATATCAATGCCAAACGTCGCAAAGAAGACCCAACTTTGCCAGACTCATTGAAAATTCGCGTTGTTTACTACCAAGTTCGAGGATTTCAACCGCAACGACTGTTCACCTCCTTACTGGACCCAGTGGCCTATCCCGCTGCGGAGCTAGCGACGCTGTACCATCAGCGGTGGGAGTTGGAACTCGGGTTTGGAGAGAAGAAAACCCAGCTCTTGGACCGCCGAGAAACCATTCGCTCCAAAAAAAAGGACGGTGTCCTTCAGGAACTGTGGGGCCTGGCGCTCGCCTACAATCTGGTCAGGGTCGTGATGGCAAGAGCCGCAAGGCACGTGGGGGTGGAGCCTTACCGAATTTCGTTCCGCAACTCCCTTTGGGTCGTCCGTGATTTCCTCGTCGGCGCCGCGTACATCGAACCCGGAGCACTCCCTCGATGCTACAACCTTATGATCGAGGAAATTGCCACGTTGATACTACCCGAACGTCGGGAGCGGGCGTATCCAAGGGAGGTGAAAATCAAGATGACAGGATATAAACGTAAGGAGCCAAAATGACTCCGGAAAGGCTTAAGTCACTGGCATTG
>JABWCM010000009.1 GCA_013360285.1 Myxococcales bacterium
AAGGGAGGTTACAAAAAACACAATCAAAAACCGCAGTCTACGGAAACAACGGGTCCGGAATTGTCGACGGAAATCAACAAATCTCTACAAACTTTGCGGTTCGAAGTTGCTGGAATCAATGCCATTGTAGACAACCCAGTCGATGACGACGAGCGACGCTCCATTCAGAACCGCCTCCATGTTATCGACGGGGAAACGAGGCGTCTGGAGCGATTGATTCAACGTTATCTGGAAGTTACAATGGATGCCGCACCGACACCCGTGATGGTGCAGTTACCAGTCGAACCTCAGCCCGTGTTGATCGTACAAGAACCGACTCCTCCGAGCCCACTTCCGATGCCTGCCGGCGATTTCGCTGAAATGATTGGTCAAATGCGAAATGCCAGCTTTTCATCGGACCAGATGACGATATTGCAGACCGCAATCGGCGGTCATTACCTTAATACCGATCAAGCATCCGCGATCATCGGCGTTTTTTCGTTTTCCAGCGACAAACTTGCAGCGGCAGAAATTGCTGTACCTCGTCTAATCGATCCGAATCAGGCATTTCATTTGCTAAAGTTAATGGATTTCTCAAGCGACAAAGATAAACTCAAACAGATCATCGATAATGTCAATCGTACCAGAAAATAACGAAATCTAGCCCGGACTTTTCGCCAATCTTTAGTCCGGATTTCTCACGAGCTTGCCGGCGAGAGTGTTGAGACGCCGGCAGATTGGGGGGTGGCTATTTTGGCCCGAAAGCAGGGCAGCTCCATGTTGAGGACAAAAAGAATCTACCAGGCACAAAGATGCTCGCGGGTCAGCGCTCGTAGCCTCAAGTTCGGGAGAAATCCGCGTTAGGTGGCACCTGTTTTTTTACGGGAATTTTTGGCCAGCCGAATTTGAGCCGGTTCGTCCGAAAAAATCCTGAGTCATATCCGGAATATGGCGCAGGTTTTTTGGGGTAGTGGGGCCAAAAGCATCCGTCCAAGTTCGTTCAGCTATTTTTTCACAAACTCTCAGCACGCTGCAAATCTGGCTATCTGGCTCTTTGGGCTAAAGGTCCGCGAGTTCAGAATTCACGAGCCATTTGCCAGCCTCGCTGAAGACTCCTATAAGAAATCTTCATTCCGCTAACCCGCTCACATCGGTTCACGGCGCTCCGGAGGGAGGTTTCGGCAGTTTTGGCTTTCTGGTCTCGGCAATAGCACGAGCCACCATTCCCACACCAATTGCGAATAACCCCAACATCAACAGAGTTTTACCCAACGTCGTAGAACGAAAGTAGAACCGCATTCGTAGCAGGACACCCACGACGAGCCCCATGACCCCAGAAAATAGAAGAAACCACGCCAAACCAGACGCCCCGCGAAACGCAAACAGTGCGATGCCGATGAGCATGGGGATCAAAGTAAGATACAAATACGACGATCCGTCGGTTTGCAACACCCCGCCCCGAACCTGGATATTGTCAATAAACATCCAACCGCCGAGTCCGACACAGATACACCCTGCAAGAAACCACCAAACTGCGGCTGAATGGTCCGTCGTGTCTCGGTTCTCCCGCGGTTGTGAATCGGCTTTTTTGTCAGCATGTTTGTTTTGATTCTGAATCAAGATTATGTCATCCGCCGTGAAAAGCTAAGTAACACAACATACATGATAAGTGACAACATATCTCCTTTTCTACTGCTTTTTTCCTGTGATGTCCCATACAATTTGCCCAAGAGGACCGAGTTCCTCCGTGTCCAAGATCTCCAACAGAACCCCCTCAAATACAGATGGCTCCTTAAAAACC
This sequence comes from Myxococcales bacterium, assembly GCA_013360285.1. GTDB lineage: Bacteria > Myxococcota_A > UBA9042 > JABWCM01 > JABWCM01 > JABWCM01. The sequence goes on from JABWCM010000009.1 coordinate 1,781, forward strand.
ACGGTGATCGTCGTCTTATGTTTGACGATGATGCCTCCCGCATCTTGGGAGTATTCTCCGGCGAGTTTCATGGTCTTACCATCGATCGTCCCACTGTACACAATCGCCGGTGTATAGGAGTTGTCGGTTGCAACCACGTTGGTTCCGTCAACCTCAAGATCAAAAAAACTGGCTACAAAAGTGACCGAGCCCAACGCGGTAATCTTCTTGTCCGGATCGGCGGTGACCCAGTATTTTCCGTCGTAAAACGGCTTTACACATGTAGCGTTGGCGCAAAACTGCTCATCGGTACAGCCATCCGCGACACTTTCCGGTTGCCCACAACTATCAAACCAATACACATTCCCTTCATGACACTGCTTCTCTTGGTGCGGGATACACGCCGACGCACATTGGCCCCCTACACACGCCGTGTTACCGGTACAGGCGGCGACAAACGCCCCCTGGTTCCCACACGAATCGTGCCAATAAATGTCGTTGCCGACACATCTTTGCGCGACATTCGGCACACATCCCGGTGCGCATACCGCATTCTGGCATGATGTTTGAGGTGGTTTGCAATCTTCCGCAACGTCACCACGCTGTCCACAAGAGTCGTACCAATACACATCGTCTTCAAAACACAGTTTGAAATCTTTCGGCACACACACAATCACATCAACCTGTTCGTCGGGCGTACCCAGGTCCTGGTTAGGTTCCTGCGACACATCCTCTGGCATTTCGTTCATGTCTTCAGTGCCGCCGGGCTCACACCCACATTTTTCGTACCCATCACCATCGTCCCGACACACTTGCACACCAACGCCTCCTCCGAGACAATTACACAGTGCCGTCGTTCCGGGAATACATAACGGTGCCGCTCCGCTGTCGCTGGAAGTCCCCCCACATGCACACACCCCCAATCCGAACGCTACTATCCACAACCAAAACCGAATCCGTGTTATTACCATATCCGACCTACAACTGATTCATGTTCACATGCACCGGTTCCAGTATGCCGAACTGGCGCCTCAATTCCAAGACAACCCCTCGCCAACGCGAAATCGACAAAAAAAAACGGCCGCAGATTGCTGCGACCGTTTTTCCTAAGCCGATTTTCACGAGTGGAGCTGATCGGGATCGAACCGACGACCTCTTGAATGCCATTCAAGCGCTCTCCCAGCTGAGCTACAGCCCCGGCCTGCGCTTAGGTGAGCGAACATTTAGCATCCACTGTTTGTTTGAGCAAGAACAAAATCTCTTCTGGGAGAAGATAACTATACAATTCTTCGGTTGTCGTATTTTTCGTAACTCGCAAACCGGTTTGACTACTGCTGGATGCATCGCTTTTCCGGCGCAATCCAGTTGATTTTTGTTCGTCTTTTTTTAACCGACTCAATATTCAATAAAAATCCGGCATATTTACGCCGCTTAATGGGGCTTTTTGCAAGCTTCGTCCTGAATGTTTCTTCAGTCATTGTAGCGAGGTCATCAAGCCGCGGGTGAAACAAGCCAGGACGTGGTTCGAACATGCTCACGCCTGTAGGAGAAACCTTTCGATTCCATGGGCACACATCCTGACATACATCACATCCAAATATGTGAAACCCTATTGCCTCCCGCATCTCATCTGGAATTGCTCCTTTTTGTTCAATGGTCCAATAACTGATACATCGGCGTGCATCCAGAAGATATGGTTGAACAAACGCATCAGTAGGGCAAGCATCCAGACACCGAGTACAGCTTCCACACCGATCCGGTATCACCTCATCCGCGGTCAATTCCAAATCCGTCAGTATGACTGCAAGAAAGTGGTAACTTCCCCGTTTTGGATGAATCAACATGGTATTTTTACCAATCCAACCAAGTCCCGCATATTTTGCATATACTTTTTCAAGAATAGGTCCATGATCGACATAATATCGATGATTTCCCTGAAGACTTGGCACTTCGTTCAACCGGTTCACATACGCCTTCAGCATTCCTTCGAGCACGTCATGATAGTCGGTACCCCATGCATATCGGGATATCCAACCCTTTGTCGGATCATGAGGTACTTCGGTACTTTTGGGATGTTGTGTGTGATAATCGGTGGCCAGCACAATGACCGCACGGACCCATTCCCGGCGCTTTTTTACGTCCAGTCGTCCATCCACATCTTTGCTAAGATAAGCCATCTCACCCGCGTATCCGCCCCTGATCCATTCCCGAAATCGTTCATGATCGGGGAATGGACCTACCGGAGCGATCCCACATCGGTGAAACCCTACGCTTTGCGCAATTTGTTTCACTTTAGAGGAATTAGACTCACTTAACATAATAGACAACTCCTTCCATGTTGTTGTAAATTGGCAAAGTAATCGGCCCTATGCTACGTCAATTTCCATTTCGATCCGGCTCGTGCTGATGTAGTCGAAGCCAATCGTAAGCAGAAACCTGCAACACACCGCAAAAAACGAATGGATAGCGGCTTGACCCAACATTGCAGACGCCCCAAAGCCAAATATCCTCTATGGCGTCGCTGCCGTGCGTTTTCGAACGAACCTACGGTCAACGCGATACCGTTTTTTGTCCAACTTGTCTTGAGGATGGCTTGTGTCACGCCCTGGTTGTTAATGGCCTGTCCCCCTCCTCCGACCGAGCGCAACATTTTGAATCTATATCGCGAGAAATTGCCGCGTACCGCGGCGGCAGTTATCGCCCTCGCAGACACCACTCACCAGACTACCCGAGCATTGGCCGCCACTGCTCATGCAGCCGCCGGTCTGGAACGTTCATTTAAAGAAAATCCAGCGGACTACGAATTGGCCTGGCGAACCGCTCGTGCGTTCGTCACTATCGCCGACAGTTTGGTTGACCGCAACCATCGCGAAAGATTCGCTAAGGAAGCAAGCCGATTTGCAAAATTAGCGACAAAAATCGATCCTGAGCGACCGGAAGGTTATTACTTTTCCGCTGCATCGGCTGGTCTTGTGGCGGAAAGCCAACTGGCTCCCGGCAAGTCATTTCAGGAGGCAGTAGAAAAACCCGCACTGTTGCTTGTGGAAAAATCGCCGGGCTACGAAGCCGGAGGTGGTCTTCGAATCCTGGGAGCACTCTATACAAAAGCACCGACTTGGCCGGTCGGTGTTGGCGATTTGGACGAAGGCATCTCACTTCTCGAACGCGCCGTTGCAGACTACCCCACGCACCCTCTCAACCACTTATTTCTTGCCGAGGCCTACGCCAAAGTGAACCGTCGCGAAGATGCCGTCATTAGGCTTCGGACCGTGTTAAGATTTCCTCCGGTCGGAGAATGGGGGCTTATTGGTCGAAAATACCGTGAGCAAGCCCGGCAAATGCTCCAAGACCTGTCGATTAACCCATAAATCACTCGATTGATCCATTGCTATATATTGTGCGTGGTTTGGGTTGAGGAAATCCGTGGAGTATTACGATGCATTCATGTTCCTTAAAGCTTGGACATTACACGATTCGCGGCACTTCAACTGCCGGCGTCGAAACATCGATCCAAGTTCCTGAATTGAGCATCTGTTTTGATATCGGAACCTGTTTACGAACAAGCATCAGAATGAATCGGCTTCTGATCACCCACGCGCATCCCGATCATTTTGGAAGCCTTATCAGTTATTTAGGGGCACGTCTGCTCTACGGTATGAAACCTGCGGACGTATATGTTGGATTGGAATCCGTCGACCAGATTCAGCAACTGATCGAAATCGCCGAATCTTTGCAAGGGTACTCGTTTGGTGCGAACCTCGTGGCGGCGATACCGGGGGTCCCTGTGCGTTTTGGTGGTGGAATGACGTTATATCCATATGTCGGAAACCATTGCATTCCAACAACGGGCTATGCAATTTGGTCGGAATCCAAAAAATTAAAAGCAGAGTATTCTCACTTAACGGGACCGGAGCTCGCTCATTTAAGACATCAGATCGGAGACCAACTCACCTACCCCGTTCGTCGCCTGGCGATCGCCTATTCCGGGGACTCGTTCATCGAGATTTTAGATGACCATCCGGAACTTCTGGAAGCACAAACTCTGCTTTTGGAGTGTTCGTTTTTGGATAACAAGAAGGACCGAAGTACGGCACGCGCGGGAGGGCATATCCACCTTGATGAAATCATTGAGCGTGCCGATACTTTTCGTAATCAACACATCGTTTTATTGCATTTTAGCCAAATCTATACGCCCGCAGACGTCCATGTTATCTTACAAAAACGCCTTCCCGACCATCTGAAGGCACGTGTTTCCGCATTCACGGGGCAGGGTAACGATTCCCAATGAACTGGCTCGAATTAATACGCCGTATTCTCGATATTCGGTTTATTCGGTTTGCGATTGTTGGTGGTCTGGGCGTTTTTGTCAATCAAGCTGTCTTTACAGTCATTTATGCCGTATTTGCGACCGCAACAGAGCCTGTTAGGGCAAATATCGCGGCAGTTATTGGTTTTGTAGTCAGTTGTTTCACCAATTTTTTGGCAAACGATAACTGGACATGGCGTGATCGGCGACGAACGGAAACGTCGTTTTTCAGACGGCTGGTGATGTACTACTTCGTTGCCCTAGGTGCATTGACAATTCAATTGCTGACTTTGAATTTGTTCATCACATTGGAGTGGACCAGCCCTTGGTGGGCCAATCTATTCGGAATCGCGGCGGGGACAGGCTCAAATTTCATATTAAACCATTTTTGGACCTTCCGGCAGCACAACGGACATCAACAAACTTGAACCGCAACAATACGCATCAACAAGAAGTGGCCACAATACCGACGGCTATGACCGATGCCTCGACAGCCGCCATGCAGGCACTGAAAATTGCATGGCGACGCATGGCGCGCCACCAAAGACACCAGCGTTCCTATTGGGCCTCGATCTTTGGCGTGACGTTGTTGATGGCTTGGGTCTCCCTCGCAATCACCTTCGGTTTTGAATGGGTGTCACGAATCCCCCCCCAATCCGGATCAAGCCCGGATTTTGCCTCACTTGCGGCACACAATGCTCGTCAACTGCTTTTTTGGTTCAATATTGCCCAGATTACCCTGATTTCTTATTCCACATTTGAAAATATATTCCGGCGCACCGACGCCTCACTCCTGTTGCCGTTACCCATTATACCCCAGTCATGGTTTTGGCTGATTTTCAAAGACATGTGGATCAAACATGTATTGATCGCCATCACGGGTATTGCCGTTGCGGCGGGAATTGGAATCGCAACTGGATATATCCTGGCTATTTCATGGGTCATTGGCTGCCTGACTATTTTTTCCGTTCAGTTGGTACTTTCTTGTTGGCTGCATCTTCGTCTCGGAGGAACTTTGTACGAGTCGAAATCGGATCCGCTCCGCGCTATGTTAACACAGGGGCTTGCCGCAACGCAGGCCGCATATCTTTTTTATTCGCCGGCATTCGCATTCGCACTGGGCGCAGCTTTGGTATTGTTTATTGACATTGTCTTCCGGCTTGTCGACGAAACCGGCTCACCCATTCCCTGGGCAATTGTCACCGCAAGCACAACGTTATTCATTTTCCTCACGATCCGTTCCGCAGTTGCCCTATTTTCCAAAAGTTTTGCAACCATTTTGCCCCGATTCTGGGAAACCGAAACAGTTGACCCATTTCGTGAAACCTATCTTCCGAAGCCACCACGTACGCTGGTTTTTGGCAAACTGCTTACGCTCAACGCGCAGCCATTTTTCCGGCTCTATGTGGTACAAATGCGCCGCAGATACCGCGTTGATGGATTGTTGTACATCATCGTGTTGCTAACTTTGTCCATGATTGTTCTTCGAAATGAATCCGAAACAGTCGCTTCATGGGCGTATGATGTAACATGGGCTCTGTGGGCAAACATCATGTTTTTCTATCATGTCCCTCGTGTACTGGGACGTGCTGTGAGTGCCAATTCGTTGACTTGGTCGTTGCCGGTTTCCCAACGCACATTGATGATGGCCCAACGCCTGGCCGTTCTGCCTGCTATGTTGCCCGTTCCTGCAGCGTTGGCTCCTTTACTCCTTGTTGCAGGCTATTCCGTGCCATTGACCTTGTTGGGCGTCATCACAGCATTAACACTGCCAACATTGGCCATCATCTGGGGCATTAAAATAGGCAGCAACCCCACATTGAGCCCTCGTGCCTTTCATTGGATACTTCGAACCGCCGCATCGTTTATGCTCGGCATCTGCGCAATGTATGCTTAACGTCATTCAACTTACCAAACACTATCGGCATATCCAGGCCGTAGCCGGCGTCAGTTTCCAAGTGGCACAAGGAGAAATGTTGGGCCTCATTGGTCCCAACGGCTCCGGCAAGACCACCACTTTGCGTATTGTTGCCGGTTTAGTCCAACCCGATTCCGGCGACGTCATGATCGGCGGACACAGCATGTTGTCATCACCTTTAGAAGCAAAACGAGGTTTAGGTTATGTTCCGCAGGAACTCGCTATCTATCCATTTTTGACTGGGCAAGAGTTTCTCGAATTTGTTGCTGACGTGCGACAACTTCCTCGCGACACCCGCGAAGAACAAATCGTTCACCTTCTTAAAACGATGGAACTCTCTGATGCGAAAGATCGCCTGGTTCGGGAATACAGCGAAGGAATGGCGCGAAAATTAAGTATCTGCGCCGCTTTGCTCGGCCCGCCATCGGTTGTGGTCTTGGATGAAAGTCTTAATGGATTGGACCCCCAATCCAGCCGAAAAACCCGATTGTTGTTGGACCAATGTTTGGAAAAAGGCGTTGCCGTCATATTGACAAGCCACATCTTGGCCATCGTTGAACAGGCCGCAACCAAAGTGGCACTGCTTCACAAAGGCACGGTCGCGATGGAACTCGACAAACAAGACTTACGCGCGCTCGCGCAAAAATCCAAATCGCTGGAGGATGTCTATTTGGAACTTGTGGAAAGATAGGTGCCGCTTATTTAACGGAAATCCGAATTCATGTCGGTATTACCCGTTTGATCCCGTTCCTTCCTCGATCAGCAACACCGTGACTTCGTTGCCAATAATCCGAAAATAATAAATATTATCTGAATTCAGGTCAGGATATTTCACAATCGTTTCATGTGCATCAAACGAGCTGACTTTTAATCGATTGGGATCCGACCGCCACATTTCTCCGTTGATTTCATTCATTTTTTCGGCGCAGGCGATCAATACAGCGGAATTGGCCCCGCTGCCTCCGATCCGCCTGATTTCATCCATTTGTTGCCGCAGTTCGTCTCTTAAAACCACATCCTTTTGAAATGCGGCCCATACCGCCCCACTGGATAACAAAAGGCGCATCAATACCGCCTGAGAACGACGAAACAAACCTTCATAATCGACAGAACCTGACGCGGAACCACTCAAGCGGGACGAATCATTTTGACTCACAGACGCCTCCGTGCCGCAACGACGCGGCTCAACCTATGATGACAACACTGTTTTTGCTCCCGGACCGGGCGAACTGGTGCAGAATACAGTCGGTCTGATTTGGTTTCAACTTTAGAGGGTGTTTGGGAAAAAATGGCCGGTGAGCGAAACAGTGGCCGTAACGAGTCGGCCGGGCCGACCGAGGCCCACCGGAGGCGTACCCAATGGTACGCTGAGGATGGGTCGACCGAGGCACGGCCGACGTAGTAGGCCAATGTTTCGAGTAACGTCATTTTTTACCCAAACACCCTCTTAACTCGGATTTCTCTGTTCAAACGTTTCCGCTCCAAAGTCGTCGTTTAACGCCATTACAACCGCTTTTTTTAAGGTCATTTCGTCCGCATTATTCGTAATTCGTCGATCCGCCAACTGCTCGGTTGCAAGCAGTTGCTGCGTCGTCGGATCCGCGTTGTGCAATTCTCGCTCCTCCTGCTCCTGAAATTGCTGTGCCGTCTGAACATCTCCCACCCGCCCCCTGCTTTTTAACCGTTCAAATCGTATTTGAGGATGCGCATCGATATACCAAAGTCTAAAATCGGCATGATGCGCGCGTAACGCCAACACTTCCGCGGGATTCCGAATCGAATCGATCACAACAGGTCGCCCCGCTTCCAATTTGGCAATGACTCGGTCCGCCAGCACCGCCGGACCCCATGCCGCCCGTAACTCATTTCCCGTCAATGTGAGATTTTCCCGACTTTCCGGCATATTTTTGGTTCGTAATTCCAACCGGATTTCGTCGCTCAAACTAAAAAATTGAAATCCCAATTCGACAAGATAATGAGCCACTGTGCCCTTTCCGCTGGCCATACGCCCTGTTAATCCGACAATCATCGTTTCTTCCTCCAACAACCATCCATCGCCGCACGCTAAAGGCCATCCTGAATCGGTGTCAACCCGAGTCGACAAAAAAATCGTTCATAACATGGTGAAAATAATTGTTCCCGGGTAAGGTCGCGCCACGATGCCGAGTTTTACTCGGAGACACCCCAATTTTTCTTAAGTAAGTACATCCAATTGATTCCAGCCACAGGAGATTTCATGAATCGTATCAACTCACACCTGTTTTGGTCGATGGTCGTTGTCGGGCTTTTTCCGAATCTTCTTTTTGCTGCTGAACCCGGTCGGGTTTACCAACAAACGGGCCAATTCCGGCCGACAATGGGGCCCATCACCGATGTACGTTGGGTAAATGATCGGGTCGTCATGAAAGTCGGCGATCAAGCTTTTCAGGCGATGGACCCACAATTGAGTTCAGTTCGTTGGGAATTTACTTCGAAAGTGGCTCCGATTCGCCAATCTTGGTGGATAAACAACGATCTCATTTTGTTTTCAGACGATTTATACCGACTCGACACCGCAACGGGAAAACCCAAGTGGACCTATCCGATGGGATGTATGGGGGGAGCGAGTTGCACCATTTCGGTAATTGGTATGGACAACGACTCAATTTTGTTGGCGCGCGAAGGAAAAACACCCACGGAGTTGATCGCGATTAGCACCACAACGGGTGAAAACATCTGGCCGGATTGGATTGAGACCGGACCCCTTGTTGGAGCCGTGCGCGTAAAGGATGTCGTGGTCTGCCTATCCTCCAATCCACCCTATTCGATATTTTCGTTAACCATGACTACGGGTCGACAACATTGGGAAATGGCAAGTGGTATTGGCGGCAAGCGGCTCGACCGAATCGAAACAGACGGGAAAAATGTTTATGTTTGGGTACTCGGGGCCGCCAATCCAGAACTGGCCAGCATCGACCCAACCAAAGGCGCGGTCATTGGCATGGTCGCTCTTCTACCCGGCGCCACGCCTCCCAACTCCGCAACCGGCCTCATCAATGGATACACCGAGGTGTTTGACGGCGTCTTGGTCCATTGGAACGCCACCAGCCAGTCCATCGAAGCCCGAAAACTGCCGGAAGGAAGTCATCTGTGGAAAAAAAATGCCCAATTGCGTACCGCGCCCGCCTATGCTGCCGGAACCATTGTTCTGCATTCTCAAAGCTCAAATGGGGAGGAAGTCACTGGTTATGACATTATCACGGGTAACTTAAAGTTTTCGTTGAATCAAATCGGCAACATCACATCGATGGCTGCCGGAATGCTGGATGGGGTGATTCAAGTAGCGTTGTCCGGTGCTCGATCTATCACTTTTGGTTTTTCGGCCGACTCCGGAAGTATCGTTTCGACCGCGTTACCCAACTCGCCGGCGAATGCCCGTTCCACTCAGGTCACTCAGGGCCCAAACGGTACCTTGCTCCAGGTAGTGGGAGGGACGTTGTATCATTTGACACCGGAACCCGTTACCCAAATCGCCGGTCTGATCCGTGATCTGCTGGCGAAAAATGAAGAAGGACGTGCTCGCCAGTTGTTTGAAGATGTACATCGGTTGGTGGAATCCATGCCGGCCGCCGCCGAAATCACGGCCGTCATGATGAACCATGACTTTCTGGTCGCCGAATGGTCACTATTGCAAGGAGACAAAGCCGGCGGCGCACAAAAATTGGTCGATTTGTCGCAGACCACGCGACTTCGTTACCTCGCCGACGCAGTCGCCTACGCGGATGGTCTGAGCGATTTGTTGACGCGATCAACCACTCAGATCGATGTGGATCTTGGACCGGCTGTAATCGAAAAATTAACAACGGCAATTACTCAGTTTACAACACGGGCCTTTGAGCTGACCACTGGCGCATCCCCCCAGGATCAACCGGCACAAATCCTCGAAAACGGCATTGCCCGAGCCGCGTTCTGGTTGCATCTGCGTGGGCAAAGTGATTTGGCGATTAACCTACTGACCCAGCTTGCCGCAGCTCCCTGGGTTACTTCACGAACCGAACTCGACGCATTCCAAGGCGCAGTACTGCTGGGAAAAGCGCGTACGCTGATAAGTGAGTCGGAAAAGGCACTCAAAGCAAAGGAGTTTGTGGACGCTTGGGCAATTTGTCGGGAATTGTTGACGTTGCCGGGAATTCAGACCGCAATCACACAGGCCGCAACGATTCGTACATCTATGGATGCTTTGGATATGGATAGTCCGAAGGGGAAACGGGATTTTTCAAAACTGCTCAAAGATCTCAAAAAATCATTGCCGAAGTTGGCGGGAACGGATCGAGATACGTATACGGCCGCATCCTGTAGTGCCCAATGCCAGCTTGCCCATCGAACCTGCGTACGCCGTCCTTGTAAAGACCAACGACGTTGTGACGAAGGACTCAGTCATTGCCGAACCCAATGTAATGTTGGAAAACCCCCTCAATGGCTTAACCCACAACCGGCGACCCCTGGAACAGCCCAGTGGTGGCAATGCCGATAATATGAACCCGGATTTCTCGGAGAAATCTGGATTGCTTCTATTCGGCCTTTGGGGATTCTTTTTTGGGTTCAGATTTTGGTTCGGAACCCGACGTGGTTTTGTCGCCATCGGCTGATTTGGTTTTTTCTTCTGATGTCGATGATTCGGTTTTTGAATCCGCGGTTTTTTCCTTTTTTTCTCCACCACGGGCATAATCGGTCACATACCAACCGGAACCCTTCAATACGAAAGAGGTTTTTGACAACAACTTTTCTGTATCGTCCGACTGACATCGTTCACAAATCACGGGACTGTCATCCGATACCCGCCGCATTTTTTCAAACTCGGTGCCACATTGTTTACAGCGATATTCATAAATCGGCATAATCCGTTCCTCCTTTTTTTGCCCAAAACGGCGGCAAAGTAAGTGGACTCCCACGGTATGTCAACGCGAAAATCATCACCGAATTGTAGGCAGTCTAACGAAGGCATACCGTGGCGGCTCGTTTAAGAACTATCTTTGGAAATGCGGCGATTTACAGCGCAGGCACCCTGCTCGTTCAATTGGCGTCTTTTCTGTTGCTCCCGCTATACACCCGCGTTTTAGGCCCGAAAGACTACGGCATCTTAAGCCTGTTATGGGTCATTCAAACCACATTGGTTTTGTTTGGCGAATTGGCATTAACCAGCGCCGTATTTCGATTTTATCACGATCAACAAGACATGGTCGCCAAAGACAAATACCTTTCGTCTTCGTTTTGGATCATGACCGTTGTCGGAGCATTGCTGTTTGTATTGACAACATTCGCCGCTCCATTTGTGACACCCCTCCTATTCGATTTTGATGAGGCGTCCATCCTATTGCGGCTCGCTGCCGCGACCGCATGGCTCACTCCGATATCCACTTTGCTGTTACGAACTTTGCAGTTGTGGCAGAGACCTTATGTCTATGTCTTGATGTCGATTTTGCAGTTTGTGGTCACCATGATTGTGACCATCATGTTGGTTTTGTTTTTCAAACGGGGTGTCATCGGAGTGTTGATAGGCCAATTGGCAGGGGTCGGGGTTATTGCTTGTAGTTGTATCTTGATCCTTGGAACCCGACTACGCTACGGCATCGACCCATCGTTGGCCAAATTGTTGTTACGATTCAGTATTCCGCTTGTTCCAACCGGATTCGCCGCCCTGGTGATCAGTCTTTCGGATCGGTTTTTTCTGGAACATTATTCGACGTTACACCAATTGGGACTGTATGCCGTCGCCGACAAAATGACCGCCGCGCTTTCGGTATTAGTTGTGACCCCGTTGTTATTAAGTTGGAATCAATATGCTTTTTCCAATCACCGATCACCCGAATTTGCCGTTGTGTTTCGCTGCACTCTGCGGCTAATAACGGTGGTTTTGGCATTTGGAATTTTAGGATATTCCCTGATTATCCGCGAATTGTTGACCATCGCCACCACACCCGAATTTGGCGCTGCATGGACGATGGTGCCCATATTGTGTGCAGCACCGGTGGGGCATGCACTCATCACCCTGTTTGCCACCGGAATTCATTTAAGCCAACAAACCCGGTGGATTCCTCTTCTTTATGGTTCCGGAATGGTGAGCAACCTGATTTTGAATGCGGCTCTGGTTCCCAAATATGGAATGGCCGGCGCCGCATGGGCGACTTTGGTGAGTAGTTTGGCAACAGCCGGCAGCTTTTATCTATGTGCACGCCGGGTTTATGTCCTCGACTATCCGATCAGGCAAATGGTGATCACATTGGTTCTGGCGGCGGGATGTACAACCCTATTTGTCCTTTTCACTCAAATCATGGCGTCCTGTTGGCTTGAGTGGGTCATTCGAATCCTGTTGGTGATGTCATTTGGGCTTCTGCTCTGGTTGTTTGGGATAATCGAGCCCAATGACATACCTATGCTGACTCGACTTTGGAATCGCCTGCGGAGACATTTTCCATGAGTCTACTTCTGGACACCACCGACCCTCTATTTTTGGGTCTGTTTGAATCTTATCGAAAACAAACCATTCGGGATTTGTTTGGTCTGGCCACAACTCCCCTGTCGCCCATTGCTGCCCGTACGTTTGGGGCGCTGATATCGATGCTTCGGCACCTATTCCGCACCTGTCCCAATCAAATATTGGATATACTGACCCACCCTACTCTTTCCGTGTTGATTCACTACGCCACAAACGAAACACGTCATCCCAACTCACCGCATGCCAACATAGAACCCATCGTCACCCAATTGTGCAGCCAATTGTTGTGTCAATTGTCCTTTGCCGGCCTTCTTCCACCTACGGGGATATATTTTCCGCTGCTCGTCGACCAACTTTTCTGTCCGGGGGCAAACATAACGATTATGTGTAAACCCAACAGCCAAACCACACGCTTTGATAATCAAACCATTTTGTTTGATATCAACGACCAGCCGCACCCCATTTTCTTCGATTGGAAACAACCAGCAACCGAACTCGATCAAGCCGTGGTTGTTTCACCTGGATATGTGCGTATTACGCCGACACTTCAATTGGCGTTGGTAGACAACAATCCGCTATGGGCTTATGAAGCCCATCCCGAAAAAAGCGGCAATGCTCTTAATTTAGGCAACCATACACCAAAAGAATGGGTCGATTCATTGACCGAAGCGTTGGCAATCATCGAACTCACATTGCCATGCCTAAAAACCGAAATAGACCATATTTTGCGCCTGGTAGTCCCCACCGGATATGACGAACAGCGTCATTTATCGGCGTCCTACAAGGAAGCGGTTGGAATCGTCTATATGACGCTGCATCCCCGGTTGTTGACGATGGTGGAAGCGATTGTTCACGAATTTCAACACAATAAACTCAACGCAGTAACTTATCTTGATCCGTTGCTAAACAACGCATTTGAGCCGCTGTTTCCAAGCCCGGTCCGCCCCGATCCCCGGCCATTACACGGTGTGTTGCTTGCAGCCCATGCATTTTTGCCCATTGCCGAATTGTATCTGCAATTGATTCGCCAACGCCATATTTTGACGATGTCCGGAGGATTTGACGAACGATTACGGATGATAGTGGCCGCCAATACCGACGCCTGCGCCACATTGCGGGCGGCCGACCCGACGAAATTAGGTGAGGAATTGCTCACTGAAATGTGGGAGATGAATCGGCGGCATCATCAACAACTGGCGGAGTTGAGTTTATGAAAAATTACGGGTGTGGCATTGAGTTGTGGGATGTTTTTGATCAAACCCGCCCCCACTTTTTTTTAAAAACTCGATATCATCCGTCAAACAAATCAGCATTAAGGAGTTGCCCCAAATAATTTTTGGCAATCCGCTAATACTTTTTTGGGATGGCCGGCCAAATCCGACACGACTTTGTAAGATAAGAGCCAATGGCCCTGGGCATCGATAACAACGGTGATCCGGTCGGCGAAAAATTGAGTTGGGTTTTTGGCGGCACCAAAAAATAACGCCAACTCTTTTTTGCCGTCGGTCCACAATTCATATTGAAAATTATTGTTGTCTTTGAACTTCTTATTCGCCTGGGGAGGATCAAAGGATGCACCCACAATTTCTACACCAATTGCTTCAAACTCTGAATAAATGTCGCGGAACCCGCAACCTTGAGTCGTTCATCCGCTTGTGCTTGCTGCCGGATAAAACCATAACACCGTGGGTTTGCCTTTCAAATCAGCCAAAGTTCTTGTAAGCCCATCGCTGTTGACAACGCCGGCAAATTCAACAACCGCAGGAAAATCAGCAACCACATTGCCGTTGAGTCCCTCGGGTAATTCCGGCTTGACCCATCCCATATCTTCTGGTGTTTCGACTGAGGTATCCAACGCAATATCCACCTGCATACCCAAATCTTCAACCATATCCGACTGCGCGTCGCTCATATCGGGTATCTCTGCAACCATATCGAGAACGGTTTCAACCGAATCCACATCACCAATTCCGGTATCCATCAAAGGAACTCCCACATCCATTATATCAAAATGGTTGTCCGTGATATCCTTGTTATCAGTCGCACTGTCCATAGATACCGTTTCGATCCCAACCGAATCCAATGAAACCCTTTCTTGGGCATCCATCGGTATATTAGAGTCTGTCAACAACATATCCACCGGCAGAGAACTGTCTGTTGCCGCTCCCTCGTTTGACCCAGCGGTGGTGCAGCTAATGGAGCTCGCGAAATACAATAGCAAAAACGTTGGCAATATCTTCCTACAATCCATCTAACCTCCTACATATGTCATTCACTGCAGTTGGTTGGCGGAGGACCAATCCAGGCCGCTTCAAAATCCACCATGATAACGAATCCATCCACACCGGTAGCCGTTTTGCATTCCGGTGAAGGTTGAATACCTCCAAGCAACCCATAAAGGGGCAACGCACCCGCGGGACATCCCGGACAATCCGCATGTTGTGAGCCCGAGCATTTGGCAAGGCATGTACAAATCGTTTTGGTTTCTTCAACCGACAAACAACCGGTAATGGTGCCTTTTAAGGTACACGGGTTGTCGCCAAAGGTGGCGGTCCCTGTCACTCCGGATAGAGGAATGGCATCCGGTGCTTTGGGGTCCGGCGTACAATTGAAGGTGGTTCCGTCATGGTCTTGGGCGTAAATATAAATACGGTCCGCCTGAGGCAACGTGAACGTGAAGGACTTGTTTTGGTGTTCAGCGGTAAAAGTTGGCGAAGATGCTTGGGTTTCAAGGCATAACTCGGAAGCCGAAAGACCCACCCCAGAACCCACCCACAATGTTGCCGCGGCATCCACGACAGAATCCACCACAAGCAGAATATTCAGTTTGTATTCGTCGATATCGACCTTCCACTGACTTTGCAGAATATTGAGCTGAATGGCGGTTGGCTGCCCTTTTTCCTGGGAACCGACACGTAAAATGTCGATTAACGAAAAACGATACGTTCCCGGAAAAGCATTTGTGTCGGCGCCTCCTTCACAACTGGGTACTCCGTCTTGTTTGGGTACGTCGTCATTACCCGTGTCGACGATATCAGGAACAACTTGCGGCAAAATATTGGCCGTATCATCCGTTTCGTTGGTACATCCAACAACAAAACCGACAAACGTCATCAATCCTAAGGTTACCATCCGCTTCATCATAAACCTCCCGCAAACATCATGGCATGATACTACGGGGATTGCCGGTTATTGTACAATAGAGACCACGAACAACACATCATCACTCCCAGTTTCCGGTGGAATGTCCTTGCAGATTTATCATATTCAATATCAAGTATGTATTAACAAATTGATTAATATATTTTTAATAAATTTGATTTGTTTTTAATATTTCAAATTTATTGTTAATTTTGTCAAAAAATTATATTATTTTTTAACAGAAAGATAATGATCAATTTATTTATAGTTAATAAATGTCATTTTACAATAAAAAACAAATCAGAATTAAACAAATACACATCAGATTTATCTATCCACGTAAAATATTAGACAAGTATTCAATAAACAGAACATATCTATTATAAATTCATAATTTCAAACATAAAAATCAAAATCTCGATTCCGGATCGAACGTTTTCATTTGAAAATACAAAGAACATAGATGACACTGATTACATCGCGTCGTTGTTTGCTTAACAAAAAACACCATGCGAAATGTTCGTTCCATTCAACACAAAGGAGAAAGAGGAATTATGGCACGTTACTCCAACACTCGATTTACAAGAATCGAAAAATCCAGTCTATTTTGGAGCAAAAATGACCATGTGAAGCTGAAAGTGTCCACTCCTACCGAATTGGCGACCCAAGTCACCGACATTGTCTCCTTGACCAAAGAGTTGACTTTGTTGGACCAACGAAAACGCGAATTGGGCAAAAAACGGGATGAAATTTATACATCTGCCAATAAAATCGCCGTAGCACTAGCCAAACAGGTTCTGGCCGATGATCCCGATTCCCCGGACGTGAAAGAATTGGGTTTGATTCCGGCCAGCGAACGAAAACGTCCTTCCCGCAAACCTAAATCTGCTGCCTGATTTCTTTCATCCAACCATTCCGCGATTGCGTGATCTCGCCGGTGGACGAGTACCGATCGGTGTGGTACACCCTAAGAATACCAAGCCTTTGAAGGAGGCACTTCATGCAGAAATGGCGGCAAATTGGTTTCTGGTACACGTTGCTTTTGGTCCCGGCTACGGCCCTTGCCGGCGGGTTCGAAGTTCCCGACAACGGCACACGCGCCATGGCCCGCGGCGGGGCGTTTACCGCGAGTGCCAATGATTTGACAGCGATCCATTACAATCCCGGTGCGTTGGCCAGGCTACGCGGGTCGCATTTTATGTGGCATCATAATTTGGTTTTTCATTCGACCGAATTTGATCGTGCGCCGCTTTCCGCGGGTTGGGGAACGGATGTGGCGGGCAAAGATTACCCCGTGGCCAAAGATAGCGAAAACCTGTTTGGTATCGGCGGGTTTATCGTGGTGGCATCCGATTTTGGATTAAAAGACTGGATGTTTGCCCTGGGGGTATATGGGCCATCGGCTGTGGGAAAACATAACTTTAAGCCGTATGGACCGGCATCGTTTATGATGACCGAGCTGGATGTGATGTTGTTATATTACTCGGCCGCCGTAGCCTGGCAGATTCCCGACACCTTTGGAATCGGCATTACGTTGCAATATGTCGATATGCCGTCGATGCGTTATGGCCTCGTAGTCGACAGCAAAAGTGCTTCCAGTTTGGAACCGGAACCGGATCGAAATTCCGGAACACAAGTTGAAGCGACATTGGATCTCCAAGATCGGGTTGGATTTACCGCACAAATTGGCGCTTGGTGGCGCCCACATCCGGCGGTGGAAATCGGGTTGGCCGGGCGAGTTGTCCCCATTTACCTATCTCCGGAAGGCGGCGTCGAAATCGACAAAAAGGATGACTTGATTGCCAAAGATCTCAAAGCCAAATTGGAATTGACGCTGCCGATGACGTTGCGGGGAGGAATTCGATATATCCATGAAGAAGAGGGGCGATTTTGGTTTGATATCGAAGCCGACGTGTTTTGGGAAAGTTGGTCGTCGATTGATGCTTACAATGTGGAATTGGAAGGAACCATCAACGGATTAAATGTGACGGACCTGTCGATTCCAAAAGCGTGGAAAGATACAGTAAGTGTTCGTGTCGGTGGGGATATCAACGTGATCGATCAACATTTACAATTGCGAGCCGGTGGATTCTGGGAAAACGGCGCTGTTCCCGACAATTACTCCCATGTCGATTTTGCAAGCTTTGATCGTTTTGGAGTCGGCGGTGGATTGACCGGTTCATACGGGGGAGTATCGTTGTCGGTAGGTTACCTACATGTATTTCAAGAAGACCGCGAAGTAAGTGAAACTTTTGGAAAAACCGTTCAACAACGACCTATTGCTCCATGTCCCGATGGGTGTAAGGGATTGTCCGGGGTTATTGCCAATGCCGGTAAGTTTTCAACATCATTTGATATCCTATCGATAGGCCTCGACCTGCATTTTTCGGAGTGGTTTTAGTTTCGTGTCACCCTGCCCTGCTTCAAGATCGCATCAATATCGTGTTGCCATTGTCGTTTTGTGTTTTGATGTGGCAGCACATCAATCCTAATATGGCAGTACACCCCTCGGATGCATATACATGGTCTCGAACAACGCAAATACCCCGGCGATGCGGCAATATCTTGCCGCCAAAGCGCAACATCCGGATGCATTGTTGTTTTTTCGGATGGGCGATTTTTATGAGTTGTTTTTTGAAGATGCGGTCGTCGCTTCACAATTGCTGGAGTTGACGCTCACTTCGCGTAACAAAAACGACGAAAATCCCGTTCCGATGGCCGGCGTTCCTCATCATGCAGCCAATGGGTATATCCAGCGGTTGGTCGATATGGGAAAAAAAGTCGCCATTTGTGAACAAATGGAAGATCCCGCATTGGCTGTAGGGGTGGTGAGGCGGGAAGTGACCCATGTGATCACCCCGGGGGTGAATCTGGATGCGGACTCCTTGGATTCACGCAGCAACAATTACCTGATGGTCATCTGGGATGCGTTGGATGGATTTGGGTTGGCTTATGCGGATGCTTCAACCTCGACATTACGCCTTGCTGTGGCATTGGACAAGGCGACGATGGAAACGGAGGTATTTCGGATCGAACCTAGGGAATTGCTGATAACCGATGATGCCCAAAAAAAATTCGGGCATCTCTTTGGGACACTGAACAAAACCACGATCACGGTTCGACCTGCTGCTTTTTTTTCATCGGAGTTATCCAAGACACTGTCGGCGCGGTTGTCGACCAATGAAGAGCTGGCGGGATGCCTCGTTTTGGCTGTCGGTGGATTGCTGGCTTATTTGCAAGAAGTACGGCCGCAAGCGTTACGTGGGCTCACATGGGCGGAGGTATATCGGATTCAAGATACGATGCTGCTCGAGCCGAGTACGATTGTGAACCTTGAACTGATGCGGACGATCATCGACGGCAAACGGCAAGGTTCCCTGTTGTGGATATTGGACAGAACCATTACCGCAATGGGTGCCCGACTGTTACGGCAGTGGGTTCAATTTCCTTTGCTGGTGCCCGATGATATTCGCAGACGTCATGATGCCGTGGAAACACTGAAAGATGATACGATTAGCCGGGAGACGCTTCGGGATCATCTGAAAGAGGTTTACGACATGGAGCGGCTCAGCACCCGCATTCAAGCCGGATGTGCTGTACCTCGGGATTTTGCGGCCTTGCGGGCGAGTCTGGAAAAAATCCCGGAAATTCGTCGGGTGGTCGGCAAACTCAAATCGGCAGCATTACGTAAACGGATGGAGGAACTTCCTCCGTTGGATGAGTTGCGGCTCGATCTGCAAACGACTTTGGTTGATAACCCTCCGGTATCGGTCAAAGACGGCGGGTTGATTCGTCATGGTGTCAACAAAGAACTGGATGAGCTTACCGGGTGGTCGAAAGACGGCAAAGCATGGGTTTTGAGGTATGAAGCCGAACAAAAAAAACGGACCCAGATTCAATCACTGAAGGTGGGATACAACAAAGTATTCGGCTATTACATTGAAATTACAAAAGCCAATGTGCATTTGGTTCCTAAAGATTATTTACGCAAACAGACTCTGGCCAATGGCGAACGATATTTTACTGAGGAATTAAAAGAATACGAAGACAAGATCTTGTCGGCGGATGAACGCAGAATCGCGTTGGAAATCGAATTGTTTGAAGCGCTGAAAGAACGGGTGGCGAACGAGGCCGAATCGATTGCAAAAACGGCCAAACGGCTTGCGGAGTTGGATGTTTATTGCGGTTTGGCGGATTTGGCCAAATCGCGGGGATATGTGCGACCTGTCTTAGACCAGTCGCGGGTTTTGGACATTCGGGACGGGCGGCATCCGGTTATTGAAGCGATTTTGAAAGAACCGTTCGTTCCCAATGATGTCGAAATCAACGCCGACAACGCGCGCCTGATGTTGATTACGGGTCCCAATATGGCTGGGAAAAGCACGGTGATGCGGCAGACGGCGCTGATTGTGCTGATGGCGCAGCTTGGGTCGTTTGTTCCTGCTGAATCGGCAAGGATTGGAATTGTCGACCGAATTTTTACCCGAGTTGGGGCGGCCGATAACTTAACACGCGGGCAGAGTACGTTTATGGTCGAAATGATGGAAACTGCGACCATTCTAAAAAAAGCAACAGAACGTAGTTTGATCATTCTGGATGAAATTGGACGGGGAACCAGTACGTTTGATGGGGTCAGCATCGCATGGGCCGTTGCTGAGTATATCGTGGACAACATACGAGCGCGGACTTTGTTTGCCACCCATTATCACGAATTGACGGCGTTGGAAGAGACCCGACAAGGGATTTTGAACAAACATATCGCCGTCAAAGAATGGAACGAAGATATTGTGTTTTTGCGCAAACTGGCCAACGGCGCAACCAATCGGAGTTATGGAATTCAGGTTGGTCGCCTCGCGGGATTGCCGAATCAGGTCATTATGCGTGCAAAAGAAATTTTGCGGGATTTGGAAGAAGGCTTATTGGTGGTCCAAAAACAGGAAACCCGGGTTGCGGGGAAACCGGAATCAAAAAATCGTGGACAACAGGCACAATTAAATTTGTTTGGGCCGCCAAAAACAATAGACCACCATCCGGTTATGGTGGAGTTGGCTGGGGTAAGTCCGGACAGTTTGTCCCCTAAAGATGCGCTATTGTTGGTATATCGGCTAAAACAAATGTGCAATATTCAATCGTAAATCGCACCGATGCGATTTTTTGAAAGCGAGCGTAAATGTTAGGTTTTGTACTTCGGTTGCTTTACAACCTTATATTACTTCCTCTGGCATGGATTCTTTTTCTGCTACGCCGATTGATTTTGTTGCGAAAACCACGAGTTGTGGAATTGTCGCTGAAATCGTTGCCGGAGCTGTCGCCCTCATCGTTGCCGTTTGGGGAACGGTTGATGCTGGACGATTTGGCGAACCAAATGACAGTTGCAGCGCAGAGCAAAAAAATCACGGGACTGTTGGTACATATTGATGGGGTCGATGGAAGTTTAGCGGAAATGGCAGATCTTACCGCACAAATTGCCAAGTTTCGGGAAGCCGGAAAACCTGTTTTTGTGCACATGGAAAATGCCGATAATGAATCTTATCTCGTAGGAAGTGTGGCGTCTCGATTGTCGGTTTCCCACGGTGGACCGGTGTTGGTACATAGTTTGGGGTCGGAAGCGCGTTATTTTGGGAACGCACTTGAGAAAATCGGCGTCCAAATGCAGGTAGTCAGAAGGCGAGACCACAAAACCGCAATGGAGCCGTTTCAACGAACCGAGCCCAGTGCGGAACAAATCGAAACGGTTAACCGGCTGATGTCATCGGTGCAAAAAACCGTTGTGGAGGTAGTTGCGGCCGGACGGGGGCGATCTAAGGAGGAAATACAGGCGTTGTTGGACTCCGGACCGTTTACGTTGAACCAAGCATTGGCAGAAAAGGTTATCGATGCCGTGGAAACAAAAGAAGCAGCCAGCATGGCACTTCTTGACGTATGCGAACCACAATCGGCGCCAACCGGGATTGTAGATGAGCAAAAGCGGTCCGATGTGCCGTCTCAGGAATCAACAACGGAAAAACAAAAGCCGGATGAGACGCGGGCAATGGACGGCCCGGCACGGGGGGTGGTTGCGCCGCCGGCGCCGAAACCGTTGTTGCCGCTCTTGGCTGCACCGCTTTGGACTCCACGGATGGCGCCGTTGTTTTCTCCGCCGACGGTGGCGATTGTGCCGGTGGCCGGTTTGATCTTGGATCAACCGCCGTCGGGATTTCGTCCGGGCAAAGCGGCGGTCGCTTCGTTGCTTGTGGAGAGATTACAAGCATTGGCGCAGATGCGGTCGGTGAAGACCATCTTGCTGATGATCGATTCCCGAGGTGGATCGGTTTCTGGAAGTGAACGGTTGTGGACGGCAATCACCGAAGTGATGCGGGACAAACCCGTGGTGGCGTGGTTGAGGTCCTTTGCGGCGAGCGGTGGGTATTATGTGGCATCGGCCGCGGAACATATTGTGGCATCACCGTTTACGCTAACAGGCAGCATCGGGGTGATAGCCGGGCGACCCAATCTGGTACATTTGGCGGAACGACTAGGAGTAACGAGCCATTATTACGGCAACACGAAAGCAGGTTTGTTCACCAACACATTGAGGGCGTTGTCGGATACGGAACTGGAATGGTTGGATCGGGAAATCGACGAAGCGTACGAACGATTTAAGCATGTTGTAGCGTTGGGGCGGAGAATGGATATCACAAAAGTTGAAGAAATCGCCGGGGGGCGAGTCTGGACGGGAGTGGAAGCGCAGGAAATCGGGCTTGTCGATACATTGGGGATGTTTGAGGCGGCGTATGGGATTGCGTGCCAGCTTGGAGGCATCCGCGACCCACAAAAAGCAACATTGGCCTGGGCGGGACCTACCGGATCTCTACTTGAACGGTTTCTGGCAATGAGGGGCGCTCGTGAAGCTCTTGGTGTGATACCTTCCGTTTTGTTGGAACCCATCACGACCTATACCCTGTTTAGTGAATCGCCTATCGCCTATCTCTATCCCAATTAACCCGGATTTCGATGGTAACAAATTATGTCACCAATGGAATTATTTGCATAGTTTGCTGCGTTTGAACGAGCCGTTCATTCTAAAAGTGACATTGTTTGCAACGAGTGACACAAATTGTCACAACGGGAAAATCACCAACCATGTCCACAAGTTATTATGCAAGTGACATTTTACGGCAGGGGTGTCCATGACAAAGAAGGGCACATACAATTCGCGGAAGCAACCAACCGATAACGAAATACCTATCATTTGTGGGTTGTTTGATGTTTTTTTGTTTCTCAGATTTGTTGGCACCTCTTTTGCTATAATGTATTTACGCGAGAGAGGAAGCACCTGGTGAGAGTCGTCAACCAGCGTGATTGAGTCAGGACGGGGGCGTCCTGACTCCGCGGATATCGCGCAACGATTCTTTGCAGGTTCCGCCGATCAAACAGGGAATGATCGGCTTGGAATGTGGGTACGGCAGTGGAAGTGCGTAGTTGGTTTGAAAGTCGGCTGGCCGTGAATGGTGTGGGATAACATTTACGGCCAGCCCAATCGTTTTTGAAGTAAATAAAAATCAACAGAGAACATGACGGGCACGATGCCCGTTTTTTTTTGCTAAATAAGTGTACTTGCGGTTGTGAAGAAATAATTGCACTGGCTTAAATGGATTCTTTTGTGTCCTCTCTTCCAAATCCAAAAAATTTTGCGTAGTAGTCTGATATTACAGCGACTTTCGTATTCAGCGGCGATAGAGCGACCGAACAACGACCGTTTCACAACTCTGACGTGCGCGTTGTTCCAGGCGGTAACTAAGGCGTTGTCGGTCAACAGTCGCAACCGACACTACATTCGTTTGAGATTCAATTTGATCTTCTAAACCCACTCGGCGGCCAAAATCGACATGTACTTCGGGGGCTTCGCGTATGATTCGATTCCGAATATGATCTAAATCGCTCAACAACTGTTGATCCAACGGCATCGGACCGGAATTGGCACAAACCACAAATGTATCAACGCCGATGGATTTGGAAACGTAATACCACGCATCGTCATCCGGTAGAGTAATGGTGTTCTCGTCGGTCGTAGGCCATTCGATCCAGGCATTGGGCTCAAGGCTTCGAACATCCATCGCACCGTTGTCAGACAAATGAATCACGCGAACATGGGCGGGACGACTTACATCGAGACGTAACTGAAAAACATCGTCGGCGTTTAGCGTTGCTCCGTCCGGCAACAAAGTTTGATTCAGCAGACCATTTGCATCCCACCCACGACTGATCAATTGTGCGTCCACATCGAGACGAGAGGTTCGCGACTGTGGAACTGTTACAATGGGCAAAAGTCCCACCGGCTGGGGTACCATCAAAGCTTGGGAAAGTGGAACCGGGTCGATGGTGACTTCCCGGTGATAATCTGAATTGTCGTTGTGGACCAGCAGGCCGTAACCCAATACAACGGCCGCGACAGCCGCCGAAATCGGAAAGGCGCTGCTTTGAAGCCAAAAACGCCAACCGCGAGGGCTGGATTCAGCGACCATCGCCGCGTTACGCATCTTTGGACGACTCGTTGTCGAGATTGCCGCCTCTGCCGTCTGAGAACGAACCGGTTGTTTGGGAATCGGTGGCGGCAGATGCACAACATTGCTGTCATCAAGGCGTCGGAACCCATCTTTGGGAAACAAACGCATGGTGGGATCACCATAGAGCACATAGCTTGCCCACTGAACCGAATCATCACCGTGGCGGGAAATCAATTCCGCACGCGCCGCCATAATCGAATGACCAATGGTTTCGCCATTGCTCAACGCCCGATAAAAGGCCAGCGCGAATTGACAGGCGCTGGCATCGGGCACATCCCATAGTGTACCGATATAATGTTGAACCCCGGACAGCAAAAATGCACTAGCGAGGCTGTACGCATTGGTCTCCGCTGTTGAATCGACGGAAAATCTACTGATTTGGCCTGAGCTACAGGCGTTGGCAAACACCAATAACGGCAACGGCTGACCGCCGGCCATCTTCATTATTTCTTCGGCGGTCAACGTGCCATCGGAAAGGCGCCAACCGACTTTGCCTTCCGCTGTCGGTTCGGTATCCGCATGGCCGGCGTAATGAACGATGTCAAAATCTCGAAACACTTGGCGAACAAACTCCCGATCCACATCGCCGGCCCGCAATCCGACCTGTATTTTGTCCTGATGGCTGTCCAGTTGATCTCGGAGAGCTATCCCCTCGTAATAAGACGCCATCAGATCGTCTCGGGGATCACACAACACCAGTAAACTTTTTGCCTTTTCTGGAGTAGTTGGCCGAGGTTGGCCGCTTACCGATTGTCTAGTGCGTACAACCCGTCCCACGTTGAACAATAAACTCAGGAAGCCGTGACCAGTATGAAGCAACTCCCATGGCAGAAAAACGAGTTCTTCGTCGATTACAAGCACTAGGTCGCCGGAAACAATGCGGCGTAGTTTGTCTTTTACGGGGATCGGCAACAGTTCGTCGAAAAGAAGCTGACCATATTGCCGAACAGCAAGTGCGCTACTCCGATCCGCATCGCCCATACGTGACGAGTGATTGAGTGCTTGGGTCAGTTCACTATGTAGTTGATTAAGGCGATCTAAATGTACGGGGTGGTAATATAATGGGCTTACCGTACGGTATACATGTTGTGATTTCTCAAAAAAAGACAGTCGCAGGCCTTTATGATCAACCGCAACATCTAAAACTAATTGTACAGAGTGACGCAAAGACATCCGGTACACTCCAGCACCCCCCGGCGCATGTTGCGTACATGACAACCAAGTCAGGGAGTTGCTTCACTGTCTGTTAGCGTGACCGACACCGTCCCCCAATCCGTCGGACGCGGATCGATTTCGACAGAGTAACTGCCAATGCCGATATTAGCAAACCGAATAGAATCTCCATTCCAATGCAACGACGAAACTTCTTTGTCACCACGGCGCAATGTTATTCTGGGGCAACGGGTAGCCAATGGCAATGGGAGTTCATCCACAAACAAATCAAAACGTTTGCCGGAACGTTTAGCGATACGTAACGTCGGCGTGAAATCGTGTTTGGCGGCCGGGGCAAAGGTGAACACGTTCGCTGCGGTTGTCGACATAGCAGACCGTGTTGTAATCATTTGTGTGGAGAAACCAAATCCTGTGGCCTGCAGCACTTCAAGTGCATGGTCTGCCCAACGCACCACAATATGCCGAAGTTGTTCGAGATGTGTCTCTTTTGGGGGTAACTTAACCGAATCGATCATGCCCGCGGCAAGTTTGAGTGGAAATGGCTCAGACAATTCCTGAACGATTGCAGCAATTTCCAGAAGTTGTGGCTCTTTTAAGTGAGCAACAGAACCGGAATCAATCGCCATCGCAACGTCTACCAGTTCGCCGTCGGTAAGTTTGCGTTCGCGATGTAGCACCGCATCCAGCAGTGTTCGCATCGTTTCGGGAGTATAAGCCATGGCATCCTCCACATGGTCCTTGTTTGCGCGAATGATAAATCCGTATTTTTCACAAACTTGCCGGCGAGAGTGCCGATGCGCAAACTCGTGAGAAATCCGGGCCAATTAACCTGACGATGAATCCTCGCCCCTCAGAACAGGAACATCATCGGTATCAGACGACCAACTCGGATGTTCCTGACGGGCCAGTTTTTTGTTCATACGAACTTCAAGCTTCCGCAACAGACGATTCTTTCGCGTATAAACAGCACCGAGCGTCGTTTTCAATTCCGCGGCGATGTCAGCGGCAGGAAGTTCTTCAAAAAAGATCATTTCGACAAGTCGACGGTCCTGCGGAGAGAGTGAATCGACAACGGAGCGGAGTGTTTCCAGGTCCTGTTCCAATTCAACTTGAGTTTGAGCACCTTCGTTCGGAGAAACCAGTGTATCGAGGATGGAGCGTTTGCCGTCGTCGTCTTCCTGCAATACATCTTCTCGACCCAACTTTCGAATTCGATCGATTGTAAAATGAACACTGACCACCTTGATCCAAGTGGTCAGGCGGCAACGGCCGTCAAATTGCTGCAGTTTTCGACAATTTCGATCATATAAAGAAAGAAATATTCCGTTGTGCCAATCCGAAATCTGATCCGAACTCGATCTAATCCCCCTTGTACGAAGGGTCTGATGGATCGACGAGTAGACCAATCCGCTGTATTTCGTCGCCAATTCCGCCCATGCGCCGCGATCCTGGGCAATACAACGGTCCACAAGTTCTCTTTCGGAGTCGAGAATCACTGCTCAGAAGCCTCCAGGCCAGCAATAACCGCCGGAATTGTGGCAAATTTGATGCCTATTGATGCGGACTCTTTGGCGCCATCCCCGTCGGAGTCAATGTCATTTTGCACGAGATCGGTTGCCTGAATAACAACACTTTTTTTGATCCCGGCCGCATCAAACTCCTCTTCGGGAATTTCATTCAAGGCACCGGTTAATTTTTCTTTCGGAACCGCACCAGCCAAAATACCGCTCATCGAAAGAACCCTTCCAGCGGAATCACGTTCGATCGTTGCCTCCATTCGCACGTTGGTGGCAGGAATTTTTACGTTAACGCCGAACAACGGAATACTTAGGAGCAGCGTGGCTTCCTTGCCGCCGGCTTTGAGTGCACCTGTGGCGGATAAAGCAGCATTTTCGAGCACCATGAGAGGGTTACAACGTTCATCAAAGGAATCCGGGCGCACACGATACAAACAGCTATCTGCCTGCCAATCACATTCTTCGTTCGTCGAATCAATTCGAACCGCAAACATCCGAATGGTCAATGATGCGTCGACAGAAGTTTCCGGCAAACCATCTATTTCCAGTGCCAACATCAGCGAGCCAAGAGCCAACGCCTCTTCCAAACTTTTATTGGCGATAGCGGCAATAATCGACAATTGGTTATCAACGCCGCCAGAACAATCCGCTTCCGGCGCGCATGTAGTCGAATTTGCGTCGATATCCAATCCCTCCTGTGGCCGACCGCTTGTACCGATCGCCAACGCAGATACTTTGCTCGCGGCTTGTACAAATATGAGATCATCTTCGGCGCAATTTGGCAATGCGGCAAGATCCGCTGATGTTGGAGCAATGGTTTTGTCGAGAGGAGGTAATTCGTCCGGCGAACTCGTTGTTTCCTCAGCCGTCGAACCACTATCCTCCTTCGTTGCTGTTGTGTCGATAACACCCGATGATTGAGGTTCGTCATCTTCGGAAGAATCGCAGGCATTGCAAAAACAAATGACAAAAAAGCCAAATAAAACCAATAACCATTGCTTCGAGGAACGAAACTTCATCGACACCACCACGTCCGGTTCCCCCGATAGACGATGTAGCATAACGATTCGGGTTGATTCGTGCAAAGTTTACATTTGCACCTGCAAAACGACCATCAATGCGCTGTTTTGAGTGATGAATGGGTTGAACAAAGTGTTGACAATTTTTCGCAAAACAAGGCAGTCTGCGCCCCGGCCGCTCATTTTCGGCCGCAGAATTTGCGGCATTCGGTTTGTGCCGGAGCAGAAAAACGAATCAAAAGCGGCACAGTGAAATTTTAAACGAAGAGGTGAACAATGTGTAAAACAAGATGGGTCGCGGTGTTGTTGACTCTGTCCGTTTTCGGGTTCGGTTGTGATTCTTCGGACGGAGACGGCGGTGATGGTCAAGGAGGGACTGGAAACTCAGGAGACACATCCGGAGGCGGAAACGGCAACGGCGGTTCAGGAAGCGGTGAATGTAACCCAAGTTCGAATCCTTACGCTGGAACCTGTGTGGAATCCTTTGCACAGCCCTGTTTTCAACCAAGTGGCGCTTGCACAGCAACAGTTACTCAGGACGGAGCAAACGTCGAATGGGCAAGTGGGCACAAAGTTGAAACCCAAGGTACATCGAGCACAGGCAGCGATGGCTCCGGGAACACATGCTATACCGGACAAACCACAGTGGACGTAGCTTCTCAAACATCAACTACGACCTACACTGCCGACGGCAAAACCTATGTATTTGAAGCATCATCAAGCGGCGCGATGAAGGTCACATGTCCCGACGGATCGACCATTAACGTAACCGCAGATCAAGCAAAGGATGCCAGCGCATGTAGCCCGGGCTCCTATGAGGGATGCGAGATCGATTTTGGCGGCGGTGGTAACTTACCAGGAGGCTGCACTTCCGACGGCGATTGTAATGGAAAAAAATGTTGTGATGTATTCGGCGTAAAAACCTGTCTTGATGCCTGTCTATAGTGGTACCACACCCGTAAGTGTTTGGCATTTTTAGACGAATTCAACGCCGAGGCTGCGTTTGGCCGTCTCGCCGGTAAAAGGACCTACGACAGATTCTCGATATTCGTGAGTGTTTTTTACGAATGGTCCGGCTTCAATTCGACTGCGTCGTGAAATCCCCAAAAAAGACACCACTTACCTAGATTCTTTACCAACCCAAAATAGAAATTCCGCGGTCCTAAATTACGAATGGTTCACAGTAAGTTGGTATACAATAGTACCGCGGTAGCTGTTGACTGCTATATCAGTGGTGGTAGGTTTGCTCCCGGAGGTATTGTGATGACAAGCGCAGTTCGACTGGGTCTATGTTTGGTGCTGGCCGGCAGCATTCTATCCCTCATTTCCGCCTGTGGCGCTGGACCAGATGAAAATTCCGGCGGTGACGAAAAACGGTCGTCTGCAAAGCTTATGCCCTTAGCAATGCCGGTTCATGATCGCCTGGATCCTGCAGGGGGCGATACAACGGACTGGAAGAAAATCGAGGTACCGGTTTACGAAACGGTTCTGACGGTGCGAGCATGGTGGGATAATCCGGACGCTATCGCTACAATCATTATGCGAGACCAGTTCGGCGGTAAAATGTACACCCTGGATCACAATATTGGTGAGCGAAAAAACGTTTGGCCGGATATCAAGGTTCGCGAAGGAACATATCTCTTCGAGATCATTGGAAAAACAGGCCTTACTGTCTATACTCTTGAGGTCACTCTGGAGGAAGGGGGGCCATCAAGACTACCGGGTGCTGTCCCACGACCCGAGTAAGCAAATCGGCGTCACCGCCGTCTTAACTTACAAGAACCATCACGCAACTTTATCAATGGAGAGCCCTTATGGTTGATTTTCGTCTGTCGCCTGAGCAAGAACAACTTCGTAATTTGGCCCGGGATTTCACAGCCAAATACATCGCGCCAAAGGCAAAACATCATGACGAAACCGGGGAGTTTCCAGCCGAAATCTGCAAAAAGGCGTGGGAATTAGGCCTGATGAATACGCACATTCCGGAGGCACACGGAGGATTTGGCCTCGGCATGTTCGAAGGAGCGTTGATCAGCGAAGAATTTGGCTTTGGTTGTACCGGCATTGGAACCGTCATGGACTGCAACAATCTTGCATCAGCGCCGGTAATCGTCGCAGGTAATTCGAACCAGAAAGAACGTTTCTTGCGCCCGCTTACGGAAGAATGTCTTTTTGTAAGTTACTGCGTGACGGAACCTCAGGCAGGCTCAGACGTTCAAGCAATCCGAACAACCGCAATACGCAAGGGAGACAAATACATCATCAACGGCCAAAAAATGTGGATTACCAACGCGGGTAAAGCCAGTTGGTTTTTTGTTCTTGCAAATACAGACAAAACCGGAAGTCACCGTGGAATGTCGGGTTTCATCGTGCCGGCAAACACTCCGGGAATCACAATCGGAAAAAAAGAATGGAACATGGGTCAGCATGCCAGCGACACCCGAGCAGTCAGTTTTGATGACGTTGAAATTCCGGTTGAAAATCGATTGGGAGATGAAGGGGATGGATTTAAGATAGCGATGGCTGCCTTCGACCATACCCGTCCGTTGATCGCAGCTATGGCGGTCGGCCTCTCCCGTGCTGCGATGACTTTTGCCACCCAGTATGCGAAGGACCGAAAAACTTTTGGAAAAACATTGGCGGAACATCAGGGAATCCAATTCATGATAGCGGAAATGTCACGGGACATCGAAGCGGCACGCCTTTTGACCTGGCAGGCTGCATGGGCGATCGATCACGGACTTAAGAACACACGGATGGCAGCCACAGCAAAGTTGTTTGCAGCGGATGCCGCCATGCGAATCGCAACGGATGCCGTGCAGATCTTCGGCGGCTATGGATATAACAGTGAATATCCCGTAGAAAAGCTTATGCGGGATGCAAAGATCTTCCAAATCTACGAAGGAACAAGCCAAATTCAGCGTATGATTATCGCTCGCGAGGTGCTCAAGGGTTAAAAGCGATACACAATTCACGCTACTTGGGCATAAAGGCGATTGAAGTAAACTGTAATATGAGCAGGACGCTCCGGACGTAACCGAATCGACAAGTGGTCCGGAAGTTGGATACCCAATATTTGGGATGATACTTTGAGACGCCGAGTAGTCATAGCGGGAGCCTGCGACAGTGGTGCCACCGCCGATGTCAGCGCAGACACGGGAACATCGGCATAAGAAACTTTCAACCCGGACCTCACCCCAGCTCCGTCTATACCCACTGTATAGCGTTGACGACCGTACGCTGAGATTGCGCTGTGCACGTCACGTAACATTAGAAACTCGGGATCCTCCAGCAAATCCTGGCGATCACCCAGTGCGTCCAATGTTGTTGTTGCCCCACCCGGCTCCGGGGGGCGGCTTGCGTATAACTCAACTCGAACCGGACGACCGGAGGCAATCGTAATTTGCCGCAACGTGTTCACGCCAACCGCTGTAAGCAACCGTTCGGCCGCCCGTTCGCCCATCGCCGGCGATAATCCAAGTGCTTCGAATGCGCCACCTACGTCGTCGTATTTGAGCCGATGGTCAAGCGTTAACTTAGCATGTACATCACCCCCTGTGACCGCTAATTTAGCGGTCCATGGTGCTTCGGGAAAACGTTTTGCTAACGCTTCGCAACGCGTCGCGACAGCAAAATCGA
Organism: Myxococcales bacterium; assembly: GCA_013360285.1. Lineage (GTDB taxonomy): Bacteria > Myxococcota_A > UBA9042 > JABWCM01 > JABWCM01 > JABWCM01. The sequence continues at coordinate 33,494 of JABWCM010000009.1, forward strand.
GTCCACCATGCTTCAACAATCCGTATAGCTTCGTGCGCATGGACGGAAGATGGCTACGAACAATGACTGCGATAAAACTCGCGTCCAAACGCAACTGAATCTGCACGGGATCTCCCAGTTCAAAGGAAAATACCCGCGGCACTTCGGACCACCACGGTGCCGGCGAAATCGACAACGCACCCATAAGACTTTCTGTTTCGTCTCGAAACAGTCGAGCTGTATCGAACATCGAACCTCCAGGGTTCACATGGGAAACTACACGACAACACCTATTATTGGATCATGTGGAACACTGTGCCGGCTGCACTGAGAGGGTCAGCGGAAATAGCCAAGGGAGCTCTGATTGGCTAATTTAGGCGGCCGTCCCCATGCACACCGGTGCGGCATATACTCGATATCGCCTCTGTCGGGTCTCGGCCGACTCAGCGCTAAATTAGCTCTCCCAGAATCACTCCCGGCTTGAAGATGACCATCTGAACCCGTACACGCCGACGTATTTCAGAACCGCAGCGCAACTTCCGCACGATAACTAGACGACGGAGGAACGTTCACACACGTTCCACCAGCACACACAATACCGCCGGGAACACGACCGCCGAACATACGTAGCGTACTACCGCGATAAAAATCCCAATCAAATTGCCCAGCAACATGATGAATGGGATTTTTGAATTCAAATTCAGTGGTATAGCCATACAAAGTACTCACACGCAAATGCGGCTGAAAAGCATATGTTGTTGTAACCAATCCTTTGACAAATGAGATATTGTCCGGCACGCCCTGTTTCACTTCGCTGCGGTGTTCCGCTTTGATGTTGAGACTATGAGGTCCATGTAGGGGAATATTGAATTCCCCCTCCAAATGCCAGAGTTTGCGTAACAATCGTGAATCTGTAGTAAACCGCTCCTGGCGCCAACCTCCCGAAATCTCGGCAGAATATCCGCCATCAAAGTCTTGTCGTAGGCCGGCATACGCATGAATTGCCATGGCGCCGTCGTCACCATACGGGTCGGTTTCATTTTTGGAAAAATAATAAGTCATCAGATTGCCGTAAAAGCGCGTATGTGTGTCGGAAATGAAATATTCAGCGCGTATTCTGCCGCCGGATGCGTCAAAATTGTTGGGAACGGTCTGATCAAATCGTTCCAGGGTCGGAGCGTTATTGTAAAAAATTCCCGCTGCGGCCAAACGAGCGTCTGCAGTAACAAATCGAAAACGACGATAATGTTTAGCCTCAACAAGCGTTGTGAGGGCACCGAAAAATCCACTGAGGCTGCCATAGATGGCTGCACCATTGTCGGTGCTTCTCTTGTTGGTGAGAGTATCCAGGTCGGTGTGCCTAAGCAGCGCGCTCTCAAAATACAACGCCGTGCTGCCCCCAAGGTTCGGAATCGAAATCGATCCTCCTGCCACGGTGGTCATTTCGTCGTGTCCAAGCAACGAAGCGGCATCAAACCACATGTGTACGCCTCGGACACCTACTTCGACACCGTCCCCCAATTCGATAATATTTTCCATACCCAAAAGTGCATCATGGGGATCATCAAGCACCCTGCTTGATATCTGCTCGACATTTTGGATATTGGTGATCCCGCCAATGATTTCAGTACGAAATGCGCCGAATCGAAACTGAGCACGCCCGCCGCGTACGGTAGTATCCAACCCCAACTCATCGACCTTTCGTACACTAAGAACAAGGCCTCTTCCGAAGGATGTGTAAAAGTCGCCCCCTACTACCACGCCGAAATCGAAGTTCCATCGAAGAAAAAACTTCTCAATGTTTACGTAATCCTCAAAAAAACAAGGCTGTTCGGCAGTGGATTTGCAATCGGCATCGAAAAGAAACACGGCCGTATCAACACGAACACCCGCAGAGATGGGGTTTCTGGATACCGTCACATTCAGTTTGTTGAGCAGTGTAAGGACACCGTCGTCTTCCTCATTAAAATCAAAGTTGGTATCGAGATACCGGGTGATAAAACTTTCCGTAACATCAAAGCCTACATCACCAACGTACGGAATATGTACATCAAACGCATATGCGAATCGTTCAGTCCAGATCACGGAACAACCCAGAATCAATCCAAGACTCAACAATACTCGGGTCACGGAGACACCACCCTCAGCAACGAAGATACTTTGTGTTCAATACGGGCTTCGTCTCCCGTGGTAAACCCCTGATGTTGTTCAACAATTTCTCCGCGGCGATTCACCAAAAGGTAAAACGGCATATCACCCCGCGGGTTGTATCTCGACAGAACGGCGCTTTGGCTATCCAGCAAAACGGGGAATCGGTACCCATAGCTACTTACATAAGGCCGAACCTGGGCAACGGAATCTGGTCCGTCCGTAGCGATCGCGATATATACAAAACCTTGATCTTTCAGACGTTCATACACTGGTGCCATACGCGACAGCTCTGTCTTGCATGGCGCACACCAAGTCGCCCAAAACGTCACCATTAACACGTCTTTTCCCAAATGCCTCTCCAGCGGAAACGAGGTACCGTCAACAGTTTTCAGGTCAAATCGCTCAAGGGGCGTACCCGATTTTTCCGACAAATCGGTCTCGTTTCCTGTATCGAGTGCCCTTGTTTCAGTTTTGACATCGCCAGGTTTTGCGCATCCGAAAACGCACAATACCACGCTAATAATGACCAGGGTCCGTATTGATTTCGACAATTTGTCCTCACAAAAGACCGTTGAAACGGGCCACCTCAGAGAGTTTGTAAAAAAATAGCTGAACGAACTTGGATGGATGCTTTTGGCCCCGCTGCCCCGAAAAAGATCTGCACCATATTCCCGATATGACTCGGTTTTTTTCCTGGCATCGTGGCCAAAATCCTCGCGTCCAAGTCCGTCCCCATCTTTTTTCACAAACTCAGAGCGTCAGCTTCAGGCCGAAAGTGACCATGAGAAAGCTAATTTAGCGCTGAATTTGCCGGGATCCGACTGGGGCCATATTGAACATATTCCTCACCAACGGGCGTGGCCACGGCAGCCTAAATTAGCCAATCAGGGCTCGCTTGTCTATTTCCGCCGACCCTCTGAGAGAAAGATGTTCGAACACGTCCGCACAAACAGCCACTATTAAGATAAAACCATATTTGTAAACTTAAAATCCATACCAAACCGGTCGCGACACACAACGGCCTTCCCGAATCAAATGATTTGAGCTGTTTGATGGCTCACTTTGCAAGTTGTTGCTCAATCGTCGATTTTAGGTCCGACGGCGTTTCTCCCGATCGTTTGTACACGATCGTGAAGTTTTCGTCGACAAGCAGAATCACAGGCGTAGAAGACTGGACGTCAGTAAAGTATGTTTTTGTTTTGAAAGTGGGATCGGCCAAAACGGGAGAGGTTAACTTAAATTCGTCCCGCCAGAACTCGCAAAAATCGCTGTTCGCCGGCTGGCCACTCGCATTTTCAAATAAAATACTAATAACTTGAAGCCCCTTGTCTTTGAATGGTTCGTAAAATTCCTCATCCAGAATTCTTGCTTGGTCAATGCACGGGCCACACCACCCGGCGCCAATATCAATGAGGGTTAACTTGTGCCCACACATCAGATCTTTCAGGACAACATTGTCAAAATCGCAGTTTTTTATCGTGATCGAAGCATCAAACTTTGCACCAAGACTTGTCCCTAAACCTTCCGACGGGGCTTCACACACCGATACAGATGTGTCTTCGTTGCCTAGATCGATACCGATCATATCCTTGGAAACGTCGTCTGCTGGACCCGCACCATCCTCCCCACCCACCGCGGTGGAGCCTTTGGTGTCGTCAAACAGTGTCTTGACTGCCTCGTTTTCATCGGAAAGACAACCAACCAACAAAAAAATAATGCTTCCCACGATATATATCGAAACGTTCCACGGGCCTGACATCTTTGGTTCCTCCATACTACCGGCCTTGGCAGCAATATGACCGCCAAGATGATCCATCAGGTACCGGACTTGTTCCTATGTTGTCAACCAACGTCGTGGAAATGTTGATTTTTTTGACCGGTTAGAGGGTCGGCGAGCATAACGAAGCAGGCGTGGGTATGTGGTGTTTTTTGGTGGATTTCACGACCCAGCCGAATTGGAGCCGGATCGTCCAAAAAAATCCTGTGTCATATCGGGAATATGGCGCAGGGATTTTTACGGGCGAGGCCGACAAAGGCGGCCACGACAACAATTTCATCAAAAAACGCCAGCCACTTAGGCCACAGGTCTCGGATTAGCTTGGACGCTCCAAATCAGCCTTTCCGGAAAGTGTGTCGGTTGCCGGTACCCCCTCCCACGACGGAAAAGTGGGCAACGGTGCGTCGACCATTGTCCAGATAAATTCACCAATCGGCGATCGGCAACACAGAATCGTGGTTGACCAAACGAAACATCCTGTGTACCGTTGTTGCCGCGCTGGCGTTATTTTGCCAAAAGACCGGCAAAACAAACCACTTTCCGCCAGTTCACTCCGCAATTATTCGCGGACATCCTGACCAAGAATGGAATCGTGCGGGATTACCCATGACTGGGTTGAAACCAAACCCATGAATTCCTACTGTGTCCAGACCTTTCGGACACGCGCCGATGGCTATGTTGCCCACCAGGAGGTGTAGCTTGACCGCCTTTTTCAGCATCAAACGAATAGCCTGGACCCTGGCTACGATTTTGTTCATTTTGCCCGCTCCATTGGCGTGGGCAAAAACCAAGCCAGTCATGCACAAAGTAAAAGCGGGGGACAGTCTGTGGAGCATTGCCGGCAAATATAAGGTCGAAGTCGACACACTGCGTAAACTTAACAAAATCAAAGGCAATATGGTGAAACCTGGAGCTAAATTAATCGTACGCCCGGGCTCTTCCAAAGGCAAATCAACAGCATCGGCGACAAAACACTCCTCTAAGTCGGCAAAGGTTTCAAAAACCTCGGGAACTCAAATCACCAAATCCCAAAAGAGCGCCGGAAAGATTTCTAAAAACAACAAAAAAGCCAAAAAGCGTTTTGAATCGGTTCAGCACAAGGTAAAACGCGGTGATTCGCTGTGGTCAATCGCACGAAAGTACAACACAACCGTTACTAATCTGCGAAAAATCAATGGAAAATCTGTCAAATCCCTTCACCCGGGCGAGGTGATTGTGGTCAAACACGTTCCGTCGGGCGATGGCCCTGTGCGTCTGGAACACGGCGTCCAGTTACCGGAATCGGGTCTTGGCTTTGTCGCACCACGCCGTGAGCGGGTTTGGGGCACGAAGACGACTGTCACGGCAATCATGGAGGCGTGTGCCGAAACCGCTGCCGAACATCCCGAAGCGAGGCCGACCTATATTGGCGATGTAAGTTACCAGCGAGGTGGATATATGCCCCCGCACAAAAGCCACCGTTCAGGACGCGATGTGGACTTAAGTTATTACCACAACGATCCAAAATCGCGCCACGCATTTACCAACGTGTCCACGTCCACGCTGGATACGGAACGCAGTTGGACTTTGATTGAATCATTTTTGGAAACCAAAGACGTGAAGTCCATGTACATCGACTACCGGCTACAAAAACCACTCTACGAGGAAGCGCTGCGGCGTGGGATCGCACAAGATGTCGTGGATAGATTATTTGAATATCCCGATGGCGTCGGAAGCGGCAAAGAAGGGCAAACGATTATCCGCCATGTTCGGGGCCATGATGACCACATCCACATTCGGTTTTACGAACGTCCTGAAGATGTCCCATCCAGTTAAGAGTAGACCTGCCGTCACCGCGCCTCTGCCCCCACGGCACCCACCGGTCTGCCGGAACAGGAATCGGGAGCTTGTACCCCCAATAAAAAGGCTAACGTGGCTGTAAGATCCACCGGATCCACCTGCGCTGCATAGCGTCCCCCACGTACCCCCGGTCCCAACACATACAACGGTACTGTACGGTCGTAACGGTAAGGCGTACCGTGATCCGTTCCCCGAGCATCTCCACCCCAATAAAACACGGTTCGTGGTTTCTGACGCACCAGAAGCTGTCCATGACGTCCAGCAGACAATGCACCTCGGACAATGGTGCCATACGCATCTTCGTCTGCCCGGATGACGCCCGGCAAATAGGTTGCAGCAATGCCGGCAATCGCTTCGATACTCCCCCGCATCTCTTCCAACGCCCGCGCGGCTCTCGATTCATCGATACCGGACAAATCCAAATACAAGTGAGGTGGCATAAAGCCCAACACTCGGGCACCGGTTGTGCCAGATGCTCCCAACACACCATTCAGTGCATCTTCAGCAACTCGCACCAAGTGGTCAGCGTCAACACGATTGGCATTGATCCCAGCAGCCTGAACACGTTCCACCAGCGGCGTCGATCCATGGTCGCCGGTTAAAGCCAATACAAACCCATCTTTGCCCAACCGCGACTCGAGGCCATTCACCAGCGTGCGTAGTGCCAAATCAGCTCGGCGCAGGCTATCAAATCCCTCGACGCTGTCCGGCCCAAAGATGTGTCCTACATAGTCCAAAGACGAAATGCTTACGATCAACAAATCAGGAACATCATCTTTCCCGAGTTCCGCATGGTCGACCGCCGATAAAGCAAAGGTCACCAAATCATCGGTGGAGGTTGGTACAATGGGATATGCAGCTCGTTTTTCTTCTTCTTTGGTCAAGTCCCTAAGTGAATGCGGAAATTGATCATCAAGACCATAAACCTGGGCTTCACCAGTATGTGAATCGTCGGGCAGCAATTTTTTCCACTTCGGATCAATTGGCAACGGGTTCCACTCGGCGTTTTTGTGTGCATGGGCCGGTAATTCAACAGCAAGGCGTTCCGCCCAATCAGGTAACTTAGCACCATAGGCCATGCTTGTAACATAACGGCCAACAATGGGGTCGTACCACAACACCAGGTTGGCCGCGAAACCCGCCGTTAAAATCGCCGCCCGGTCCTTTACACTAAGTGAAACTACTTTCGTGTGTCCGCCGCTTTCCGCACGCATGGAATCCCCCAACGTACCGGCACGTAATTGAGCCGGGCCCCGACCTGGACGTTCCGGAAATCCCACAATTGCCCCTTTTGGGTCAAATGCGGCATAGACCTGCTCTCTCCCCACAAACCATCTATTGGAAACGATCCCATGCGCCGACGGCTGAGCCCCGGTTCCAATGGTTGCGTGGCCAGGCCCCGTTTCTGTTGCGGAATAGGCATAAATGGCATCGTAATGGGCCGCTCCTTTGCCCATCAGGCCACCGAATCCATCCGGTCCCCACACGTCGGCCCACCGTTCAACATCAATCGAACGAAATTGGTCAATAACCACGATAACCCCAAGCTTTGGCCTTGCTTCGGCGGCCGGCATAATCCAACAGCAGCCAAGAAGCGCCGCAATCACGTTGATCCATTTCATGAGTTAAGTTACCGAATTGGTCCGCGCCAGCGCGGCGCGGAGGTACTTGCTGGGAAGTGGCCGGCCAATGACCTCGGAAATGTGACGGCTAGCTTCAACAACGCGGGAAAGGTCAACGCCGGTTTCGATTCCCATGCCGTCCAACATATAAAGCAGGTCTTCTGTAGCTAGATTTCCCGCCGCGCCTGGTGCGTAAGGGCAGCCACCCAATCCCCCGGCGCTGGTGTCAAACGTGGTGACTCCACATATCAATCCGGTCATTACATTGGCGAGCGCTCCTCCCCGGGTGTCGTGTAAGTGCAACGCAATGCGCGACAACGGAATGTGGTCACTTAACAAGGTCACAACCGATTCGATCTGGGTCGGCACAGCCACACCAATCGTGTCGCCGAACGAGATTTCATAACATCCCATGTCCATAAGTTGTTTGGTAATTTCAACGACTCTTCCGGCATCGACTTGGCCTTCATAGGGGCATCCAAAGACAACACTAATATAACCACGTACGTTCAAGCCGGCATCGACCGCTCGACGCGCCACAACAGCAAAACGAGTTAAACTGTCGTCGATGGACATATTGATGTTACGTCGGGTAAACGTCTCGGACGCGCCAGTAAATATGGCAACTGTTTTAACACCCGCGGCAAACGCGTCCTCAAGTCCGCGAATGTTGGGAACCAATGCGGAATAACGTGTGCCGGGTACCTGGTGAATACCTTGAAACACCTTGGTCGCATCCGCAAGCTGCGGAATCCGCGACGGACGGACAAAACTCGTCACTTCAATATCGGAAAAGCCGGCATACGTCAGCAAATTGACAAACGCTATCTTATCGTCGGTAGAAATTCGATCCGGCTCGTTTTGAAGCCCATCTCGCGGACCCACTTCCACAATACGTACTTTGGGCGGTAATGCTAACTTGTTCACGTTCGTCCTGATATCGATAACCAGGGTTTACATTCAGGATTTCCACGATCCGACCACAGTTGTTCGGCTGCTTTTCGACAACCGCTGCGACCTACTCCCGATCTGCACAATGGCTCCGAATCGTCGTTGCGCATATCAACCTGGTTCATAAAAGATACAAAACTTTCAAATTTTATCCGGTTGTGATGGTCCCTTCGCCTCTATTGCCGCCTCTTCGTCAGACAACTCCACCAAATGAGCACCGGCAGCAACCGGATCGCCGAGCCGGAAATGAAGTGCCGAAACAACCCCGTCTCTGGGGGCAACAATGGCATGCTCCATCTTCATCGCTTCAATCCGCATCAATACGGCCCCTTTTTTTACCTGATCCCCTACCGCAACGTCCAAACCGATCACAACGCCCGGCATCGGCGATGCCATCGCTCGATCTCCCACCGCATTACGCGGGCGCGCTTTTCCAATACCACGGCGTAAAGAAAGCTCCCATGTCACACCACCCGCAGTAACGTAACGTTGTTGCCCGTCTCGGCTTACGACAACCCGAACGGGCTCTTGACCCGGCACCGTTACAATGTACGTTCCGGTACTTACCTGCCGTCCTTGGGCAACGATGCTACGGCCACCGACCGTCATCACAAACCCACCGCCATCCGGTTGCCAACTCACCGTGGTTTCGTCACCATGAAGAGTGACCACACCCTCAAAGGATTTCATTCGCCACCTCCGGACGTACCGCGCCAATCCCCAAGTGACACCCACGGACCTTGCCACGCTTTGTTAACATTAGGCGAACCCGCAGCAAGCGTTACTTGGTCGCGATGGTGGTATGCGTCATCAAGCAACAACGCGGCAAGCACGAAATCAGGCAAGTGTTGGGTCGCGCACCACCCATCAAATGATTCGTCAAGCCATCGGGTATGAAAGTCTGCGCTCCTAAACGCATCCAAAGTCAACAAATGTCGAAGAAACGCAATGTTGGTACGCACACCGTGTACTACGAGTCTGTCCAATGCCGCAATCATCTTTTGAGTAGCGACTTCCCGTGTTTCACCAAGCACAATGAGCTTTCCCAACATCGGATCGTAGACAACGGACACTTCATCACCAGTCTGAAACCCTCCATCATGGCGAATGCCGGGCCCAAACGGCACATCGTACCGTAAAAGGCGGCCTACAGACGGCAGGAAACCATTTTCTGGGTCTTCTGCATAAATTCGGCACTCAATCGCGTGCCCACGCTGAAAAATCTCCTCTTGAGTCCACGGTAACGGCTGACCCTGCGCAACTTTGATCTGGGCTACCACCAGATCGACTCCACACACCAATTCCGTAATCGGGTGTTCAACTTGCAACCGGGTGTTCATCTCCAGAAAATAAAAATCACCTTGAGGACCGACGATAAATTCAACCGTACCTGCGCCTTGGTAATTTACCGCGCGCGCCGCCTGCACTCCCGCGGCACAGATCCGTTGTCTCAGCTCCGCCGACAAACTGGGACTAGGTGACTCTTCGATCACCTTTTGATGCCGTCTTTGCAAACTGCATTCCCGCTCGAACACGTGAACACAGTTGCCGTGGGTATCCCCCAAAACCTGCACCTCGATATGCCTCGGATTCTCAATGTATTTTTCCAAATAAACCGCCCCATCGCCAAACGCTTTTGCAGCCTCCCGCGACGCTGCTGCCACTGCCGCCGGCATATCCGCATCGGCGTGCACAATCCGCATCCCTTTGCCGCCACCACCAAGATCCGCCTTAACCAACACCGGATAACCCAATTTGCGCGCATGTTCTCGAAGGGTCTCCGGCCTCCTGTCGTCTCCCTGATAACCCGGAATCGTTGGAACATTCGCCGCAGCCATCGTCATTCTTGCCGCGGTTTTGCTCCCCATTTGTGCGATCGTATCCGGCTTGGGTCCTACAAATATCACTCCTGCCTGTTCAACCGCTCGCCCAAATCCCTCATTTTCCGACAAAAAACCATAACCGGGATGAATCGCATCCGCGCCGGTAGCCCTGGCTGCATCCAGGATCCGGTCAACCCTTAAATAACTTTCCCTCGGAGGCGCCGCCCCGATACATACCGCTTCATCCGCCATTGCCACGAACAATGACGACTGATCTTTATCGCTGTGCACTGCCACTGTTGCGATTCCAAGTTCCCGGCACGCTAAGATAACGCGAACTGCAATTTCTCCTCGGTTTGCAACAAGTAATTTACGGATAGGTCGAATCGGTGTTTTCATGGTTTCTGCCCCCCCGTGGGCACAACCCAACGGGCCGGTTTTTTATTTAGAAACGCCGACATACCTTCCTGCCCTTCTTGGCCAACGCGAAGCCCGGCGATGACCCGGGTTGTATATCCGTCTTCTTCCGAAGACGAAAGATAAGGGACGTTTTGGATCAGTTGTTTTGCTGCAGTCAAAGCAACCGGCCCGCCCCGCAACACAGAGGAAATCACTACCTGGGTCGCCGAATCCAATTGGTCGGAAGAAACAACTTCCGATACAAGCCCCAGCCGCAAGGCAACTTCCGCACCAAACCGCTCACCGGTCAGAAAATACCGCCGTGCAGCGCCGGGTCCGATCCGCCGCAGCACATATGGCGAAATGACGGCGGGAACCAACCCAAGTCGAACCTCGCTCAAAGCAAACACGGCCTCGGTCGAACAAATCGTCATATCTACTGCCGCAACAATGCCTACGCCACCGCCCAACGCGGCACCGCCAACCTTGGCGATGGTCGGCTTTGGGCAATCGTTCAACATACGAAACATCGTTGCCATCGCCTCTGAGTCCCGTACGTTCTCGTCTTCCGTATAGTGGATCATCGCGGACATCCACCCGAGATCCGCACCGGCACAAAAACTCCGCCCTGCACCTTCCAACACAACAACCCGCACGTCGGACCGTTGGTCTGCTATCGTAAACACAGCAGTCAGTTCCCGTAATACCTTGGCATTGAACGCATTATGCACTTCGGGACGATTCAACACAACGGTCAGGACACCGTCCGAAATAGTTACTATTAGATGATCAAATTCCGGCACGGAGACCTCCTACATTCGAAAAACGCCCACTCGGTAAGGTTTTATCGGGCCACCGCATACAACCGCCAGCGATAACCCCAACACATTTCTCGTTGTTGCCGGGTCGATCACACCGTCGTCCCACAAACGTGCCGTGCTAAAATAAGGACTGCCTTCGGTTTCATATTTGTCGAGAATCGGTTGTCGAAATTGCGCTTCTTGCTCGGCGCTCCAGGTCGCCCCTTTGCGCTCAATAGCATCCCGTCGAACCGTCGCAAGCACTCCCGCTGCTTGCTCCCCTCCCATCACCGAAATCCTCGCGTTGGGCCACATGAACAAAAAACGTGGGTCATAAGCGCGACCACACATGCCGTAGTTGCCGGCGCCAAAGGATCCGCCGATGATCACCGTGATTCGCGGAACGTTGGCCGTTGCCACGGCATGCACCATTTTGGCTCCATCTTTGGCGATTCCACCTGCTTCATACTCTTTGCCTACCATAAAGCCGGTAATATTTTGCAAAAACAACAACGGAATGTTTCGCGTACCACATAACTCGATAAAATGGGCTCCCTTTTGAGCGGACTCGGAAAACAGAACACCGTTGTTCCCCAATATCCCCACAGGATATCCGTGAATGTGAGCAAAACCGGTAACCAATGTGCTCCCATACAACGCCTTAAATTCGTGAAACCGACTCCCGTCCACGATCCGGGTAATCACTTCGCGAACGTCATAGGGACGGCGTGGATCGGCTGGTATGATTCCATAAAGCTGAGACGCAGGGTACAAAGGTTCCGCTGGCTCCACAACATCTACAAAACAACTGTCTGATCGGTTTAAGTTACTGACAATATCCCGCGCGATTTCGACCGCATGAGCGTCATCAAGCGCCAGATGGTCCGCTACCCCGGAACGGCGGCAATGTAACTCGGCACCGCCAAGTTCTTCGGCGGTCACCTCCTCACCGGTTGCCGCTTTGACGAGAGGGGGACCGCCGAGAAAAATCGTTCCCTGATTTTTCACAATGACCGTTTCGTCACTCATCGCCGGAACGTATGCGCCTCCCGCCGTACAACTACCCATAACCACAGCGATCTGGGGAATTTGTGCGGCACTCATCACCGCCTGATTAAAAAAAATCCTCCCAAAGTGGTCCCGATCCGGAAACACTTCCGCCTGAAGTGGCAAAAACGCCCCTCCTGAATCCACGAGGTAAATGCAAGGCAGGTGATTTTCCAACGCGATGGTTTGTGCACGTACGTGTTTCTTCACCGTCATCGGAAAATAGGTCCCCCCTTTTACAGTCGCGTCATTGGCAACAATCATGACCTTCCGGCCACAAACGACACCAATCCCTGTCACGATGCCGGCTGCCGGCGCTTCGTCGTTGTACATTCCCCAAGCTGCAAGCCCACTGAGTTCGAGAAATGGTGTACCCGGGTCCAACAAAGCCTCAATACGTTCCCGTGCAAGCTTTTTTCCTTTTTCTGTATGCCGTGCCACAGCTTCTTGGCCCCCACCCTGGGACACCCACTTCAACTTGTCTCGGAGTTCTTCCACCAATTGCTCCATCCGAGCCTGATTTTCCAAAAACGCGCCCGATGTAGGGTCGACGTGGGATTCCAGCACAAACATTGATTCACCTCTGGATACCGGTGGGCTGCTTTTTTACCAACGCCCCACAAAATTGCCGCGTTATAACAAAGGCAGCCATTCGTGGCTACCGTTGGGACCAATTTGTCGACGAGGTTTTTTTACAACCTCGACCATATCATGAACCCTTGGACACAAAAACGGAATGTTCACAACTTGGCGGCAACAATGATTCAGAGTAAGGTCCATCTCGATTTGTACACTGGGAGGCAAAAACCCGTCGGTTCATGTTTACTTTAAAGCAGTCCATAATCACTTTAGCCAACTTATTTGGCATCGGGATCGCCCTTTTTGCCTGCGCGCCAAGGGCAACGATTCTCCTACAAGACGCCTCGCCGTTACACATGCCTCCTTACGCCGAAGGCTGTATTGGCAATCCCGACATGCGGAGTTCTGCGTGTCGAGAGGGGTTTCGCCGTGCCGGCATTGAAGGCGATCCGACAACCGCCGGGCAACTCCTTTTGTTGTCGCAAGGAAACACCGCGTCGACGCCGACTTTGGCATTGGCGTTGTGGCTTAACCAAACGCCGTGGGTACCGCAAACATTTCCGGCCCTCAAAGCCGCCATAGACGACGTATTTGTGCCGCGCCCAGAAAACGCCCAGGGCGCAGTCGTGGCCTTTGATGTCTCGGTTGACGAGGAGATGTTGCCGTCCCACTGCCCGGTCATCATGTTGCCTCTCGATCCGCCCGGGGATACGGCCGCGATCGAGACCGCAGCTTTCAGTGCAGCCGCAGCAGGTGCGGTGGCCATCACCTGGGAGTTGGATTCACAACTTGTTGCCGCGCCTGCACTTCCGCTGTTGTCTTCAACACTGGGAGGGGTCGTTCCCACAGCGACAGGGGTCCGGTGGGCTATCTTTGCCGGCAGAGCGGACCATGCCCTGCGCCTAGGTGAACTCCGCGAGGCACATTCGTCACTAAAAACGGCAATTTCGGAACTCTCGGAGCAAACTTCACGATGTCAGACCACGGCGACTTTCTACTATTGGACATGGTGGCTCGGATTGATGGTGGGTGACAACCATCACCCCGATATTCGAAATACCATCGACCAGTTATGTAACCAACCGAGTTCATCCGAAGAGGATCGACGGTGGGGTGAAACCTTACAACTATTTGTAAACATGGAGATCGCGTTTCGTAATGATGCTGGCCTTCGGGATCCCACAATCGTTGCTGCTGCACGACGTGCCGCAGCGGGATCCCCAACCCGACTCGCCGCATTGTTGTCGGCGATGGCCAACGCGCTCCAATTCGAATCCCGAGCCATCGAGACAACGTCGGCCCCTACGCCAAAACCACTCAGCGCTGATGACATCGCAGCTCAGTTAACAGCCGCCGGACGACCCGACTGGGGCGCAATCTTGGCTGCACGCAGCAAAAGGTGGGGGGTATTGGATCGATTTGGACGCACGGACCGAAAACGGATCGAGAAATTCGTGGAACGATTGGGAACGCGTTCCCATCGGTGGCACGCCGGTGCCACGGCCGCCGATACCTTGGCTTATCTTACCGCGCGGGCAGACGTCGACCACGACCCCAACGCCACCGTGCCCTTGTGCGCTATCTTAACCGACACGATCCGGTCGTTGGTCGACGCCACCCCCAAACCGAGCCCCAAACAACGTGCCTGGTGGGCATTTCGACTCGCCGCCGCGGCTCCGGTTTGCCCAGACGACAAACCGATTAGAGAAACGGTGGAGGTTTTGGCCCCCGCTCATGACCCAGATGTGTTGGCCCTTACGTTGTCTCAGGTATTTTTATGGTCGGTCGCCAAACCGGAGATAGCAGAAGCCGCGTTGCAGTCGATCGGAACCTGGGCGCGGGTGCGTGCACAAACGCTGGACCCCGCTCCGCAATCCAAGTTAACTAAGCTAAAGATGAGCATCATTGCAACGGTGTCTGCTTGGTTTGCCGGCGACCCCAATCGGTTTTTCCCAAGCCTGACCGAAACGACCGCCATCGCCACATCGGTTATGACCGATGCGGAGTCCACGCCATCGTCTGGGACACGCCATCATGCGCTTACGCTGCGAGTATTGTCGGCATTTTTGAACGTCGCCGGCGCCCTCCGTTTTGGTTCACCCGAAGAAAAAACAACAGCGTTGGTGGAATTTGACGGCATTCTGTCTGCCCATCTACCCGAATTATTGGACTATTTCGTACCTGAAGCGCATCGAGGCACGATCGGGCGGCTCATACGCCTGACGCGTTCTTTGCTTACCACCGCTTCGGGAAAAATTCCTCCCGCCGGTGACCAATTGGACTGGACCGTACTGGCCGACTCGTTTGCCGCTCCACCTCAAACCGACGCCTGGACCAAAACCATCGCTGCGGTCCAGCCGCTTCTGTGGGCATCCATTGCGTTGGCGCAACAACGGGTTGGTGACTTGGACGGTGCTGCGAGTTCCCGACAAAAGGCGGTGTCGTTGTTGTATAACGAAAACCCAGACCCGACAGGCGCTTTGAGCACAAACGAGCAGCATCCGTCCCAATCGTGGGAATACGAACCAATTATCTTACCGATTGTATTGTTTACATTATCACATCTCGACAATACGCCGTCGGCATTCCTGATTGCAGAACAACATCTGCGTGCGCGAAAAGACATGTCGTCATCGTTACCGGTCGCAACGGGCGTCACCGAGGTTACAAACGGCGGGGGCGGCCATCTCCAAACCCTTCTGGACCTCGTTCGGTCGAAGGCCACCGACCCACAGTTGCTCGACCACATCCGCATCATGACCGCCGATATGGACAAAGAATCCATATGGGACGCTCTGCTTTTCGTCCGCGCGAATCTGGAACAGCGCCTGGGATATTCTGCCGACGCGGCGGCAAGTCTGGAACGTTATCTTACTTTCGTATCCAGCGGAAGCCCCGGAGAAACCTTGGTTGTCTGTGATGGAGAGGCGCACGTCGGGCAAATTGGCACCCATGTTCGAACCCAATTCCGGCTGGGACTGTTGCTCGGCGCCACAACCCACAAACCGACAGCAACCACCGAGTGGTTTGGAGCAGGTGTCCACTTTTCCAACACCACCGATAGTTTTGTTCACTGCGACCTACAACGCCCGCCCACCATGGCCATCGATCTGGTGCTGGAAGCGGCATCGGCATATGCCATCTTGTCGATGATGAACAACAACTACTCCGCAACCGATACCAGTCTCGCGTTGGCAACCCAGGCGGCTCACCTGCTGACCGACGGGAATCCTCCGGTGTTATCCGACACACAATCCACCTGGCTCCAGTTGTGCCGGGACGCCATAGCCACTCCAGGACACGATTCGATGACCGCAGCGGCCTGGGCAACAGCGCTTGGGCGTCTGCGAGGCCACGGCTTGCTTTCCCAGGAGTTGGACAGCCGGGTATGGGAATTCGCCCGCACCCGACGGGTACCGGTTTCATCGACCTTTGTTCATGGGTCGCCGGTGCCACGATTGCTTCCACAGAACCATCCCGACCTACTTCGAATTCGCCCGTTGGCCATCGCCTGGTCGTTGGCTCAGCAACCGGCGGACACCGGCACATTGGTTGCCGCAAGTAAAGCGTTGGCGTTTCGTACAGTCCTGTTGCCACCCTGGGGTGCCCAATTGGCCGGCGATGTCCTTCGAGCAGCACTGGGAGATGTCCCCACCAGCGTAGTGAACTCCCCCATGGTCCGCGAAGACAAGGATCCAACAGGACATGCTGTCACCACAATGTGGCGATACCTTATGAAGGCTACGGGGACCACAAAAGTCTCTGTGACCACCGCAGAAGAAATAGTCCGTGATTTGTTAAAACAAGGATATACGACAGAAGCGTGTCTGTTTGTATCGCGGCTTAGCGAAATCGCCTTTGCCGCCGGGCAAACGGACTTGGGACCCGAACTTATCCGGTTGGTCGACGGCAAACCGACATCCGAAACTACAAAACAGCCGGACTGGCTTCGTGGTCGACTTCTGGATATTACCGGTCGAAGTCTTGCAGTCTCTGGGAATCTAAATGATGCAGCACTTATTTTAGAAGCTGCAAACCGCACTTTAGCCGGGTTGTTGCCAAACCGGGATTATTACGAAAAATTATTGACCGCAATCAATATTCGTGGAGCCGCACAGCGGTATTCCACCGATTTGGAACGAGATACGGAGCAATTGGCAACCTATTTGGGCCAAACCTTTGAATACAATGATCCTATGGTGTTTCGGCTTCAAACCGCAAGTTTGGCGTTGAAGATCGTTTTGGACCGTCCATGGTCGGAACTGGCCAGTATTCTGCACAACCGGGCGGTCATTGAAGAAAGCGATCCCATCACCCAGGGAAAACGATTCGTTAACAAAGTGCGTAGCCTGGACCAACCGGCGCAGCGACACAAACTCGCCGCTACTTATCTTACTTATCTGTTCCAAAACGGACCCGCTCCGCAGTAAGTTGAAAACGTCAGCGGAAAGGCCTGTTCACGGTTGAGTTTCTCGTTTGTAGCCCTTGCACCCTGAAAATCGGCTGTTACAATAGGGCGCCGCACTCGGGAGAGTCCACACACTCAAACGACGGAAATAATTAAAGATTCGGCAAAACGTCACCTGGTTTTGACGCTAGAGTGTCTACACAAGACAAATTGTTGCCCGCGTTGGCTGTCGTCACAACCGGTGGTACTGCAGGAGTTTCGTATGATCTTTGGTAAGTTCTGGGCCGCCATTCGCGCCCAATTCAACAAGCTGGCCAACGTGTTTTGGGAAGCAGATCCCATCGCACAAATGCGTTATGAATACGATACAGCCGTGGAACAGCTCAAGGAAGGCCGCGTCGGCCTTGAGCAATACCGCGGATTGGTCGAAAAAGTCACACGCCAGGTCAATGACGGCGAACGCCATGTCGCGAAATTGAAAGCACAAGCCAAAGCTTATCTAAAAGCCGGGGATCGGGAAACCGCTGGACGATTTGCTCTGGAAGCCAAAAAAGCGGAGCAGGATCTCGAAGAAAACCGCAATCAATTGACGATGCACGAAACGGCTTACCAGAACAATCTCACCAAGATCAAACACGCCAATCAAAAGCTGGGTGAAGTTCGGTCGAAGATCGAAAAATATGACGCCGAACTCAAAATGAGCGAAGCGGAGGCCGAAATCGCCAAACTATCTGAGTCTTTTGACGTCAACGTGACGACCGATTTTGGACAACTGGAATCCGTTATCCAATCCAAAATCGACCGGAACCGTGGAAAGGCCCGGGTCGCGGCGGATCTTTCCGCCAAAGGCATCGCCGATATTCAAGCGGAACAACGGATGGAACAATCGTTGGCCGAGGATGCGTTGCGGGATATGGAAATCGAAATGGGCCTGATCACGCCCGAAGTGGCGGCACCGGAGCCGGTGCACAAAGCGTTGGGCCCGGAGACCGAAACCACAACGACGTAACCCTGCGAGCCTGTGAAAAAATAGCTACGAACCTGACGCGAGCGAATTTCGGCCGCCTTGGTTCCGAAAAACCCTGTGTCATATTCCCGATATGACTCGGGTTTTTCAAAACCAATTCGGCGCAAACTTCGAGGCCCCAGGGCGTGCCCATTTTTTTCACAGCGTCTCTGAGGGTCAGCGGAAATAGATGAGTGAACCCTGTTCGGCTAATTTAGGCTGCCTTGTCCAGTCCCGTCCTTGCGGAATATTCCCGATATTCCTCAGTCCGGTCACTCCCGGCTTGAAGCTGACCCTCTCTGCGTCGCCGCTTCGTCTCGTTCTTATCGACACCAACATTGTGGTGTTATCTCATGACGGTGAAACCCGTCGTTCGGCAATCAGGAGGTTTTTATGACAGGCAAACCCAAACCGGCGTTTTTTCTCGTGATGGCAGTTGTCATCGCGGGTCTTGTGGGATTGGCCATCTGGCGTTTTGGCGCCAACACCGACACCCCGTCGGCAACGGATGGCACGATCAGTGAAAACCTGTCCAAAGAAGACATGGACAAACTGCAAAAACCACTGGAAGCAGATGATACGGGCGGAATCACTACGGTGAAGGAATACACCTACGTTCCGGCCCAGAAACTGCCCGAAGTCAAAGGTGTTTCCAGTTACAAACCCATGGAAGCCAGAACCGTTCGGTTTGCTCTGAACGTGTGGGCCGGGTGGGCGCCGATTATCTTCGCCAATGAGGGATTTAAGCCCAACAAGATGTGGCAAACACCCGGCGGAGAACCCTTCAAAGTCGAATTGGTACTCATCGACGATCCGGTGGCGATGCGCGATGCGTATGCTGCCGGGGATGTCCACGTTGGATGGGCGACGGTCGACATGCTGCCGTTGCTTCTGGAAGGCCTGCAGAAGGATTCACGGGTCATGCCGCGGGTGTTCCAACAGGTCGACTGGTCCAACGGCGGGGACGGCATCGTGGTTCGAGAGTCCATCAAGACCATGAGTGACCTGCGCGGCAAAACCGTCGTGTTGGCACAAAACTCGCCGTCACAATATTTTGTCTTGAGCGCACTCATCAACGCGGGTGTTCAGCCTGCCGAAGTGAAGTTTAAGTACACCCAGGATGCGTTCCAGGCCGCCGCCGCATTTAATGCCGACCCAAGCATCATGGGCGTGGTCAGTTGGGCACCGGATATTTACAATTTGTCCGACATCAAGGGTAACAAGCTGTTGGTCAGCACTGCTACCGCCAACAAATTGATCGCCGATGTATGGTTTTCGCGTGCCGACTTCGCCAAAGACCACCCCGACATTGTGGAAGGATTGGTCCGGGGTATTTTTGACGCCACCGAGTTGCTAAAAGAACAAGAAAACAAAATCAAGGTCTCGCGGCTCATGGCCGAAGGGTATAGCATCCCTGAATCGGAAACCCTGGGAATGCTCGGTGATGCCCATTGGACTAACTTTGCAGAAAATCGAGAGTTTTTCTTAAACCAAAACAATCCCACGAACTTTGAACGCACATTCAACAACGCCTATTTTTTGTATACCAAAACCCGTCAGGTGGCGAAAAAGGTTGATTTCGAACAGGTTGTCGATTTCTCGGTGCTCAAAAAACTTGCAGGCGAACCGAAATATGCCAACCAGAAAGACGAATATCAGGTGCAGTTCACCCCGATGGCCGCTTCCACCATCCAAGCGGAAAAAGAAGAAATATTGACGAAAACGATCGTGATCCACTTTTTCCCGAACTCGTGGGATATTTATAAAAAGGTGGTTAAAAATGAAAACGGCACCGAAAAAGAAGTGCTTTACGATCCAAACGTCGATTTTGTGCTCGAAGAGGTGGGTCAACTGGCCGGACAATATGGCGCTGCCCGCATCGTCATCGAAGGCCACACCGATTCATCGATGAAAGGCCAGGTCCCCGATTCCGGGGTTCGTGAATTGTCTACCCAACGCGCAAACGGCGTAAAACAAGGACTGTTGCGAAAATTCCCCAACATTCCCCCCAATCAATTCGCCGCCAGCGGTCAGGGCTGGGATCGCCCCGCTGATCCGAACGATCCGCTGAACCACGCCAAAAATCGCCGTGTCGAAATCAAAGTCTACCCTATGGAGGCACCGACAACCCCATGACGGAAACGGCGAACGAACCCGGCAAACCGCCGAAGCCAGGTAAGTTAGCGTGGATTTCTCACCTGCGGGATACCCCTCCATTTCCCATGGGCAAACTCCTAGGTGGGATCTCGTTGGGTTTGGTATTTGTGATCTGGACATTGGCGACGTTAGGCGACACCGCCGAGACCCGATTCGTATCTCCAACAATATTACCAAGCCCTACCGAGGTGTTCGGATCCCTGAGTTCGCTCATCACAGAACGCCAACTAGCTCAAAGTGTCATGGCGACCTTACGAAGGTTGTTTCTAGGCTTTGGGTTGGCGATTTTGGTTGGAGTTCCAGCCGGCATTTTTGCCGGATCGTTTCGTGCTTTTGATGCGTTCATCGCACCGTTGATGTTGTTTGGGCGCAACGTTCCTATCGCCGCATTGATCCCGTTGACAATCGTCTGGTTTGGCATTGGTGAGGCGCAGAAGGTATTGTTTATCTTCATCGCCACGTTGCCGTTTGTCCTCACCGACGCCGCTAAATCGGTGATTTCCGTACATCAACGATATGTAGAGACTGCCCAAACCTTGGGTGCAACCAATTGGCAGATCATCCACAAAATATTGGTGCCGCTGGCCGTTCCCGATATGTACACCAACCTGCGACATCTGTTTGGACTCGCATTTGGATACATCATGCTCGCAGAACTCATCAACGCCGAACACGGTTTGGGGTTTTTGTTGTCCAACAGCCAACGCCGCGGGTTGTCAGAACATATTTTTTTGATCCTTATCTTAATTGGTCTGCTCGCTTATGTCATTGATCGTACCCTTCTTTGGCTTCAGCGGGGTCTATTTCCATATCGGAGGGATCTGTGAGTACACCCAATCCCCCCACAACACCGTCTTCGGTGTTGGCATCACCCAAACCTCCGGTGGTCGAATTCCGCAACGTAACAAAACGATTCGGCGGAAAAGCCGGATTTACGGCGATCAAAGACATCACCTTTCGGGTAGATGACCGCCCGGATCACGGCGAATTTGTGTGTGTTCTCGGCCCGTCTGGCAGCGGTAAGTCCACTATTTTACGGCTCATTGCCGGATTGAGCCCCCAACACCCACCGACCGAAGGGGACGTGTTGGTTTCGGGCCGTCCGGTGATGGGACCGGGCGCCGACCGGGGGATGGTATTTCAGGATTATACGTCATTTGACAATCGAACCGTTCTCGACAACGTCGCATTTGGGCTCGAATGCCGCGGGATGCCGGTCAAAGAACGGTACGAGTTGGCGCGTCATTGGATCGACAAAGTGGGTTTGTCCACAAAACAAGACGCCGACAAATATCCCCACGAGTTATCAGGCGGCATGAGGCAGCGGGTGGCAATCGCCCGAACCTTGATTTTGCACCCCAAAATCATCCTCATGGACGAACCGTTTGGTGCCTTGGACCCTTCTACACGCCTCAAGATGCAGGATTTGTTGATCCAATTGTGGCGGGAAAACGAAGCCACGGTGTTTTTTGTGACCCATTCCATTGAAGAAGCGGTGTACTTGGGTGACCGGATCTTTATATTGTCTTCGTCCCCCGGAATGTTGCTGGAACAAATCGAAGTACCCGCTCCCGACCGCCCGGCAAAGGACATGCAAAAAGAAGCCGCGTTTCTGGACATCGTGTTCCGGATTCGCGACATGATTGAACACCTTGAAGCATCCAATCGAGCCGGCGATGACTAACCCTGAACATCCCAACCGTGGCCCATCGCTTTTGGATTATATCCGGTCCGCCTTTTTTTTTCGTTGGAACCTTCTTGCGTTATTTGGCGGCGTCGGTGCCGCGCTGCTGAGCGGCCATGCCGATGTAGCTTTGCCGTTGGTCGCTGCCGCGGAGTTGTCTTATCTTGCCGGGCTTACCGCGTTTCCCAAATTCCGCGCTGCCGTAGACGCCCAAATTCATGCCCAAAACAACCCACCTCCGGCTACCGAACCCGCGCCGGATTTACAAACGGTCCTCAACGGGCTGATCACACCCGCCCGCCAACGGTTTGAACGATTACGAACCCGCTGCCTCGAAATGCAGAAAATCGCCGCCAGCGTGCGTACTACGGGACCGTTGTCCCGCAACCAACCGTCCTTGGCCCAGGCCACCGCGGGCCTGGATCGCCTATTGTGGGTGTTTATTCGCCTTCTGTATGCACAGCAAGCTTTTCAACGGTTTCTGACCAGCACCGATGTTGGTGCGATGACGACCCAACTCGATTCGTTAAGACGAAAATTCGAAGACGCAAAAAACCGCAACGACGATCGGCTCATCAAATCGTTAACCGACAGCATTGCAACGGCGGAACTCCGGCTTGAAAATGTGAACAAAGCTCGTGAAAACATTGAATTTGTCGCCGTTGAACTCGACCGCATCGAAGGCAAAATCCAAGCATTGGTGGAAATGGCGGTAAGCCACGAAGACCCCGATTATCTGACCAGTCAGGTCGATTCCGTAGCCGAAAGTATGGCATACACCGAATCAGCAATCCGCGATATGGATCACATTACCGGATTCAATCGTACCTCGTCCCAAGCCCCCCCCGCCATTCTCGCTGCGGAATTAGGCCGCGTCGTGGAGTAAGCCGGCAATGAATCAACAAAACGACGTAGCCCCAACCCCGCCCGAGCCCAAAGAGGTCCCCACTGTCGCCACCTGGGCACCGGCATGGGCCAAAACTTTGACCGAGTTATATTACTCACGCACCACGTCTGTGTTTGTATTGTCCGGCAACGTGTTTGATCTGCTGTGTACCACCGACACCACACCTCGAAGATATGGCGCGTTAACCGATTTTCTGGCGTCCCAGTTGTTTGGCCGCTGGGACCTGGTGCTGCAATACGATCTGTCCCGCGGATTGGCACCGATGGCCGGGCCCAACGCCGCGAGACTTTCGCAAATGGTTACGACCGCCCACAAACGGTTAGGCGACCTCGCGGCGTTGGGAAAGGACCCGGCGCAAGTTTTTGGCGCACTCGACCGGTTTTTTCTAAAAAACATCATGGCCAAACCAGCAGACCGCCTGGATGTGGCCTTGTTATTGCCCCATGCCGCAACCCTTTTGCCCCGGGATGAACGGTTTGTTTCCGGCGGAGCGGCGAACTTGGTCACCCTACTCCACTGGGCGACCAGCCCTTATTTCAAAAACGTCAATCATGCAGTCGTACTGATTGAAAGCCGGGCTGCCGACTTGTCTGACCGATTGACCACCAACCCCCACGTCGCCTCATTGACCGTCGATTTACCCGACGAGCCGGCGCGTACGGCTTATGTAACCGAGTTGTTCAACGATCCGGAAAAAAAACAATCCAGTGAATTTTCTGCGGAGCAAATCGGGGTCTTAAGCGCCGGGATGGCCTTGTCGGACCTACAGGTATTGATTCAGTCGAGCCGCCACAACGGCCGCAAATTGGACCGTCAGCAATTCAGCATTCTGAAAAAACGCCTTATCGAACGGCAAGCAGGCGGCTTATTGGAATTTATCGAACCCCGATGGACGCTCGATACCGTGGTGGGCCACGACGCCGCCAAACAACGGCTTTTGGATGACGCCGCCCTGTTGCACAAAGGGGCGCTCGACACGGTACCCATGGGTTACCTGGTATGTGGACCGGTCGGAACAGGCAAAAGTTTTTTGGCACAATGCGCCGCCGGATCGTTGGGTGTTCCCTGCGTTATGTTAAAAAACTTCCGGTCTAAATACGTCGGCGAGACCGAAGGGAACCTCGAAAAAGTGTTGTCCGTCCTCCGCGGCATGGGACCGGTTGTAGTCGTGGTAGACGAAGCCGACGCAATGGTGGGTGACCGGGATCAGGGAGGGGATTCGGGGGTTTCAAGCCGCGTATTCGGAATGATCGCCTCGCAGATGGGCGATACGCGATATCGAGGGCGTATCCTGTGGATTTTGTTGACAGCACGCCCGGATCTGCTGCCTATTGACATCAAACGCCAGGGCCGCGCCGAAGTGCATATTCCGTTGTTTTATCCCCACGAAGAAGCCGAATTACGTCATTTTTTTGTGGTATTGGCCAAAAAAATCGGTGCAAAACTTTCTGAAGACGATATTCCCCCAATTCCCTATGTCGGCGAATTATCCGGCGCCGATGTGGAAAGTTTGGTGGCCATCGCCCACCGAAAATCCCTGTTGGCCGGCGAAAACCACATCACAAAACCGATTCTGGAAACCGTTTTTGCCAACTTTCTGCCGTCAACCGAAGGACTGGAAAAAGAACTTCAGGTGGTTGCCGCCCTGATCGAATGTACCGACCGGGCGTTTTTGCCCGAACCCATGATTCAGAAAATCGACGAGTTGGGAGGCCGCCAACGGCTGGATGAGCGGCTGAACACCCTCAAACGAATGTTAAAAGGAGCCTGATATGGCACGTACAAGCTGGTTAGATGAAAATGCGACTTTTCAACCTCTCGACGACCAAGTGCATCAATTGGAACATTTTGTAGCCGCACTTGCCGACGGTATTGTGGAACCCCATGAGCTTGCGGAACAACATGAACGGGTTCGTGCGGCCATGGCGACATTGGAACCTAAATTAACCGACGAACTTCATACAGAACTGACCCGGCTGCTCGCGGAACTCACCGCATATAACATCATGAATACATTGCATGAGTTGTGGGCAGCACGGTCCCCAAAGTAGTCCCAGCACCATGAAACATCCTGAATTGACCGACGTTTTTGTGGCCGCTTTTGACCGGCTGGAGCCATATATCGAAAAAAAATATGGCATCCCCGTGCGGATCCGCGACGTTCCCAATCCGTTTACCGGCGACCTGGACGGAGCAGAAATCCACGTTGATTACGATGTCGACCCCGAAACAGCTTTGTTTATCATCGCCCATCTGTTTGGCCACACCGTCCAATGGAATCTGTCGTCGCGTGCCCGCACGTTGGGGTTGACTCCGGTGACCCCACCTGTGGCCGAAGAGGTTCTAAAGGAGCTGTTGCAATACGAACACGAGGCAGCTCAATACAGTATTACCTTGTTCCACGAAGCGGGCGTATGGGAATTGGACCGGTGGCTTACGGATTTTTCGGCGTGTGATCTCGCTTATTTAAGTCACTTTTATCGAACGGGGGAAAAACGTGAGTTTTTTTCCTTCTGGACAGCCGGCACGCCGCTGTTGACCCCATTGCCGATTCCGTTGTTTTTTCCCGAAAAGTGGCTTAGCCGCTGGGATGGTGTGGTTATTTAACGGCGTTAAGATCAAAGAGTTTGTGAAAAAATAGCTGCGCGCTCTGGTTCCGGCGACTTTTGGCCGACTTGGCTCCGAAAAACCCTGCGCCATATTCCCGATATGACTCGGTTTTTTCAAAACCAATTCGGCGCAAAATTCGCGGCCCCAAAACGCGCCCATATTTTTTCACAAACTCAAAGCGGTACCCAAAATCCCGCGCTGAGTTTTGCCGTAATTTTATCCCCTTTGTTGGTGCCGGCTTCGGTGATTTCCAAAACCCCGTCGGCAACAAATCCCATGGAAATCGGCTGATCATAAGGCGGCGGCCACCGATGGCGATGCGCTTGCAACGAGTTCCAATCAAACGGAATACTGCTGTTTGGAACCAACAACGCCGGTTTTGTAAACAACGTGATGGTTTCCAAATCCCCGTTCGGCAACAGCCCCCCTACCCCAATCACAGCGGTAAATCCACCCTGGGCGGCCAGCTCCCAACCGGCCACGGCCCCGACTTGGGTGTAAGTCGACGGCTCACCTTGATGGACATACTCGAGCACTTCCCCACTGCCGCCTTCCCAAAACCCGCTTGTCCCCTTGGTTCCCCAGGTGGTTGTGAAATTCATTTCGACTTGGCCGGCATCCGCCCAACAAATAGACCCTCGCAGAGGTTTCGTCCACGGGAGGGGCACCGGATTGAGTTCTGCTAAGATAGCCTGCCGTTTTGTTTGGATAAACTCGATTATCCGACCTTTGTCGGCAGTCGCCGGGGCCACATCTTTTTCCGGCAAATGCGGAAGAATAGCCGAAGCCCAGGTCTCAACGGTCTGAATCAACTCGTCTTCATGAAACACGGTATCCAGCAGTTCCAGCAGCCGTGTAACATAAGCAGCACGTCCACCGGGTGATTGATACAACAAAAACGGCAAAATTCCCGTGGCCATCACGCTCGCCGGCGGCGGTTCCCCGGGGTTTATCTGCGTTGGCGCCATAAACGTCGAATCCGCCCCCCAAGGCATCAACGTAAACAACTCGGTTTGTGGATCGTGATACAGAAAAAAGTTGTTGGTGTTTCCGGCATACCCGTCCCAGTGGTGGGTCAAGACTTCCAGAGCCCAGAAAGCATAAAACCGCTCGACATCAAAATGATCAGCCAAGATCGATTCGATCTGACTGGGATCGGCTTTTAACGCATTCATCACGTTGTTTATATCGGAAAAATCCGCCGCTTTTTCGTTGGTCTTTTTTTCAAAACTCCCAATAAATTCCGGTCGGAAATCGCTGAGCGTACCTTCGTAGAGATTCCCTTCATCGTCGGGAAAATAATTTCGCAAAAACGGCTTTTTGACGGCTTCTACGTGGACATATACCCCTAGATAGTTTCCGTTGACGGTCACCCGAGCAAATCCACACCGAGGTGCTGGATACCCTGCATCGGAAAAAATCCGATAAGCCAAACAAGTAGACAAATGGGATGGATCTTGCCGAACCCCGTTTAACGTAAGTCTATCGAGCCCATAAAGCCGTTGATCGGGTATTACCGTATCCAGCTTGACCAACAACGATGGTTTGCTGGTGCTCATCGACCCCAGAAACCCCTTTCGCCGTACGGTCCCCTCCATCCACGGAAGTCCGTTGACCGACACTTTGGCAAAAAACTCGGTGAACATATCCTCGGGCGGATGATCGAGGCAATCTGCCCCCAAGATGATGTCCATAAACGTCCGCTTCTGAGCCACCAACGTGTCCCAATCAGCCGGCGCCAACTCCACCTTGACATCGATTGGATTGTCTTTGACAAACAAGATATCGGAAACATCGCCTTTCGGGATCAAAAAACCCCAGGGTCCTGTTTCCGGAACTGTGGCGATATCTGAGGCAGCCGCAACATCCTGGGGGTCGGTTTCCGTCACATCGACGACATCTACCGCCACCACATCGAACACGTCGGCCGCGTTGGTGGCATCTAGGCGACTATCCCGATATGAATCGACTTTGTCGAAGACAAACGAATCGTCGGATAAGGTATCGACATCAAACGGAAGCAACTCCGCCGGATTGAAGTCGGCATCGGATTGTGATGAAGAAGTCGTGGAGGGATCCCCGCAGGACATCCCCCCCCACACCCATATCCAAATCAAACCAAACCGTTGTATCCAGCTCTGAGAGCTTGTGAAAAAATAGCTGCGCAGGCTTTGGGCGGTGGCTTTTGGCCGCCTTGGTTCCGAAAAACCCTGCGCAATATTCCCGATATTAGTCGGGTTTTTCGAGTCCAATTCGGCGCAAAATCCACGCCCAAAACCTGCGCCCATATTTTTTCACAAACTCTCTCTGAACTAACCCGCAGTTTAGTTATAACGATGTGGGGGTTAATCCAAAGTTACAGGATTGAGACCCGTGGTCAAGTTGGACGCTGGGTCCTGGGCCAATGCTTGCCGCACTTCTTCGGCTTTTTGTGGTTGCGATTTGGTTACTTCGTGGAGCACGAAATCGTCGACGGTATATACATTTGACGAAAATCCCAGAAATCCCTGAACAACATGGCGATAAGCGCTGTAGATTTGGGCCGTGTGCTCCCGTGTTTCCAGCAATGCAGCATAAAGGGGAACGTCATCCAATGCTTCGTTGCTCAGGTGGGTCAATGCCTCCTCTAACTCGTCGATTCCTTCCTTAAACATCTGGAGCGATGTTTTGTCGGCAATAAATGAGCTTGCCATCAACGTTTCGAACACCGACCGCATCCGCAAAAGCAGGTTGCCGCGTCCCAATCCGCGGAGTACCGACGGCGCCATCCCGAATTGGCTCGCCACAAAATGGGTTCTTTTTTCCAGTTCGCCTTTGGGCAAGTTTTCTTTGTCTTTTTGCCGCCGGGGAATCAATAGAAACTCAATGATTTCGCCAAGCACTTTGTGTTCGTCGATACAAGTGAGCACGGCGGCGTCGGCTCGGGCTATCGCGGCCGCGTTTTCTCCTTTGTCGAGCACAACCGCTTTGATCGCCTGGGCATGCGTTTTTCCCGTTGTCGATACCCTGTCTCTGGCCACCGCCAACGCCTGCTGAAAAGTCGAATCCTCGGTGACCAGGGTGGGGTTGGCCGTGGCGGTCGTAATGGCGTCCACCCGAATCTGCAACAGATGATCTAGTTTTGTTGTCATCGAAATCTCCTTGGATGGTGTGGAAGTGTCTTTTTTGGGAAAACCGATTACCCAAATTCTCCTTGCCCCACATTTCCAAAAAATGCAAGGGTTAACCGAGCCATTGAACACGCTCGCTGAGTTTGTGAAAAAATATGGGCGCGGACTGTGGGCGTGGATTTGGCGGCGAATCGGCTAGGAAAAAGTCGAGTAATATCGGGAATATTGCGCAGACTTTTTGCTGGCCGAGGCGCC
>JABWCM010000184.1 GCA_013360285.1 Myxococcales bacterium
GAGGCAATATCGAGTATATGCCGCAAGGAGGGAATTGGCCAAGGCAGCCTAAATTAGCCAATCAGGGCTCACTTATCTATTTCCGCTGACCCTCTCAGAGTTTGTGAAGATAAAGAAGTGCGCCTCGTCGGTTCGTTTAAGCCAATATCAAATCACAATCGGACTATTTACATACCCCACAGGTTTGACAGGCATCAGCACAGCAGTCACCATACTTCAAACAATCGGCGTCACACTTACAATAGAACGTTCCGCCACCACATTTGCCGGAGCAGGCCGGAGCAAGACCACACCCGCCACACTGGGTACACTCAAGCACACACTGGTTGTCCCATTTCACATTGCAGCAATATGGGTCGAGATCACACACACATGACTCACAACTGCAGCCACCACAGCCCGGTTTATTTGACCCTGTACACCCTGCGGGAACACATGCCAACTTTCCTTTACAACTTCCGGACACGCATGCATCGGACTTGGTACAATCGTCGCCATCATCGCAGGCCAACCCATCCTGTGCGGCCGTGTGGACACAGTTGCCGACCGAACAGTTGTCAATAGTACAAGGATTACCGTCGCTGCAATTTTTGAGGGATCCCGAACACTGACCGTTGTTGCATTTGTCGTTTTGGGTGCACCCATTTTTGTCGTCACAGGTGGCGGAAACCGGCGTGTATGTACACCCTTTTCCGGAATCGCAACTATCTTGCGTACAAACGTTGTTGTCGTTGCAAGTCACGTTGGTACCGGAACACACTCCAGAGGTACCACATTTGTCGTTTTGAGTGCAGATGTTTTTATCATCGCACGTTACCGATTGGGGTACGAACACACAACCCACCGCTGGATCACAGGTGTCGGCCGTACAAAGGTTGTTGTCGGCGCACATTTTCTGGACACCGGCGCAGATCCCCTGATTACAAAGGTCGTCAGTGGTACATTCGTTGTTGTCATCACATGGTATCTTAACGGCTTCGTTCTTACAGCCCTTTGTCGGATCGCAATAATCCAGGGTGCACGGGTTGCCGTCATTACACAACATGGGTTGCCCGCTGCACTTTCCGCTGTTGCATGAATCTTTGTCGGTACAGGGATTGCCATCATCGCAAGCGCCAGCTTTCGGTGTGTTGCTGCATAAGCCGTTAAGTGAACAACTATCGGTCGTGCAGGGGTTGTTGTCATCACAAGACAATCCGGTTCCTTTACAGGACCCGGCAACACACACGTCGCCAATTGTGCAGGCGTTTCCGTCGTCACACAGACCACCGGTTATTGCCGTGGCAACACAGCCGGAACCCACAACACATTTGTCTTCAGTGCACGGATTGCCGTCATTACAAACCAACGGAACGCCCTTACAGACCCCGTTGTCACAACCATCTTGCGTGGTACATACGTTTCCATCACTACAGGTTGCTTTGGACAGCAGGCCATAAACACAACCCAACACGGGATCACAAATGTCGTCAGTACAGGGGTTGGAGTCGTCGCAGGATGTGGCGATACCCTGGCAGACGGCACTAATACACAAATCCGCGACCGTGCAAGCATTGTCGTCGTCACAGGGAGACCCCATGTTAATCACCTGCACACAAACGCCGGTAAGTGAATCGCAGTAATTTTTGGTACAGGAGTTTCCATCTTCGCAACTGACGGGAGTTCCGCTACAAAGACCGTTTACACACACATCGTCAACGGTACACGAATTCATGTCGTCACATTCACCGGTAGTCGCGACACTGACACACCCCGAACTGGGGTCGCAGTTGTCTACAGTGCAGGGATTGCCGTCATCGCATACACTAGGTAACCCGATGCAAGCCGCTCCTTGGCAAACGTCAGGGCCAGTACAGGGATCACCATCGTCACAACCGTTTGTGTTTGGAACAAACAGGCACGTAGCGTCAGCACAAGTATCATTGGTGCACGGGTTGCCGTCTTCACACTGAATCGGTTCAGAAAAGACACACCCGGTCTGCGCATCACAACCGTTCGCTGTACATTCGTCGTTGTCGTCGCATAATTTGGGAACGTATCCGCACTCCGGTCCACCGGATTCCCCGGTCAAACAAAATTCCTGCGTGCAGCTATTTCCGTCGTCACAAGCAGTCTCGGGCTGTAACACCGAACCACACCCACCGCTGGCCGAGTCGCATTTATCTAATGTACATGGGTTGTTATCTTCACAATCAACCAGGGTCAACATGACGCAGGCACCCGATTGGCAAACCGATTTTGCGCTGCACACATCCAAGTCATCACATGCCGAACCATCAGGGAGTACCATTGCTGCACAAGTGCCGGATTGGGGGTCACAGATCCCCTTAAAGCATGAACCAAAAGGTTCACCTGCGCAGATGTCATTCAGCGTGGGCTTGGCAATGCCACATTGGCCTTCAATACATTCTACGACACCATTACAGACGTTTCCGTCGTCAAAGGCGACACAATCGTCGTTCGCGAGACACCCACATCCCGCGTCATCTCCAGGTGTGCATGTGCCGAAAACACACAGGTCGCCAACCGTACAACCATTGCCATCATCACAGGTGGCACCGGTTTCCGGCGAATGAGTACAACCGACAGCCGGATCGCACACATCGGCAGAACAGGGGTCACCGTCATCACATAACAGAGCAACGCCCTTACATTGCAGATTGGCGCAACGATCCATCTCCGTACAGGGATTACCATCGCTACAGGAAGCCGAATTAGTAGCATAGGTGCATGTACCCTCTACACACCGGTCATCGGTACACACATTGGAATCGTCACAACTATCGTCGGAAACACACTCCGAAGGAGAACTGCCGTCCATTAGATCGGCGCCTTCGCCGTCGGGAAATGTGTCCACAAACTGCCCACCCGAGTCATCGGAGGAGTCCAAAGAAACCTGGTCGACAAGATCGATCGTCACATCGTTTGTATCTGAGCCATCATTTTCACCCGGGGTGTCCGCACCCGAATCGGAGCCATTTGCTCCACCGCCGAAGTCCGGTTTGAACCTCCCTTCGGAATCCGAACCACCACCGATGGTCTCGTTATCCTGCCACAAACCGGGCACATCGAGCGCACCCGGTCCCGTCCCAAAAACGAGGGCCGAGTCACCCGTACTACCGTCGTTGCACCCAGAAATGGAGCAAAGCACCACAACAGCTAGGGAAAGTACGTATAACCACAAATCTTTCCCGCATCTGTTCATTTGCAACTCCATAGGCTCAAAATCAACAAACAAGACCAAAACAACGCCATAACACGATAGTTTATACCGAAGCGATACAACATGCCACAAGCAAAAGCTCAATGGTACGACTCGGCAAAAACCGATACCAAGCCGCCGTGATTTTTCCGGGCACAAATCCTGTGACCCATGACGTTGTCACACCATTTTGAAAACACACCGAGGGGGTCACCTTCAAGCCAAAAGTGGCCCTGAGAAAGTCAATTTAGCGCTGAATTGGCCGGGATCCGACTGACACCATATCGAGTTTTGCCGCAAGGACGGGACTGGGCAATTCGGCCAAAAGCGGCCGATCCAGGGACGCTTATCTATTTCCGCTGACCCTCTGGGTGTTCATTGACTTGAAACTGTTTTCCGGCGTAACATCTTGGGCCAAAGTGATGTGCGTTGGTACATCACACCATCTATACCCCCAGATTCCTAACAGGTTTGGGTTCTTAGGTACGGGTAGCCGACCTCGTTACCTATCAGGAGTGTGGACACGTTGAAAGCAGGCTCCTCCGCCGTAACCATTGTGCTGGGTACGTGGGCGTTGTTGACGACAATGCCCGGATGTGACCAGGAGGCGGAGTGTCCTCGTGGTACGAAATCCACAGGGAGCCGTTGTACGCAACAACTTCCTGAGTCGATGGATGTCGTCCCGTCTACGTTCGAATCAGCCGAAGATGCGGCGTCCGATGTGGCCGGAGAAGATGCCGCAACCGGCGAAGACACTTCAGAAGACATGACAGGCCCCAATGACACATTCAGTTCCGACGGCACCGTGGGAGCGGTTTTTCAAAACGAACTGTGTCCTCAATATGCCGCTGTCGTGTTTGTGAGCCCAAAACGCTCATTATGCACGAATCTACTGGCGCCTCGGCACTCTCGCCCGCAAGCTCATGAGAAACACGCGCTGGCCGGCATTTTTCACAAACCCACAGATCCTTTCAGGGGATCTGTCTGCTCGAAATCGAAATTCAGCAGAACGTATTTGCCGGGTCAAGGTGGCACCGGCACAGCTAAATTACTACAGGGAACGCAGTTCCAACATACGCAACCCCACAATTATGGAGTAACGACCGGCAACCAGCCACGACACGCCGCACCATCACAATACTGCGTCTGGCGGTATTCGTGCGGACCACTACCGACCAATACACCCGAAAACGTTTCAACTATGTCGCTATACGAAGAGAGCCGACTCCGGCATGCATCTGTTGCAGAGCCGTTTTTCGCTCAGCGCTTCAGTTCAAAGGCGGTATTTGAACAGTCTTTGTCATCCGACTACCTTTCCTCCACCGCTTCAGTCGAAGGCCGACCTGTGAGTGATGTTGAGAACCAAGGCGAAAATGACAAATTTTCGGTGATTGTGACAGTGCAGAGCGCCGTGGATTGGTGCACCGGAGTTGCGGAGACTATCGATGCCCAAAAAGATGCTCATCAGTGTCGACGCGGACGAGAACCGCGTCGCAATTCTACAGGATGGACGCCTCGAAAACCTCGAGATCGAAACCCTCAACAACGAACAAGTCAAAGGCAACATTTATAAGGGTGTTGTTCACCGACTCGAACCAAGCCTTCACGCAGCATTTATAGATTTTGGTTCCGAAAAACAGGGATTTTTGCCGTTTGCGGAAATTCATCCGCACTTATTTAACGGAGAATCCGACAAACGGCTCACCATTTCCGATGTTCTTCAACCAAAACAGGAGATTCTCGTTCAAGTTGTTCGAGACGAAATCGGCAATAAGGGCGCCACGTTGTCGACTTATGTTTCTATTCCTGGTCGTTATCTTGTTCTGATTCCCGACAGTGAAAAAACCGGCGTGAGTCGTCGTATCTCCGATCAGGAACGTGCACGGCTTAAAGAAATTGTGGCCGACATGCAATTGCCGGATGGTTTTGGGCTGATCATCCGTACTGCAGGGAGTGACCGTAGCGAAGCGGAACTGCAAAAGGACATGGCTTATCTTACCAAAATGTGGGATGTCATTGATCGGCGCTACAAAGAACACAAAGGCCCAGGATTGATTTTCGAAGAGCGTAGCCTCGGAATACGAGCGATTCGTGACTATTTCGGGGACGAATTCGATGAAGTTTGGCTCGATGATGCAGATGCCCACAAAGAGGTGCTGGAGTTCGTTACGTTGATCATGCCGCAATATAAAGATGCGGTGAAACTCTACCGCGGCACGATTCCCCTATTTATCAAACACGGAGTTGAAGACCAGATCGAGGAGGTTTTTTCGCGAAAAGTTCCATTGCCGTCGGGGGGATCGATTGTAATTGATACCACCGAAGCGTTGGTTGCTATTGACGTCAACTCCGGACGCAGCAAGGGGGACGACATCGAAGAAACCGCGTACTTGGCGAACATGGAAGCGGCGCGGGAAATCGCCCGTCAAGTCGTAATCCGCGATCTTGGAGGAATCATTGTTGTTGACTTCATCGACATGCGCGATCGCAAACGAATGCGCGACGTCGAAAACGCGCTTCGCGATGCCTTCAAGAATGACAAAGCGCG
The DNA here is from genome assembly GCA_013360285.1 of Myxococcales bacterium. Lineage (GTDB taxonomy): Bacteria > Myxococcota_A > UBA9042 > JABWCM01 > JABWCM01 > JABWCM01. The sequence goes on from JABWCM010000184.1 coordinate 5,751, forward strand.
ACGGAAATTCTCTCGAATCAGTGAATTTGGCCTGCTGGAGATGAGTCGTCAACGTTTGAAGTCCACGTTGATGCGCTCTAGTTTTGAGCGGTGTGAGCAATGTGACGGTCAAGGAGTATTCCGGGCACCGGAATCAGCCGGAATGTATCTATTACGAAGAATTCGGGAGGTCGCTGGAGCAGCAAAAATACACCAGGTTGTTGTCAAAGCGCCCATCCCAATTGCGAACTTTTTGGTGAATCGTAAACGGCGAGAACTTCACGCCCTGGAGGTGGAGCGGCAGACACTTGTGGAGGTGTATAGCGACGAAAGTCTCCCCCCGACCCAGGCGGTCATTGAATACATTGAACACCGCGGGAAAACGCGTCCGAAGCAGACCATTCAGACCATTGATCTTGTTCGCAGCGAAATTGTGAAACGCGAAGGTGAACCAATACGCCGTGGCGATGTGATTTTCCGAGAAATTCCGAAAACAGTAGATTTTACGGAAGTATACAAGGATATCGAAGAGGAACACGGACCAACACCACCGCCTGTCGTAGTGGCTCCTACGTCACCGCAGCCACCACCGCAACCCATCGCAGTGGCTCCACCAGCGCCAAGAACCTTTGTTGTTCCGGCAGCTCCGCCCCGGCCGACACAGAAGGTTTCGTGGTGGCAGCGGCTGTTTGGGGTCCGCTCAGACGACTACTCTTATAACGAAGCACCAACACCGCAGCAGGTACCCGCATCGGTACCCGCCGTACCAACGCCAGCAACGATAACGCCACCGGAGGCACCGCAAAAGCCGCCGACTGCATCCAAACCACAGGAAAATCGCCATACACAATCAGACCAGGCAGGCCGCAGGCCACGTCATGTAACACCACCACCCCCCCCTGCCGTTGGACCCAAACCCGCACCGGCATCTTCCAAAGTAGAGGATCTGAATGATGCTGACGCGCGTAATCGACGCCGACGCCGACGTGGCCGTCGTCGACCGGATGGAACGGAGGAGGTCTCCAACCCTGCGGAGAACAATACATCCGGCGAGCTGGTCGAAAGTTCGCCCACAAATCGGACGACAAAAAAAGACGTGGATGCCGAAGGAGTTGGCGATCGGGGTAACCGGCGTAATCGTCGACCAAGGCGTCCACCGCGAAATCGGCAGGAGGGCGGGCCGAACCATGCAACGGAAAACGCTGCGCGTAGTGAATCGCGAGGAAATCAGGATAACAACCACACGACCCAAAACAGACCGACACCTGGTGACTCCAGTAGTAACGAGCAACGGCCGTCCCAATTGCCGCCAAAACCGCGGCCGGTCGTCCCAACGGTTCCTCCCCCGTTGCCAATGGACCCCAAAAACAAATTTATAGTGGATTTGCGGGCACCAAACAAAAAGGAAAACGAGTAATTGATGCACCGTTAGGAGTCGACAAACCAGGACAAACGGTAACCTTAGCAACGACAAGGAGTGCGGTATGTTGGACCTAAAATTTGTCGTGGACAACACCGAAGAAGTAGTACGACGTCTGAGTCGGCGATCAGGGAAGATCAACTTGGCCGAGTTGATTGCGTGCAACGAAGAAAGAAAACGACTGATCCGCGCCTATGATGACGGCCGTTTTGAACAACGCCAACTCTCAGAAGCTTTTAAGGACAAATCGACTCCAATAGACGAGCAGGAGGCAGCACGAGAAAAACTCAAAACGCTCAGCGCCTCCCTAAAACAATACGAAGCGGCGAAGGCGGAGATCGAATCTAAGCTGGAAGACATGTTATATTATCTGCCAAACATGCCGCATGATAGCGTTCCTGACGGCAAAGGAAGCGACGATAACGTTGAAATACGTCGGATTGGCCAGCCGCGCGCAATGGATTTTCAGCCACGCGACCATGTGGACCTTGGCGAACAGCTCCAGATCCTCGATTTTCCGGCCGCCGCAGCAATATCTGGAGCGCGTTTTGTGGTCTATCGAGGCGCGGGTGCCTATCTTGAGCGTGCACTGATGATGTTCATGCTGGACCTGCATACTCGTGAACACGGCTATACAGAAGTACTTGCGCCGTTTTTAGTTCAACGACATACGATGATCGGTACGGGTCAGCTCCCAAAGTTTGAGGATGACGCATTTCGTACCGAAGACGACTATTTTTTGATACCAACTGCAGAGGTTTCTGTTACCAATTTACATCGCGAACAAATGTTCGACCCGGGTAAACTGCCGACAAAGTATGTTTCCTATTCGTCATGTTTTCGACGGGAAGCTGGAAGTTACGGTAAAGACACAAGGGGCCTTACACGACTTCATCAATTCCAAAAAGTGGAGCTTGTTAAATTAGCGCACCCGGATGAAAGCTTCGCCGAGTTGGAGTCGTTGGTGACAAACGCCGAGGAAGTACTAAAACGACTCGAGTTGCCATATCGGGTGATGTTATTGTGCGCTGGGGATATGGGTTTTGGTTCGACCAAGACCTACGATCTGGAAGTCTGGTTACCTGGCCAGAATCAATATCGAGAGATCTCAAGCTGCAGCAACTATGCGGATTTTCAGGCTCGGCGCGCAAACATGCGGTTTCGCGCAGAACCTGGTGCCAAACCAAGGTACATTCACACGCTGAATGGCTCCGGCTTGGCCATTGGTCGCACGGTGATGGCAATTTTGGAAAACTACCAGCAGGCAGACGGAACCATCGCCGTACCGGCGGTTTTGCGTCCGTACATGGGCGGACTCGATGTCATACGGTAAGTTTGAGGCCAATGCGAATAGTAAAAAAAACGGTTTACAATCGAAATGTGGGTCACTATAGTAGGCGCCCTAGCTTCGGGGTATCATCCCTGTAATTCAAGCTAAAGTTCATTGAAAACCAGAATATCGGAACGATTCTGAATGTTTTACACTCCGTAAAACTTCCATTCAATACCATAACCGCTTTTTTGGGAACTTTTGCCCTCATTGCTTCGGTTGTAGGCGCGTATCGATGCTTGAACGCAGATATCATCGTAGCAACGCGCAACAAAGAAGGAAAAGAGCCAACATACCCGTCAGGCAATGCTAAGAGGGTTTGATGGGCTCTGAGAGGGTCAGCGGAAATAGATAAGTGAACCCTGTTCGGCTAATTTAGGCTGCCTTGTCCAGTCCCGTCCTTGCGGAATATTCCCGATATTCCTCTTGCGGAATATTCCCGATATTCCTCAGTCCGGTCCCGGCCAATTCAGCGCTAAATTAGCTGGACCAGGGTCACTTCCTTATTTCCGCTGACCCTCTGAGATGGTGTTACTGAATGCTGGAGGGGTGGCCGAGTGGTTTAAGGCAGCGGTCTTGAAAACCGCCGCATTGAAAGATGCCGTGGGTTCGAATCCCACCCCCTCCGCCACCCACCCTGTCCCGTGAAAAAGTACACTCCTTGTGCGATCATGGAGAGATGGCCGAGTTGGCTGAAGGCGCTCGCCTGCTAAGCGAGTGTAGGAGCTTAAACTCCTACCGAGGGTTCGAATCCCTCTCTCTCCGCCAATTGTTTTAGCCGGATTTCTTACAAACTTGCGGTCGAGAGCGTCGAGATTGCAGCAAATTTGAGCATGATGGACGTTTTTTCGAAAGCATGGCAGCGCCGTGTTGAGGACAAAATGCCTGCTATGTACGAAAAAGCTCACATATCGGCGCTCGTAGTCTCAAGCTCGTGAGAAATCCGGGTTAGTGTGGTTGGTGTTACCACGGGTTCGGCGCGGTGATACCGGTAGTCGAACGAACAGTACGTATTTGTGGAAAAATATGGGGACGGACTTAAACGCGGAGATTTTGTTTCCCGTGCCAGAAAAAACCAAGTAATGTCAAGGACATTGCGCAGCTTTTTTGAAAAAGAGGACCAAAACACCCATCCAAGTTCATTCAGCTAATTTTCCATAACCTCTATGCGCTCATAGCTCAGCCGGATAGAGCGGTGGTCTACGAAACCACAGGTCAGAGGTTCAAGTCCTCTTGAGCGCACCATGGTCTCACCCGTATTGTTGGTGAAATGTTGTGATTAATAAAACAAAAACCGACGGTTCTCGGTGTGAATTTCAGGACGAGCAGGGGTTAGCCCTAGCTCTTGACCTTGCAAAACGGGCTGCTGCACAAGGCGATGTTCCTGTAGGTGCTGTGATTGTATCCCAACACGGAGAAGTCATTGGTGAGGGGTTTAATCAACGTGAAGCAACCCAGAACCCACTTGCTCATGCAGAATTGCTGGCGATACACGACGCGTCCACCAAGCTGGGAAACTGGCGGCTCGAATCTTGTACGCTGTATGTGACGTTAGAGCCTTGTGTTATGTGCGCTGGGGCAATTGTTGCTGCCCGACTGAAAAGATTGGTGTATGGAGCTGTTGACGAGAAAGCTGGTGGTGTACAATCACTGTACGCGATCTGCCAAGATCCAAGGCAAAATCATCGTGTAATTTGCACTAAAGAAGTTCTTGGCGATCAATGTGCTGAACTCATGTCGACGTTTTTCGCAAATGTTCGTATGCAGCGGCGGGAGAAGCAAAATGAATAATCGACTGTCGCTGCTTGGGATTTCGATAGAATTTAGTCTTTCTTGGAGAGCTGGCCGAGTGGTTGAAGGCGCCTGACTCGAAATCAGGTGTGTCCGTGAGGGCATCGGGGGTTCGAATCCCTCGCTCTCCGCCAAGATCGATTTACGGAGAGATGACCGAGAGGCCGAAGGTGCACGATTGGAAATCGTGTGTATCGCAAGATACCGAGGGTTCGAATCCCTCTCTCTCCGCCACCGCTGCAGACGAAAACATGTACCGCGTCATGGCAGTTGGTACGGCGAACTTGAAGTTTTTGGAATTGTCCAAAAAAGGCGTAATCATAAATCGTTTCGATATACTGGTAACTTATCAGAAAATGCGGCGAACGAACGTAATGATGCTGAAGTCATACCCAGCATCGGGGCACGAAGTGTGTGATGTTAGTTTGCTGTACAAAGAAATTTCCACTGCGATACCGGCCACCAGCCTGTTTCTACGTGGTTTGTGATGGTCAGGGTCTCTGCAATGCTGAAGCTGTGAACCCCGCCAGGTCCGGGAGGAAGCAACGGTAGCGGTGACAACATGTGTGGCGGCCCTGGCCATCTTCCTTTTTTCTGTGTCGACAGAAAACCAACAATGCGTTCAATTCTGATTTGCTGCAGAACAGCTCCCTCCTGCGGGTGTTTGTTCTTTAAACCTTCCAATTAAAGCTGTGTTATGTCCTACCTGGTTCTGGCGCGAAAATGGCGCCCACAAGGCTTTGATGCTGTTACGGGTCAAGAACATGTCACCAGGACCCTAACCAACGCGATCCGCCTTGATCGCGTTGCTCACGCATTTCTTTTCTGTGGTGCGCGGGGGGTCGGCAAGACCTCCACCGCGCGAATTTTTGCAAAATGCCTGAATTGCGAGATAGGACCGACCGACACACCCTGCAATACGTGTCCCTCGTGTAAAGAAATCACCGCCGGTACATCAATGGATGTCTTCGAAATCGACGGGGCGTCGAATCGAGGTATCGGTGAAATTCGAGAACTACGCGACGGAGTAAAATACGCACCGTCACGTGACCGCCGGAAGATTTACATCATTGATGAAGTTCACATGCTCACGACGGAAGCGTTCAACGCGCTTCTGAAGACATTGGAGGAACCGCCGAAGCATGTGGTGTTTATTCTTGCAACAACAGAACCACAAAAAATACCCGTTACAATCCTAAGTCGGTGCCAACGTTTCGATTTTAAGAGAATTCCGTCCCGCGTACTGATTGCTCGACTCATGGAGATTCTCTCAGACGAAGACGTTCGTATCGAGGAAGGCGCGTTGCACATCATCGCCCGAGAAAGCGAAGGCAGCATGCGTGACGCGCTGTCTTTGCTCGATCAGATTATCAGCGCGTGCGGAAATGACATCACACTCTCGCAGACAGCAGACATTCTTGGCGTAGCCGATCGGAAATGGTTACATGACCTAATGATTGCCGTGCTTTCGGGCGACGCAGCGCAGGCTTTGTCTGTTGTCAACGATGTTTATACGTATGGAACAGATGTGAAGCACTTTTCTGCGCAACTGGTCCACTTTGTACGAGACATTGTGGTTATCCGCGTTGGAGGAGACAACGCTCACGGTACGACCACAGATTTATCGGAATCCGAATTTGCGCTGCTGAAACAAATAGGTATGCAACGTGCAGTGGACGACTTAAATCGGTATTTCAGGGCAACATTGTCGGCAGCACAGGAAATCAACCAGTCCCGCTTCCCCAAATTGGTACTCGAGATGCTTGTGGTACGGCTTTGTACGATGCAACCACTTCAACCTATTGATGATTTACTGCAACGGTTAGAGATGTTGGAAAAAAGGTTACCGGACGGTTTTGTCGTTCCGAACGGCGGAATTGCGCCGGGGCCGAAAGCCCAACATAAACTGACTTATCCTGGGCAGCCTGCGGGTAATTTTGCCGCAGCACCCATGGTCGTCCGGCCAACTCCGGACGCCATACCGACTCGTTCAAGACCTCAACTGCACGTTGTGTCCCCTCCCGAAGGCAAAGGCACACCGACTCATGATAATTTAGAAACCAAAGAAATTAATTTAGCATCGGCGCAACCCGTAACCGTTCCAGTTTTCGCACCCGCGCCGCCGCCGACAGGGAACCAACGAGATGACGGCGTTTCATCAACGTTGGTATCACCAGAAAAGCTGAACGAATTCCGATTGTTCATAAAAGAACAAGACGCACCTTTGGCAGGCACACTGTCCCAAGCCCAACTGTCGAGTGAATCAGGGGCTGTGGTTGTCCAAGTAAAAACCGATCTCTATGCGCAAATGCTCGCACCAACAGCTACCGGTGGAAAACGATTGCGGGAATTGATGCGGTTGTTTTTCGGTTCGCAAATCACCGTTCGCGTGGAATACACGGAAAACGAGTTCGAAACTGAATATGAATTGCGACATAGAGAAAAGCTGGAAGAGCACCAGCGATTAAAAGCCGAAGCACGTAACCATCCCCTGGTGACGAAGGTATTGCAGTTGTTTGACGGCGAAATAAAAAGCATGGATGTCAGAGAGGAGGACCAAGATGAGTGAGTTTGATCAAGGCCAATTGCCGGGCGGCTTGGGTGATTTGCTCAAACAAGCACGAACCATGCAGGAGCAACTGGCCAAATCTCAAGAAGAAGCGGCCAATCAGATTCTTGTAGGCACGGCAGGCGGCGGAATGGTTACAGTCGAAGTAACCGGCGGAATGCAGATTGTAAGCGTAGTCATAGAAAAAGGGGTTGTTGACCCTGACGACGTTGAAATGCTTCAGGATTTAGTCATTGCTGCAACAAATAACGCTCTTGCAAAAGCACGGGACCACATGGCATCAGCATACGCTAAAGTTACCGGAGGATTTTCGATTCCGGGCCTCAATTTTCCTGGATAGGACCCAATGAATCTCCCAGTGCCGCTTGAGCGTTTGGTTGCTTCTCTTTCCCGTCTGCCGGGTGTCGGAGAGAAAACGGCAACTCGATTAGCCTTTTACATCCTCCGCGAAAAAAACAATTATGCGGAAGAGTTGTCGGCTGCGTTATTGGATGCCAAGAGTGCACTCCGATATTGCCGTCGGTGTCATCACCTAACGGACAATGATCTATGTGTAGTGTGCGTGGATACGACCCGCCACAGTGGACCGATTTGCATAGTGGAATCGGTACCGGATTTGCTGGCAATTGAGCGTACTGGCGATTTTTCGGGAACATACCACGTATTGCATGGGGTCATTGCCCCTCTGAGAGGAATTGGCCCAGACGATCTGCGGCTGCGTTCATTGATAGAGCGACTAAAAACGTCGGCGCCGCCCGAGTTGATCATCGCTACCAACGTCGGCGTGGAAGGCGAAGCGACCGCGTTATACATCAAGAAGGTGGTTCAACCGCTGGGCATTAGGGTATCACGCATTGCGACCGGCATTCCCATGGGGGGGGATCTGGAATATCTGGACCAAATTACATTGTCGCGAGCCCTTTCGGGTCGGCGCGATTTTTAGCCAGGATTTCTCATAATTCTTCGGCTACGGCGCCGATCCGCCAACGAATTCTGGTTGTGGTCCATCGGGCGTACTCAAAAAAGCAAAAATCGGCCCCGGCACGACGGATGTACGCGTGCCCGAAATTTGTCAGCGTTTTGGTGTCGTTGTGAACACCCGTGAAAAATCCAAGATAACGTAATGTTGGCGATGTTCGGTATCACAGCCCTGCGGGGTATTATCTTTGATCTTATGCCACCTAACTAATCTGACACATGGAGAAATAGTATGACGACAGCAAAGCCTCTACGGATTGGAATGGTCGTGTCTTTGTTCTTCCTTTTCGCGTGTGCCACTTCACCGCTTGGAAGGAAACAATTGCTGCTGATGCCGGCAAATCAGATGGATGCAATGGGGGCGCAGGCATTTAACGAGCTGAAAGCAGGGACACCGGCCGTCCAAGACGCTTCTGTTCAGGCGTACGTCCGATGCATTGCCGATTCAATTGTTGCTCATACCAAGGGCCAGACAGGTGTTTCTAAATGGGAAGTCGTTGTATTCAAAGATGACGCGGTCAATGCCTTTGCGCTGCCGGGCGGCAAAATTGGTGTGTATACCGGAATGATGAAGGTTGCGGATAATCAAAATCGGCTTGCTGCGGTAATCGGTCACGAAGTGGGTCACGTGATTGCTCAGCATGGAAACGAGCGAGTTTCTGAAGCTTTCGTGGAACAAGGGGCGATGGCGGCAGTGGACGCGTTAGCAAAAGACAGCAAACATCATGGGCTACTTATGGGTGCACTGGGCGTCGGCGTACAGTTTGGGATACAGTTGCCCCACAGCCGTACCCATGAGTCGGAAGCAGACATCATCGGTTTACGGTTGATGGCGGAAGCGGGTTTTGACCCGCGGGAGTCGGTGCAGTTATGGAAGAACATGAAAAAAGTGTCCGGTGGCTCGCCGCCCGAGTTTTTGTCTACCCATCCCTCTCATGAAACACGCATCGATAACTTACAAAAAAACATGAAGGCGGCGGTGGACTTGTACGAAAAAGCAAAGAAATCTGGACGGAATCCCAAATGCAAATAGCCACAGTGGTGGTCACAACACCAACCTGGATTTTTCAGTCATGATACGGATGTTCTTCATACGTTATGACCGTTGTTCAACAACAACCGGTGTCAACATGTCTGCTGCGCTGTGGTCTTGGTTTCTAGCGATTACACTGTCGATCGTTTTCATCGGTGGGTGTAAAAACGAATCGGCTGAAAACCAAGCCAAGGTGCCACCCACACCTCCAACAGGGTCCAGTACACATGTGACTCCATCGTCAGGCACACAGGAGACAATAAAAACTCAACCTTCGTCCCGTAGCGCAAAAACAGATGCGTCCCATGGAACGTTGTTTGTCGACATGTACGCGAGCACTCCAGGAACCCGTATCGGAATTTTGCACACAGCCAATATGATGGGCGAATTGTACGATTGCGGATGTAACGTCAATCCACTTGGAGGATTGGCACGTAGGGTCCAATGGGTACGTGATCGTGCCGTCAAATGGCACTCCATGTTGATTTTGGATGCGGGTGATGCGCTGGCGGAACAGTCGACATTTGTCGAAGGAGATGACCCACAAGTAATTCAAGATCGCGCAAAGGTAATATTAGAAGCCTACAAAGCACTCGGCGTTGAAGCGATGAACGTGGGAGATCGAGACTTAGCACTGGGCACTCCGGCGTTGATGGAGCTGGCTCGTTCTTCCACTATCCCTTTTGTTTCGGCCAACATTTTGCGCGCGAATGACCAGCAACCGGTATTTGTACCACACGTTATTGTGGAAAAATCGGGAGCAAAAATTGGTGTGTTTGGCTTAGTCACCCCGAACTACGAAAAACGAACCGAACATGAGACGGTCCACGGAATTCAAATTGCCGATCCCGTTACAACAGCAGAGCAACAGGTGCAGACACTTAAGGCAGCCGGCGCACAAATCATTATTTGCATTGCTCAGATGACTCCTGATGAAGAGTTGGATTTGGCGGATAAAGTAAAAGGAATCACAGCGATTCTGGGCTCAGATACACCGGGCGCACAGCATGTGCCAGAAATTCGCCATGGCACCTATATTGTTGATGGGTCAGAAAAAGGAAAACACGTCAGCGCGTTGACTTTGATTGTACGTGATGGTGAGAAACCGTACGAATTTGTGGATCCATCACGCCGCAAATCGTTGACAGATAAGCTGAGTATGTTGACCCAGCGCATCCAGGAGCGCAGTGAAGTAATAGCCAAAATCGGTGATGATCCGGCTCGATCTGCTAATTTAAAATGGGCTCAACAAACCTTAGCACAAGCACGTGCGGAGCATCAAACAGTCCAAATGGAACTTGAGGAGTTGCCCGAGGTCGATCCGAACCACAGCAGCCTGCTTATTTATGATTTTATCGAAATTCCGTCTCATCTCCCTGAAGATCCGTCAGTTGTAGAGTCCATCGCAGCGCTCGCTGCAAAACATCCTCGTCTGCAGAAAACAAAGCCGACCACAACAGCTTCTCCCTAGGTGGCTGGTGTTTTTTAGGGGAATTTTTGGCCAACCGGATTTGAGCCGGATCGTCCGGAAAAATCCTGAGTCATATCGGGAATATGGCGCAGGGATTTTTACGGGCGAGACGGCCAAAGGCGCCCAGGACAATAATTTCATCTAAAAACACCACGCCTAGGTGTGTGACGGGTTGGTTCTGTTGTTTTGTGCTTGAAAGCCAGACAAATGTCTGGTATGGTTTTGGTATGAAACGAACGAATGACAATACACGTGAACTTATTTATCAGTTTGTCAGAGAACGACTGCTTCGAGGTGATCCACCTTCGGTTCGTGAAGTGCAAGCAGCGCTGGGGTTCCGGGCAACTCAGTCGGCGCAAGAACATCTTGATGGGTTGGTGGAAGAAGGACGATTGATACGGCTTCCGGGCCGTTCCCGTGGATATCGACTGCCATCGGAAAACCCACCGGCGTTTGTACCACTTGTTGGGCGAGTGCATGCGGGTCCACTGACAACCGCTTTCGAGGAAATTGAAGGATACTTACCAGTTCAGACTCGGAAATCTTCTTCAGAACTGTTTGCATTACGAGTACGTGGCGACAGCATGATTGACGCAGGAATTCTCCATGGAGACGTCATCATCGTCAGAAAGCAGACAACCGCCAACTCCGGTGAAATTATCGTTGCTTTGGTTGGAGATGAAGCCACAGTTAAAAGACTTCGTATTCATGGTGATGTCATTGAGCTATGTCCAGAAAACCATACAATGTTTCCGATCATAGTAGATTCTGAAGACCTGCGAATCTTAGGTAAAATAATAGAAGTTCGCCGTTATTTAGAGAGTTCACATTCAGCCGCAGGAGAGGAGTAAGTATGTCAAATGGCGTTTCAACTTCGCTCTTCCATCCCCAGGATCGAATTCAGGTGTTTTCCAATGTCCGCATCGCGGATGGATCTAAAAACAGGGGTTCCGAAGCAAGAACAACTACCCCGCCCATATCTTCTACTGCAGTCACCATTTCTGGTTGGAAAGTTCAGGAAATCGCAGGACGAATGGTGGAAATATCAGGAAGACACGGGTCAGCACGCCTAACCGCAGCTTTTTGCCTAGTGCTTGATGCTCAGATGCATCGTGAACCTACCGCGTGGGTCACGCTTCCCGAAAGCACATACTATCCACCGGACGCTGCGGAATTTGGGGTAGATCTGAGTGCTCTCCCCGTCATACGGGCACCGGATGGTTCCATGGCGGTTCGCGCGGCTGAAGAACTTGTTCGTTCCGGAGCATTCGGGTTAATCGTGATGGATCTCGGCAGAGAAAAATCGATCTCCATGGCTCTTCAAACCCGCATTTTGGGGCTCGCACAAAAACACGATACCGCTGTGGTATTTCTTACCGAGAAACAAACAGAAGAAGAGTCCTTAAGCTCGCTTATTTCCCTACGGGCTGAAGCCAGCACACTCCGAATAGGCACGGGATACAGCTTGAATATCCACATCATTAAAGACAAACGCAAAGGACCGGGGCGTGTGTATCAGGAGGAATGTTGTGGTCCGGCTGGCTTGCATTGATGTACCGGAACTGCCGTTGCAACTTTTGTTGCTGCGCCACCCGGAATGGCGATACCAACCTGCATGCGTAGTTGAACAAGATCGCCCTCAGGCACAGCTCCTTTGGGTGAATGAAGTCGCGCGTCAAGCTGGAGTGCTTCCCGGGATGCGGTTTTCTGCTGCCTTGGGGCTTGCCGCAGGACTCAAAGCAGAAGTTGTGGATCACATCAATATTTTGCAAATGGTGACTCAATTGGGAACATGTCTTTATCGACATTCCCCAGAGGTAGAAATAGCCAAAGAACCTGGAGTTTTTTGGCTTGGCGTTCGGGGGCTTGGCAAAATCTATCCTACCCCTGCGGCTTGGGCCAAAGCAGTTCACAACGAAGTAGCTGCAAAGTTATTTGTGTCGAAGGTTGTTGTTGGATTTAGCCGATTTTTTACCTATGCAATCGCTTGCGTTTCCCCACCAGGGATCCGAATACTTCGCACTGCAGAATCCGAAAAAAACGCAGCTTTTGCCGTTCCACTGAACCGACTTGCGGCATCTTTAGGAATTTCCGCAACTGTTCGAGATACATTACATCTTTTGGGGATCAATACTCTGTGGGATCTCTCCAAACTTCCTGGAGGAGAGATCTTGGAACGTTTTGGATGCGCGCTTCACACATTGCATCGACTGGTATCTGATTCAGAATACGACCCAACAAAACCACAAACACAAATTTCAGGCTGGACCGAACCTCCCCATACGTGGCATCCCGAGGAGCCACTTGTTCAAACCGTAATTTTGGATTCGCCGGATGAAAATACAGAACGATTACTCTTCTTAGTCAAACGATTACTCGATTCGCTCTTGCTCACTCTTGCATCAAAGCACCAAGCGGTTTCTTGCATATCTCTTCACCTTGGATTGGACCGAAAAAAAGAGCGGGTGGAGCGCCTTACACCCGCCTTACCCACCCTGGATAGTTCCGTACTTCTTGCCCTTGTTCGTCTCCGGCTAGAGGGAGCGCAGCTTGAGGCAGGAGTGGTCGAAGTTGGAGTAGAGGTAGTTGGGGTAGATGCACCAACCGAACAACTTCATCTATATCAACACTCACAAAGAGATCTTGGCGCGGCTGCTATCGCCTTAGCACGCATCCGGGCATGGTTGGGGGAAAAAGCGGTGATATGCCACCAGTTACGTGATGGACATCTTCCTGAAGCAAACTTTACCGAAACGCCTGTAGGACAATTGCGGGAATCCACGCCTAACCCTCGTCGAGATCGAATCCTGATTCGTCGCATCTATAAAAAACCCAAGCCAGCTCGCTTAGATAAAATAACAGAAGATGCACTTAGTGGCCCATTTGTCGTTGCAGGAGGATGGTGGAAAAAAGCGGTTCATCGTGAGTACTACTTTGTTGAAACCAATCAAGGAACCATTGACTGGGTGTATTTTGATAAAGAAAGAAATCAGTGGTTTGTACACGGAACTGTTGAATGAACTCGAATTCTTTCTATGTACCCTTGTGGTGCAAAAGCAACGGTTCTTTTTTGGAGGGCGCAAGCCACCCCCATGAGCTGGTCGACACGGCTCATGCACTGGGTTTACCCGCGCTTGCCATTACGGACCGTGATGGACTGTATGGTGTTGTACGTGCTTATGTCCGAGCAAAAGAATTAGGTATAAAACTAATTGTCGGGGCTCAGGTAACGGTGGAAGATTCTTTCCTGCTGTTGTTAGCTCAAAACCGCCTTGGATACGCAAATCTTTGCAGCTTGTTGACAACAGGGAGGTTACGTTCACCGAAAGGGATGTGTCGGGTTGGATGGAAAGAGGTATATGCCCATGCCGATGGTCTGTTAGCCCTATGGGGAGGGAGTGGAAGCTTTCTGGCTGGCGAAGCAGAGCCTGTAATGGTGGCTCACGGTCTGCATCAAGCCTTTGGTGATCGTCTTTATGCTATGATTGCCAGACATCGGCATGACCTCGAAGTCCCCGGCGAAAAACGGCTTTGTGAGCGAGCGCGCAAATTTCGTATTCCGTTGGTCGCAACAATCGAAATGCTTTATCACACTCCTGCCCGCCGCGATCTTCAAGACATTCTTACCTGCATTCGCCATGGAGTCACCCTGCATACCGCGGGAAGGTTGACCAAACCCAATGCAAATCATGCTATTGTGAATCCGAATACCTTTTCCGATCTGTTTTGGGACCACAAGGATGCAATTGAACGCACGCTTGAAATTGCGGAACGATGCACCTTTTCATTTGCGGAACTCCGATACCGTTACCCCGCTGAAAAGATTCCGGAAACGTCTTCACCAGAACAATGGTTACGTTATCTTACTTATAATGGAGCAAACGAACGTTACAACAATCAAGTCTCTCCTCAAGTGAAGTCCCAACTCGACCAGGAACTGAATCTGATTTCTGAACTAGAGTATGGGGGTTATTTCCTGACGATGTATGAAATTGTTCAGTTTTGTCGCTCACAGGGAATTTTATGCCAAGGACGAGGATCAGCCGCCAACTCTGCTGTCTGTTATTGCCTGGGAATTACTTCCGTTGATCCGGTTCGAATGGAACTGCTTTTTGAACGATTTCTTTCAAAAGAACGAGCAGAACCACCTGATATCGATTTAGATATTTCTCACGCTCGCCGCGAAGAAGTAATCCGTCATGTTTACGATAAATACGGCAGAGATCGAGCGGCAATGGTTGCCAACGTCATCCGCTATCGCTCCCGATCAGCTCTCCGTGACGTTGGAAAAGCATTGGGACTTCAGATGACCGCGCTTGATCAACTCAGCAAGTTACATTCGTGGTCAGACGAAACCACCGAGGACATGCTGCGGTTTGCCGGCTTGGATCCTGCAGCGGATGCTGTTCGGCACATGTTAAGGCTTGCCAATGAAATCCTGGACTTTCCTCGTCACCTTTCCATCCACCCTGGCGGGTTCTTGCTGGGACATGAACCAGTACATACGCTGGTGCCAATTGAAAATGCGACAATGGAAGGACGTACGGTTATCCAGTGGGATAAAGACGATGTAGAAGCATTGGGTTTGTTCAAGGTGGACTTATTGGGTTTGGGTGCATTGACCCACTTAGATTTATGTTTTCGGCTGTTAAATAACTATCGAAACAAAAATGTATCTATGGCAACCATTCCTCCAGCCGATCCAGAGACTTTTGCCATGATCAGCACCGGAGACACTGTTGGGGTATTTCAAATCGAGAGCCGGGCACAAATGGCGATGCTTCCTCGTCTACGGCCTCAAAGTTATTACGACATCGTAATCCAAGTAAGCATTGTGCGCCCCGGGCCAATTTCTGGAGGAATGGTGCACCCTTATCTGCGCCGCCGACAGGGATTGGAAGAGGTAACCTACCCCCACCCATGTTTGGAACCCGTGTTGCGACGAACCCTGGGTGTTCCCCTTTTTCAGGAACAGGTAATGCGGCTTGCAATCGTAGCTGCGGATTATACCCCTGGAGAAGCGGACCAACTTCGCCGCGACATGGCGGCATGGAGACGCTCCGGGCAGATTGATAAACACCGAGAACGATTGGTGTCACGAATGCAACAAAAAGGCATTCCGGAAGAATTTGCAGTGCGTGTTTTTGAACAAATCCGCGGGTTTGGAGAATATGGATTCCCAGAATCACACGCCGCAAGCTTCGCATTGATAGCCTATGCGACCGCCTGGCTGCGTTGCCATTATCCTGCGGAATTTCTCTGTGCGTTGCTCAATGCGCTGCCGATGGGGTTTTATTCAGCAGCAACTCTGGTGGCCGATGCCCAACGAAAAGGAATCGAAATCCGACCCATCGCCGTCGGCCCAAGCGAATGGGACTGTACTCTTGAACCAGCGACGTCTCCAACGGAAAATCGACCCTTTGCAGTACGGATAGGCCTTCGGTTTGTCAACGGACTCGGAAAAGGAGAACGGACAAAAATAGAAGCAGGCGCTGCTCAGGGGGCATTTTCTGGGCTCAGCGATTTCGTCCAACGTACCCGTCTTGGATTACGCCCACTAGAAGCCTTAGCCAAAGCAGGTGCATTTGAAATCATGGGACTTTCCCGCCGCGAAGCATTGTGGAGTGTGCGTAAAACGATCAAAGATTCGGCCAATTCGTTACCAATTACAGCCCACGAACAACAAGCGCACTTTTCACAACTCGATCTGTTTCAAACCATCGCATGGGACTACCAGGCATCGTCTCACAGTCCACGCGGCCATCCGATGGAGCCATTGCGAGCGGATTTACAGCGGCTGGGGCTGCCTGATTCAAATAAGTTAGCAACCATGCCCCATGGTACACGCACCCAATACATTGGAGTTGTGATTTGTCGTCAGCGCCCGATGACAGCCGCCGGAGTTACTTTTATGACCCTTGAGGACGAAATGGGATTCGTCAATATCGTGGTGTGGAATACCGTGTTTGAGCGTTACAAGTTGATAGCCAAAACAGCCACCCTGCTTGGAGTATCAGGGCGACTGCAACAACAGGATAACGTAGTGCACCTGATAGCCGACTCATTATGGATACCGGATCTTCTGGCTCCAGCAAATCCAGAAAGTCGTGATTTTCACTAATCCACTACAAGTTATGGCGAATCCATTACAATTATGCATCTGGTTACCACCATACCAGAGAGTTTGTGAAAAAATAGCTGAACGAACTTGGACGGATGCTTTTGCCCCCGCTGCCCAGAAAAAAACCTGCGCAATATTCCCGATATTACTCGGT